>UQWP01000019.1 GCA_900544825.1 uncultured Prevotella sp. | reverse complement strand
TTAGGACGTTTTTTAACGGCGGATTGCAAATCCGCCGAAACGCCTAACGGAATTATCACTAATCAATAACCATTAATCACTAAAAAAACTGCGTATGAAGAAAGAAACTTGGAAAACTGTTTTTCAGATAGTATTATCTATCTTGACCGCTATTGCCGCCTCTCTGGGCGTGACGAGCTGTATGTAACTTAAATGAGCCGCCTCTCTGGGCGTGACGAGCTGTATGTAACTTAAATGAGCATGCCAAAGTCGAAATGACTTTGGCATGCTTTTTTTGTTTTTATAATTGGATGGTAGCTTGTTGCAAATCTATGGATTCGGCACGGAGCGTGCCGTGACCTCGCAAGACGATGATGCACTTGCCAAAGAATGCTTTTCTCTTTGGATCGGTGAAACGCTCCAGGGAGGTTTGATTGCCGTTATCTGTGCCCAGGATTTCGGCGGAAGAAGAGAAATAAATCTCGTTCTCGGCATTCGGGCAGAGATTGCCATCCTTATCTACTACATTTACTTCTACGAAGGTTGTAGGGGATGATGGGGATTGCAAATCCCCAGGGACAGAGGTCGAACCTTTTTTGACTGCGGATTGAAAATCCGCAGGAACGCCTGACGGGGTGCCCGATTGCAAATCCGCAGGAACGCCTGACGGGGTTTGAGCAGCAGATGCAAGGGTGTTCTGATAGGTCTTCTTCAAGACGAGATGATGAGGAGGACCGGCTGTCTTGATGGTCTGGGATGATATCTCCCTGCCTTGCTTTCTCGCTACTACCTTTACTTCGCCCGGCTCGAAAGTTACCCGCCACATCACGTGGTACTCTGTGCTGCGATCAAAGACGGCAGCATTGGCGGCGCCATTCCCCTCTCCATGCACCTTCTTTTTCCGGATGCCCTGGCTCTTGCCATTAATGAACAGCTCTACCTCATCTGCCTGATTGTAATAGCACCACATATCTATCTGCTGACCCGGAAGCCAGTTCCAGTGAGGGAAGAGATGGAGAACAGGCTTCTTCGTCCACTCACTCTGATACATATAATAGCTGTCCTTAGGAAGACCAGCCAGGTCGATGATGCCAAAATAACTGCTGCGGGCTGGATAGGCATACGGCGTCGGTTCGCCGATATAATCGAAACCGGTCCAGATAAACTGTCCGCCCACGAAATCATTGTGCTTCACCACATCCCAGGTCTCCTCGTGCGTACTGCTCCAGGAGGCATGCATATTGTCATACGCCGAACACTTGAAGGATGGATCGGTATATGGCAGCCACCACTCCACCGGAGCCGTATAGATGCTGTCGCTCGGCATCCGGTAATAACCGCGCGTCTGGAGTGCCGAAACACTCTCGGAGAAGATGAACGGTTTGTCCGGGAAGTTTCTAGGAACATCCTTCACCCACTGATGATGATAATTGAATCCGATGACATCGATGGCACCGCTCTTGAAGAGATGATTCTTCGGATCAGGCTCGTTGCATCCGGCAGTAACCGGACGGGCGCCCCACGGATCATACTTCTTCACGATATCAGCCAGATGACGGGTGAGAAGAGAATTCACGCTGAGTTCATCGCCATGCGACAAGGTAGAGGCATCATGACCCGCATTCAGGATGAGATTCGCCTGCTCCAGACTCAAGGTATCGGCAGCGGCATCCGACCACTGTTCGAGCACCTCGTTGCCGATGCTCCACATGATGATGCAAGGATGATTCCTGTCACGCTTTACCAGATCAGAGAGATCACGCAGGTGCCATTCATCGAAGAAGCGGGCATAATCGCCATTCGACTTCTTGCGGCGCCACATATCAAAGCTCTCGTCCATCACCATGATTCCCATGGAATCACACATGTTCAGGAGTTCGGGAGCCGGAGGATTATGACTGCTTCGGATGGCATTCACGCCCATATCCCTGAGAATGGTGAGCTTGCGATGAAGCGCATCCTCGTTGAGGGCGGCACCGAGACATCCGAAATCGTGATGCTCGCACACGCCATTGATCTTCATATTCTCGCCATTGAGAAAGAAACCCTTCCGGGCATCAAACCTCACATCACGGAAGGCGGTCTGCGTAGTGGCAGTATCTACCACCTTGCCATTCACCACCAGTTCGCTCTTCACGGTATAGAGATAGCCCTTGCCGATAGACCAGAGATGCGGTTTCCTTACCTTGAGCTGCTGGCTCTGGTTGCCCTGGCTCCTTGCCACCACCTTGCCAGCCGCATCGTAGATGGTATTGCGGATGGAGAGTTTCATCCTGCTGCCATCGGCATGGAAATCCACCTTCACCTTGACATCCCCCTTCGGCGTGGTAGCCACATACTGATCCCACTGCGGGATATATGCCTCCTTCAGGGTCTTGGTGAGCCACACGTGGCGGTAGATGCCGCAGCCCGAATACCAGCGGCTGTTGGGCTGGTCGCTGTTATCCACCTTCACGGCGATGACGTTATCACCCTTCTTATATATATAAGGTGTAAGATCGTACTCGAAGGTGCTGTAGCCGTAAGGACGGGTGCCGAGCTTGTGGCCGTTGATATAGACGGTAGAGTTCATATACACGCCATCGAAGGTGATGGTGAAGCGGTCGTACTTCTCGTCTGGCGAAAGAGAGAAGTGCTTGCGATACCATCCGATGCCGCCCGGAAGAGCACCACCGCTGGCTCCCGAAGGATTCGATGGAGAGAAATCGCCCTCTATCTCCCAATCGTGAGGGAGATTCAGGCGGCGCCAATGCCCGTCGGAATACTCCGAATTCTGCATACCGGCACTATCAGCCAAAACGAAAAGCCAGTCTTTATCAAAAGACTGATGTTCGCGGGCGCTCAACGGATGAGCGAAAAGCCCACTCATCAAAACTACGCCCAATAATGTTTTCCTGTTCATTCCTATCAATATAAAAAATCTCACAGATAGCACAGATTTACACAAATTCATCTTTTCTGAGAATATAAAAAAATCTGTGAAATCTGTGTCATCTGTGGGAGATTAGACTACTTCAATTTTACAGTAATTGCCTGGCCGGAATACTTCACAACCTTGCCCTTAGGCGACTTGGCGAGATTCACACCCTGCTGCTTCTTCTGATCCACCAGGATGATGTTGAAGCGGCGCTTCTGGAGCATGCCGTCGAAACTACCCTTGCGGGCACCGATGGTAACCTGCTTACGGGCATCATCATACTTAAAATCAATCACTGCATACTTGCCCTTCTCGTAGTTATAGTTTGTGCCCTCATCCTCGTACAAGGTATAAGAGCCATCCTTGCCGGCATAGACATAGAGGTCGATCAGCTCCGGCTTCTTCTCGTCACTCCACTGCATCTCAGGACCTATCGGAAGGATGGCACCCTCTGGGATGAAGACAGGAATCTTATCGTATGGCGCATCTGCCACGATGGTCTGACCGCCTGCATGATATTCTCCGGTATAGAAATCGTACCAGCCCTTCTGCTTAGGCAGATAGACATTACGTGAATACTTCTGATACTCACCCACCGGACAAGCCATCAGGGCAGAACCGAACATCCACTGGTCCTTGATATCCAAAACCTTCTCATCGCCATTGAAATCCATCACCAGTCCACGCATCATGGTGTAATCCTTGAGATGAACCATACCCGCCATACTGTAGAGGTAAGGCATCAGGCGATAGCGGAGCTTGTCGTAGGCTACGATGGTCTTGTAGGCAGGATGATCGGCTGGAGCGATGTTCCACACCTCACGCAATGGCCACTGACCGTGGGCACGATAGATCGGAACGAAACAACCGAACTGGTTCCAGCGAGCCTGCAGCTCTCTCCATTCCTTAAGATCGGCATTCTCGGTACCATTCTTGTCGAACTCCTGCTGGGCAGCCACATAGCGGTTTTCTACACAGAAACCACCCTGGTCCATTCCCCAGAAAGGAAGTCCAGCCATCGAATAGTTCAGTCCGGCAGTCATCTGCGCACGCATATCCTCCCAGCGGGTAGCAATATCGCCCGACCAGGTAGCGGTGCTGTAGCGCTGCTCGCCTGCAAAACCGGAACGGGTCAAGAGGAAGACACGCTGGTTAGGGTTCACGCTACGCTGACCATTATAGATGGCATCGGCATTCACGATGCTGTAGGCATTGAAATACTCGGTAGATGTGCCCAGGGCAGTAGGACCCGAAAGTGCCTTACGGTACCACATCGGGGTGCAGTCGCGAACGTTTGGTTCTGATGCATCCATCCACCAGGCATCGACACCGAACTTATACTTGGTATAGAGATTCTCATCCATCTGTCGCCAGAACATCTTTCTGGCTCCGGCATCGTAGGCATCATAGAAGGAGCCGCGGAAACCGAGCCAGTCGTGGATATCATCCTTGATAGCCTGGTGATACATCCAGCCCTTGGTATCCAGTTCCTTGTAATTCTTTACGGTATCATAGAACTTCGGCCAAACCGAAATCATGAATCTTCCATGCAGGGCGTGCACGCTGTCGAGCATCGCCTGAGGGTTCGGATAGCGAGCCGCCTCAAACTCATGGCTTCCCCATGAATCCAGCTTCCAGTAGTTCCAGTCCTGTACGATGTTATCCACCGGAATCTTCAGATCGCGGAACTTCTTCATATTCTCCTCGATATCCTTGCTGCTCTGATAGCGCTCACGGCTCTGCCAGAAACCGAGCACCCACTTAGGATATACCGGAGCCTTGCCGGTAAGGGTGCGATAGCCCGAGATCACCTCGTCCATATCCTTTCCGGCGATGAAGTAGTAATCCATATCCGGCGACATCTCGCTCCAGATGCTCAGCTGGTTCTTCTCAGCCTCAGAACGTGGGGCTGCCACACGGAGACCGCAGTAGGAAACATCGCCATCCGGCTGCCATTCGATGCGGATAGGGGTCTTCTTGCCCTTCGGGATGGCAGTCTCAAACTTATAGGAATTCGGATTCCAGGCGGTACGCCAGCGCTCAGGCACCACCAGCTTGCCATCGATATAGATCTTCATATAGCCGGCATAGTAGAGGATAAACTGATAGAAGCTGCTGGTTGGCGCCTCTACATATCCCTCGTAAACCACCTTGGAACCATTCAGGGCAAAGCCCTTCGGCAGGTTCTGGATACCGCCCTTATCAGTCTTGTTGCAGATTTCAGAAGTCTCAGGCATGGCATATTCGAAATAGATGCTGTCCTCGCCACGAACGATCTTCTGTCCGTTCTTATCCACGTAGGTACCGGTGAGCTGACCTTCCTTTCCGTCCTTATCATAGAGCTTGAAGGCACGGTTCAACTGGAGATAATCGTCAGGATTACCCCAGCGGCAAAAAGAGTAAGAATCCCAGAGGATGCCGTAGTTCTTGTTGGAGATGACGAAAGGCACACTCACCTTGGTGTTATACTGGAAGAGGTCCTCGTTCTTGCCCTTCATGTTGAGTTCCTCGCTCTGGTGCTGACCGAGACCATAGAAGGCTTCATTGTCTGGCGAATCGAAGAGGGCACGCCACGACCATCCGTGCTTCTGTGCTTCAGGCACCTTGGCGATATCCACACCGATTTCACGGTCGGGCACGGTGAATGGCTTGAAGGTCTTTCCGCCCTGTGCCACCTCTTTCAACAGTACCTGATCCTTGAGATCGTAGAAGGTAATCTGTCCGGTAGCCTCATTCAGCACGGCACGCATGGCAGCGGTGGTGATGATGAGGTCATCGCCCTGCTCCTCTACCTTATATTTCGCCTTGGAGTTCTGAGGCACGATGATGAGACTCTGCTTGCTGCGGAAGCTCTGCTCCGCCGTAGCCTGCACACGGATGATGCGGTCGTTGACCACCTGGAGGCGGATTTGCGACGGACCATAGTTCTGATGCTGTTTCAACTGTACGGTAAGGTAATTACCATTTTTGACAAAATCAGCTGCCTGGGCACCCATAGTGCCCAGAATCAATGCAGCCGTAACAAATAATGTCTTTGTTGGTTTCATTTAGTTTGTTTTTTTAGAGTTTATAAAATTGTTATAATAGTCTATTTCTTCACGAGATTCTTTTCAGAACTTTCACGTATCTTGAGTATCATCGGTACCACCTCCTTGTAGATCTTCTCATCACCATTGATGCTCTTCATCAGGAGCTGGCAGGCTTTGGTGCCCTGCACGTGTGCCTGGTCCATGATGGCGGTGAGGCGAGGGGTTACGAAGGCGGCTGTATCCCCATCGGTGAATCCGATGATAGCCACATCTTCCGGAATGCGCAGACCTTTCGACTTGATGGCATCGAAGGCTGCATAGGTGATGATATCATTGAAGGCGAGGATGGCATCAGGCGGATTCTCACCTTCCAGGAGTCGGAGCGTGGCATTGCGCGCCACATCGAAGTCTATCTTGTCGCATACTACCAGGTCGCGGTCGATAGGGATGCGGTTCTCGCGGAGCGCTTCGAGATAACCGTGCTTGCGGCGGCGCACCATATCTAGGTGGTTAGGACCACCGATGAAAGCCACACGGCGCGAACCGGTTTCTATCATGTGCTGGGTGGCCTCCTGAGCCGCCACATCACCATTTCCCACCACCTGAGAGAACTTATCCTCCAGACAGCAGCGGGCAAAGAATACCAGGGGCACCCCCATCTTGTGGAGCTGCTCGAAGTGAGAATAGTCGGTGGTGTCCTGCGCCAGACAGGCGATGATACCCTCTACATGCATATTGAGGAAGTTATCGAGAGCCTGCGCCTCGCGCTCATGGTCTTCATGACTGTTGGCACTGATGACGGAATAGCCCAGCTTGGAGGCATAGTCTTCGATGCCATCGAGGACAGCGGCATAATAGTGAGTCACGAGATTAGGTACGATGACACCAATCACCCTCGGAGCTTCCTTGCGGAGACTCTGGGCGAAAGGATTCGGGCGATAGTTCAGCTCCTTGGCGAGTTGCTTCACCTTCTGGGTCATCTCCTCTCCTACTTCATGACTGTTTCGCAATGCTCTGGAAACGGTGGCTATACTGACACCGAGCTTATCAGCAAGGTCTTTTAATGAGGTTCTACGCTGCTTCATGTATAATAAGTTAGTTATGTATGGTGCGATATTGCATCAAATTTACTGCAAAGATACTATTTTTATTCTAATTTGCAAACGTTTACGTGTATTTTTTTAGCAAATATAGCACATATTTCTAAAAATACTTGTAATTTTGCAGCACGAAAAGTAATGAATAGTTGATAATAAGTTAGTTAGAAAATGAAAAAGCTTCAGACTGTCGGGAGACAATCTGAAGCTTTTATTTTGGTATTTATCTAGATGTAATATTCCGCAGAATCTACCAGTCCGGCGCGAAGTGCGTACTTTGTTGCTTCGTGCACGTTGTTTACCCCGAGCTTTCTGAAGATATTCTTCCGGTGGGTATTCACGGTATGGAAACTGGAGAAGCGCTTCTCGGCGATTTCCTTGGTAGTCATACCCAGGGCGATATCCTTGAGGATCTCGGTTTCGGTCTTGGTGAGATTCACCTTTTCTTCTACTTCCTGCCGTGGAGTAAGGAGCACCTCCATCATTCGCTGGCAGACAAACCGCTTGCTATCTACGCAGAAGCGTATCGCCTCCTTGATTTCCATCAGCGGACTCTCTTTCAGGAGCACGCTGAACATACTGCTGCTGGCGATGAGCACACGCACGAAATCGGCACTCAGGTCTTCGCTGAACAGCAACCATCGGGTATAAGGAAAGCGCTGGTTGAGAATGAGCAGTTCGGCGGCATCATTGATATCGAAAAGTGTATAATCGAGTATCACCACCGTATCCTCGTTTTCCCGCAAGGCAAGCATCAGTTCCGTCTTGTCTTCTACATATTTGGTTTCCAATCCTTCCATTTTCTCTATCACGAATGTCAGTCCGGCACGCGTGATATCCTGCTTATCTGCCAATAGAATCTTCATAAGCAATCTCCTTCTTTTATGTTGTTATATACTCTTTTATGACCAAACTATTTTATGAAGAGAGAACATAGCAAAAAGGCTATGTTCTCCCTGTTTTATCTTTCCTAGAATGACATGAGGAATCCCATTCGGATGCCCCACTTATCTACATTGGCATGATTCAGGTAGTTGATACGACGCACATAATCGATTCCGAAGAACTTGAAGATGTTGTGCACACCGGCTACCACCTCCCAATATGGCGTATTGCCAAAGGTATAGGAGTTGTTAGGGAACTTGAAGATCACATCATCCGATGCATTCTTCACCGGATTGTTCTTGTCGGTGAGCTGTCCCCAGACTCCCTTCACGGCTACATACTCGCGCCACTTCAGCTTCTTGATGAGCGGAATGCGGTTGAGAAGCTTGCCGTTCATATCCCAGGCTACCGACCAGAAGAGCTGGCGGTCGCTCAGGAACTCCCAGTCTTTCATCATACTGATGGTTGCCTCCTGCTCGAAGATGGAGAGGTTGACTGGTGGCTGTACGAGCATGGTGAATGGAACCTTGTTCCACTGCATCTTGCCCACGATGTTGAAATCCACATATCCGAAGCTGCCCAGCCACTGGCGCTTGTAGATGCCCAGCGTGGTGAGGTTGCTCTGATACTGACCGCCCATGAATCCGTCCAGACCCATGGAATGGCGGAGGGTGAGCTCAGGACTGTCGAGATTGATAGGCAATCGCTGCTGCTTGGTGTTGACATAGGTAACACCCGGGTTGTAGTTGATGCCCACAGATGCCTCGGTGGTACGGATCTTCTTCACTTCCTCGCCCGTGTTCACCTTGAAATAATGCAGGTTGCCCACGGTGCGGTTGCTCTGCCATCTCATTCCCGCATCGAAGCGGAGTCCCCAGTCGGTCTCATAGACGAAGCTGAACTTCTGTCGCTGATAGAGATACATTTGGTCCTGCGTAGCGGCACGGATGGTCATGAAGAAGTTATCCTTGTTGTGCAGCAGGTTGTCATCGGATGGAGAGGTGATATCGTGACCAATCTCGAAGACGAACTTGCGCATCGGGAATTCGAACGGACTGTTCTTTTTCTTGTTGAGCGAATAGGTGAAGAGATGACCATAGTACCAGTTGTGACTCTTCGTACCATAGGCTCCATATCCATCCCAGAAGAAGTGAGGATTGAGTGCCGCCATGGTGCGGGCTGCCAGACGCAGGCGCACGCCATCCACGTAGTTGTTGGAGAGGAAGGTGTTGATAGGTCCGAGGTCGAAGAGGCTCTTTCTGCCATCCTTTCCTCCGTTTCCTATCTCTACATAGTTCTCCATCAACGCCTTGACGCCGAAGATGATATACTTGAATCCCTTGGAATTCTCCATGCGGTGGATAAAGCTGTCCATCGACGACTCACTCTTGGTGAGATCCACCTGTCGGTACTTGTTCCAGTAGGCCTCATCACGGTTCATCGCATCCATATCATGCCTTACCTTCGCCTTGCCCTTGAAGAGCATCTTCGGCAAAGGGTCGAAGGCGTAATCAGTGATTCGGGTGTTGCGCACCACCAGCAGGTCCTGCAGCAGTTTGTTCATGTGCATTTCTGCAATCATATCATCCTTGGTGAGCACCCACTCGCCATTGTCGAGCTTGGTATATTCCTGCTCTATCTTCATATCCTTCACCCAGTTGACGGATGAATTGTGAGGCATATAGAGATTACATTTCTTGACGTGCAGGGTACTGTCGGCAAGCACATAAAGCTCGCCCCGGAATCCGAAGTCCTGACTGTTGGCTGGGATAAACTGCAGATGATAGCAGAGGTCGCGGTTCACATACACCGTATCTTCTATATAATAATGATAGAAGCTGATGGCTGTTCTGCCGAGCGGAGATGGGAACGGATACTGGAGCAATCGCACGTAGTCATCGTAGATATCCACATCGGTGAAGACATCCTTGATGGCTGTATTCAGGATTTCTCCGGTCTGGATCACCTGTCCGATACCATTGCTCTGCTGACCCTTGATGATATCCTTTTCGCTCTTCGGGTCCTTGCGGTAAACGTGCTGCGAAACGGTCTCGTCGATGCTTACCGGCAGGGTGAGCTTGCCGTTGTAAGGCGAAAGCTCCACCTGGTCGAGGAGATACTGTCGCTTGCTGAAGAACTTGCCCTCCATCTGCTCCTTGGTGATATCATTGAGTGCGAGGGTGATCTTCTGATATTTATCATACTGATAATAATCATAGTTGCTGAGGTCGCTCTTCTTCTTGGCAGCGATGACACGTCGCATAAGTTCCACGGCAGGGTTATCCTTGCGCTTGTATCTTCCCTTCTTCGATTTCACCACGACTTCTCCCAGCTTGTGGGAATCGTCCTTGAGCTTGATTTCGAGGAAGCTGGTTTTCTCATCTACCTTCACCGTAGCGGTCTTGTAGCTCAGGGCGCTGACGGTAAGCATCAGTCCCGGCTTCTTTTCGATGGTAAACTTACCTTCTCCATCACTGGAAACGGCAATCTTGTGTCCCTTGTACTGCACGCTTGCATACGAGACGGCAAAGCCGTCATCGTCGATGACACGACCTGTTATCTTCTGCTGCGCCATCATCTGGAGGGTAGAAACCACCAGGAGGACGAGCACCAAATACAATTTTCTTATACCTTTCATTACCTTTTATATATATAGGGGCCTTGCGCCCATTATTAATCATTCTCAACTTTCAGGCTGCAAAGTTATAACATTATTCGTAAATAGCTGCAAAAACCTATTATATATTTCAGTTTTTTATGAGATTTTCAGAAATTCCTCCATCTCAGAAAGTTTCTTGATGATGCCGTCGGGGATGGATTCATCCACCTTCTTCTCTTCCCACTGCAACCCCTTGATCCATAGGGTGTGGCAACCCAGCTTGTGTGCCGGGATGATATCCTTGCCATAGGTATCGCCCACTACCAGCACCTGAGAGGCTGGAAGATTGAGGGCACAGACTCCGAGGGCGAAGATGGCTGGGTTCGGCTTGCGCACACCCACTACTGCCGATTCTATCACCTCCTCGAAATAGCCATCTATTCCTGCATCCTTCAACACCTGATTGATATTGCCGTAGAAATTGGAAACCAGCACCATCGGATAACCATTCTGCTTCAGATGCTCCAACACCTGCCTGTTCTCGTTCAGAAGGGCAAGGGTCTTGGCATTGATGTAACGGGCCATATCCACAGCAATCTGCTGGATTTCTGAATCAGAAAGGGAGAGGAAAAGACTTTCTGATGATGCTTCAGAATCATTTCCGGGATTTCCAAGCTTCGCCTGTTTCGCTGCATCATCCTTTCCGGTCTCCAGCAACTCCTTTCCTGCCAGGAAATTCAATTCGAGAATCAGTTTTTCTCTGAGAATATCCTCGAAATGGAAATCGGGAGTAACGATGGGATTCACAGCCAGGGCTCGCTCGCCATACACGTAGGCATCGCGAAACGCCTGCTTGTGGATACTTACTCCCGGCTCTACTTCCTCGTCATCAGCCACACCAATGCCGAAGTGCTCGTAGCCCTGCCACAGCACTTCCGACCAGTGGTCGCCCCTGGTATCGAGCGTACCACCATAATCAAAGATGATTCCTTTTATATCCAGTACTTTCATTATTTTCCTTTATTAATTGTTTGCTGCTGGCTTTTCTGATCAGCCTCATATTCTTCCTGAATCTTCTTCAGGTCCTTGTTTCCCACCTTGATGAGCAGGATGCCGATGGCTATCCATACCAGCTCACGGATTCGGGTGATGAGACCGGTATATACGCCCAGGGCACCCGTAAGATGCAGACCATCTACCGCCAGCGCCAATCCGCCCTCTCTAGCTCCCAACTGCATAGGAGAGAAGAAGATGAGATTACTGAAGAGCGATGAGAAGGCAAGAATCAGAACGCTGTCGGCGATGCTGATATCCGCCGCAAAAGCCTTCAGGATGAGATAAATCTCCAGGCTCTGGAGCACTCTCGCCATCACCTCGAAGAAGAGGGAACTGTAGAAGGTGCTCTTGTGCTGACCATGCAGCAGGGCTATCTGAGAATCTATCTGCTCCAAGGTCTCCTGCTTCTCCTGCGCAAACCGCTTAGCCCAGTTCTTTACGAAAGGAATATGGGTGAGCAGACGGATGCCCTTCTGCGCCATTCCCGTCTTGTAACCGCGGGCGAAGAAGTAGATGCCAAGCAGGCAAAAGGCTGCGATGAAACCCAACATGATGCCCATAGGAACCCCTATCGGATACAGGGCGATATAAAGGAATACCGAAAGGAACCAGAACCAGAAATGGGAGAAGATGTGCATCATCACATAGAGAATGACCGATGATGTAGCCTTGCTCACACCCGTGAAAGGCTTCAGCTCCATGATGCGGTAAGGTTCGCCGCCCATCAATCCGCAGGGAGTGGTGTAGTTCAGGGCAAATCCGCTCACGGTGAGCTTATACACGTGCCAGAACGAGAGTCCCTTCACCCTGCCCTCGTCGTTGATGATGAGCCACCAGGAAACGGTGTTCACCCAATAAATCACGAGCCACAAACCGAGAATCAGCGGGAAATAGATGCCCGCCTGCTTCAGATAGCGCCAAATATCGGTGTAGTCCATATCCATCGTGCAGAGCATGATGATGATGGCGATGATACCGAACGCCATGAATATATTTCTGAACTTGTTATTCATAAAAGAACTTGTTATTCACAAAAGTATTTGTTATTCACAAAAGTATTTATTCACAAAAATATTTGTTATTCCCGAAATAAGACGTTTATGCCCCGTACTCGCCTTTCAGAACCTTCTGGTTGAGCTTCAGGCAAAGGCGCTCATGGGTTCCTCTCATATAGAAGAAAATCAGGCTGAACACGGTGATCTCGATAGCCGGATAAAGCCATGGAAGACCTATCAGGATAGAGACGAAAAGCGTGATGCTGCGCCAGTTGAAGGTAAGGATATTGGCATATTTCATCAGTGGAAGACTGCCCGCACGGAAGTCGGCACGCAACTGCTCCGGCAACTGCTGCGGATATCTTTCGCGCAGATTTCTCTTGAATATCTGGAAGATAGGAGTATCGCGCTCCTGTCCCAAGGTATAGTTCTTGTAGAAGAACTGGAAGAGCTTCTGCACAGGCTCCTTCTTCCATTTCATCTGCTTCCACAGCTCTACCTGCTTGCTGGCATCGTCCAGTTCGCTGCCCTCCTTGCCTTTCAGGAAGAAGAGATGAATCTGACGGTAGTAGTCGGCAAGACGGCTCTGAATGGCATGACATCCGAAGCCAGCCACGATGCAGAGTGCCCAAATCTTCCACCCCCACTCTGGCATCAGACGGAAGGAGATGGCGAAGTAGATGCTGACAAACCAGAAGTCGCCAGCAGCACCATCAAGGATTCTGCCCAGGGCACTCTTCTGGTTGGTGAGTCGTGCCAGCTGACCGTCGCAGCTATCATATACGTTTGCCCAGATGAGCAAGAAGATGCCCAAGATATTGATTGCCAGATCATCGAAATAGAAGCAGATGCCCGCTCCTACGCCGAGGAAGATGGAAAGAATGGTCACCACGTTTGGGGTGACGTGAAGCATGCGGAAGAATCGCGCCCACTGGTAACCAATAGGGCGATAGAAATAAATATCAATGTGCTCCTCGGTATCCGCTGATTTCAGAGAAGCCTTAAATTCCTGATTCATCTTTTTAATTTTTATTCTTGTATCATTTTTGTTGCTATATAGAAGGCAGCCTCATCACGGCATGGCGCAAAGCTAGGCCAGTCGTTGAAGTCGATGATCCGGATGCTGCCATCCTCGCTGACTACGCAGTCGCCGCCATATACCGGCACATTCAGCATGTCGGCAGCCTTGTCAGCCTCAGCCTTCAGAGCCTCGGCATCGAAGGCGATGCCCTGAGCCTCGCCATTGATTACCTCCAGTCCGAACTTGGAACGATGACCGCATTTCGATGGATAGAACCAATAGAAGAAATCGGTACCCGATACGCCATAGAACTTGATGAGGTCGCCCTTCAGATGCTCATTCACCACCACCGATGTGATACCACGCAACCAGAATTCCTTCAGCAGCGCCTCAGCCTCCTGCCCGTTCTGCACATAGCAGGTATCCTCCTTCTGCTGGGCACAGCCATCGCCACGCTTCAGCCAGCAAGGATAGTGGATATCCTCCACCATCTCCCCGTTTCTGCCGATGATGCGGCTCTCTGGGGTAGCGATGCCTCCGGCGATGAAACGCTCGGTCATGATGCGGCGGATGCAGCGGTTCACACCCAGACTGGAGTTCACCACCAATACGCCCTCCTCCTCTATTCTGCCCAGAATATCGAGTGCCTGCTTGCTGCGCGCCATCGAGAAGAAGCCATCCACGCCCACTGCCACACGGCAGCGAGGCCATCCGTAGGCTCTCTCCAACACGGTTGCCTTGCGGCAGAATTCCTTCTCGCACATCAGCATCACCTGCGCACCGAGTGCCTCCAGTTGCAGCTTCACGGCATTCATGATGGCAGCATCATTATCCACACAGTTGGGCGAGAACTCGTTGCCACGACATACACCTACCAGGGTCTTTCCCTCCAGGGGATGGATGAAAGCCTCAGCCTTCGCAATATCCTCCTTGTGATCTACATCGAGAATCTTGTTGATAGGATAAGCCTCCAGCTTCAATCCCTCTACCACCAGCTGGCGCTGGAAGTTGCGCATGCGGCTCATGCCCTGCTCCATGCAGTGGTCGAGCACATCGAGCGCCTTGTCGCCCAAACAGTAGATGCCACCCGAAATCAGATGGTCATCGCCCTCCTGCTTATCATGGAAGCCCGTAATTCGGGGCTTCTTGTGAGAACCCTGCTTGTCGAGCAGACTGGCGCCCTCGGCATCCGCCTGCTTCTCCACACCAACCCACAGCGGTTTTTCATCGTCCACGTATGGGGTGACAGCCATGCAGCCGTCAATATCCTTTGCCTCCAGGAAATGGCGGATATACTTCTTGAACTCCTCCTCACGGAAGATGGTATCCACGGTGGTGAGGCAGAAGCGCTCGCCACGGAGATATGGCGAGAGGGCATGCAGACTGTGCATGGAACTAGGAGTGGTCTTCACCACCAGGCGCAGAGGCACCGGCAGCTTCATCTGCTCCAGATGCTCACGCACCGCCGTGCTCCATTCGTTGACAATCACTACGATTTCGGTAGCACCGCAATCTACGAAGATGCGTAGAAGGCGCTCTATCATCGGTTCGCCGCATACCGGCACCAGGGGTTTAGGCTGTTCCACGCCCTCCTGTGCCAATCGGCTTCCCTCGCCTGCGGCTATAACTGCAAATCTCATTCTATTTTCTATATTTTTATTTTCTTCAAATTCCTATAATCTTGTAACTTTCGTCTGTAGGAGTAAATCCCTGCAGATTTCATCTGTAGCAGCAAATTCCTACAGTTTTCTTCTGTAGCAGCGGCGGCGACGGTGCTGCACGCTTTCCAGATACTGCCACTGGCTCTGCACTCCCTTGTTGCTCTCCATCTGCGGCATCGCCTCCGCCCACTTGAAACCGTAGCGGCGGTACTGCTCGATGAGGTCGGCGAAGATGAGGGCATTGGCGCCCTTGCTGCGGTATTCCGGCAACACGCCGATGAGCACCAGATCCACGGTATCGGTGGCATGGCACTTCATCACCCGCAGGAGTCGAAGCCATCCCCAAGGGAAGAGCTTGCCGTTGCGGTTCTTCTGCAGCGCCTCGGTCATGGATGGAAAGGATACGCCGAAACCGATCAGACGGTTGTTGTCGTTGGCATCTACCACACCGGTGATGAGGTTCATATCCGCCATCTTGATATACGAATCCACATACCCGTCGATCTGTCGGTCGGTGAGCTGCTGGAAATCGTAGAGATTCTTGTAGGTCTCGTTGACGATGTGGAAAATCTCCTTGCCCATGCCGCCCTGAACCAGTTCGTGCTTGGTAAACTTACGCACGTGCAGATTGTAGCGACTCTCGATGAGCTGGGCTGTCTTGGCAAATTTCGGAGGAGTTACCTCAGGCACCTTGATGCGGTACTCCAGCCAGTCGTTGTCCTTCTGGAAGAGGTCAAGAGCATCCATGTGCTTGGGATAATAAGGGTAATTGTAGTTGACGTACATGGTGGATTTCTCCTGGAATCCTTCGATGAGCATTCCTTCGCGGTCCATATCGGTAAAACCAAGTGGTCCTACCAATTCTTTCATGCCACGCTCTCTGCCCCAGTGGGCTGCGGCATCCAGCAACTTACTGGAAACTTCCAGGTTATCGATGAAGTCGAACCATCCGAAGCGCACCTGCTTCTTGTTCCACTGGTCGTTGGCACAATGGTTGATGATAGCAGCAATGCGGCCTACCACCTTCGGGATGCTGTAATCGATAGCCAGGAAATATTGCGCTTCGCAGAATTCGAAAGCTGGATTCTTGTCTTTTCTCAATGTATTCCACTCGTCAAAACGCAAGTAAGGAACGGCATATTTGCTACCTTCATAAAGGTCGTAATAGAACTGTATGAAAGTTCTCAATCCTTTCTTGGTGGTAACGGGTATGATTCTAATATCACTCATTGATCTGATCTTTTTCTAAAACTTTTTTGCTCTGATTTTTCTTTTTATAATAATGTATCATCAGAAAAACGGTGCAAAAGTACAAGTTTTTTCCGAGATGGCAAACGAAATCACTGTTTTTTTTCCCCTAGAGCGTTAAAAACCCCGAATATTTCCCCCTTTCGGAAATAAAGCAGTAACTTTGCAGGCTGAAAAGATTCAAGAAAACAAGGAAACAAGAAGAAGATAAGAAGAAGAAAGAGTATGAAGAAATCAAGAGATAATTATACATTCCTGACCCATGCACCGGTGCATCGGGTGATTTTTACGATGGCGATTCCTACCATTATCAGCATGTTATCGACGAGTATGTACAACCTCGCCGACACCTACTTCGTGGGCAGCATCAACACCCAGAGCGTGGCGGCAGTAGGCGTCTCCTTCGCTATGATGGCAGTAATCCAGGCTGTTGGTTTCTTCTATGGTCATGGCTCCGGCAACTACATCTCCAGAAAGCTGGGAGCCAAGGAGGTGGAGAAGGCGAAGAAGATGGCATCCACGGGCTTCGTACTGAGCTTTCTGACGGGACTCCTCATCGCCATTCTTGGACAAATTTTCCTTACACAGCTCTGTGTCCTTCTGGGTTCCACCCCTACCATCCAACCTTACACAGAGCGCTATCTCGGCATCATCCTGCTGGGAGCTCCTTTCATGACTACATCGCTGACACTCAATAACCAGATGCGTTTTCAGGGCAACGCGATGTATGCGATGAAGGGAATCATGTCGGGTGTGATTCTCAACCTCATCCTCGCCCCGCTGCTCATCCTTTATTTTGCCATGGGCATCACGGGTGCCGCCATCGCCACCCTCATCAGCCAGTGCTTCGGCTGCGCCATGCTCTTCTGGATGACGCACAAGGGAGAGAACATCCGAATCCATCCGCGCGACTTCACGCCATCCAGAGCTTACTTCAAGGAGATCATCTTTGGCGGCACACCTTCCTTATCAAGACAGGGCTTGGGAAGCATCGCCACGCTGGTGCTGAACGTGGCTGCCGGAGCCTATGGAGATGCAGCCATTGCGGGTATGAGTATCGTGACGAGAATCTCGTTCTTCACCTATGCCGTGGTAATCGGACTGGGTCAGGGTTTCCAGCCGCTTTGCGGTTTCTGCTATGGAGCCAAGTTGTACGACCGCGTGAAGGAGGCTTTCTTTTTCTGCATCAAATGCGGCACGGTATTTCTGGCTGTTTGTGCCGTTATCGGCTTTCTCTTCTCTGAGCCTATCATCGAACTCTTCCGCGATGATGCCAGCGTGGTAGCAGTGGGTTCCGTTGCCCTGAAGTGGCAGGTGATCAGCTTCCCTCTGGTTGCCACCATCGTGCTGACGAATATGTTGATGCAGACCATCCGCAAGCCAATCCGTGCGAATATCGTGGCAGCAGCACGTAGCGGTTTGTTCTTCATTCCGCTCATTTTCATCCTCCCTCATTTCTTCGGATTACTGGGCGTTGAGATGTGTCAGGCGTGGGCAGACATCTGCTCCTTCCTCGTGGCGGTTCCGATAGCCTGGAGTGCGTTCAGAGATATGTCGAGAACCTGCCCAAAAGTGACTCAGTGATTCAGAAACTCTCCCCCACTTTTCCCACTCCATCTTTCCATTTCTACAAAAAAAATCCAAAAAGCTCCTTTATTTCTTTGCAGTTCAAGAAATTAATCGTATCTTTGCAGTCGAATTTTATTGATACATTAAGAACATGAGTAAAGATACACTAACTCATCAGCTGACAGAGACTATCGACGAGCTTTCAAGCCCGGAATCACTAAAGGGTCTCTTCCATCAGCATCGAGACGGAAATCCACTTCCTTCGGGCAAGGCGCTCGAAGACATCATCAATCTGTCTCGCTCCATCCTCTTTCCGGGATATTTCGGCAACTCATCCGTCAATATCTCAACCATCAAATACCATATCGGAGTAAGAGTTGAGAAACTCTACGAGATGCTCGCAGAACAGATTCTCGCCGGACTCTGCTTCGCCAACGACTGCGAAACGGAAACCCAGGCAGAACTGCAGCACCAGCGCGCCAAGGCAGGCGTCATCGCCGCCAAAGCCATTATGGAATTTCCCAAGCTCCGCAAAATCCTCGCCACCGACGTAGAGGCAGCCTACAACGGTGACCCGGCTGCGATGAGCCACGGAGAAATCATCTCCTGCTATCCCGTGATCAAGGCGCTCACCAACTACCGTATCGCTCATGTTCTGCATAAGCTCGGTGTACCCCTCATCCCTAGAATGATGACGGAACTGGCACACTCGGAGACAGGTATCGATATCAATCCGGAGGCTACCATTGGCCACCACTTCACCATCGACCACGGCACGGGTGTGGTTATCGGAGCCACCTGCATCATCGGCAACAACGTGAAGCTCTATCAGGGTGTTACCCTCGGAGCCAAGAGTTTCCCTCTGGACAAAGACGGCAATCCTATCAAGGGAATCCCTCGCCACCCTATCCTGGAAGACGATGTCATCGTGTATGCCAACGCCACCATCCTGGGCAGAATCACCATCGGCGAAGGCTGCATCGTGGGCGCCAACGTATGGGTGACCAAGGATATGAAGCCGAAAACAAAGAAATATAGAAAAGAAAAACAAAGTTTATTAGATATAGAATTCAATAATGGAACAGGAATTTGAACTCATTGCCAAGACCTTTATGGGTCTGGAGCCAGTCTTGGCTGAGGAGCTCACCCAACTGGGTGCTAACAATGTACAAATAGGTCGCCGCATGGTATCTTTCACTGGCGACAAGGAAATGATGTATCGTGCTAACTTCCAGTTACACACAGCCATCCGCATCTTGAAACCTATCAAGCACTTCAAGGCTCGTTCTGCCGAGGAGGTGTATGACGAGATTCAGAAGATCAAGTGGGATGACATCTTAGACGTGAAGAAGACTTTCTCGGTAGATTCTGTGGTCTATTCAGAGGAGTTCCGCAACTCACGCTTCGTGACTTACAAGGTAAAGGATGCCATCGTGGACTGGTTCCGCGAGAAGCAGGGCACACGTCCTAACATCAGCGTGTCTAACCCAGACATCCGCCTCAACATCCACATCGCAGAGGATAACGCTACCCTGAGTCTCGACTCAAGTGGTGAGAGTCTGCACCGCCGCGGCTACCGTCAGGAGCAGGTAGAGGCACCTCTGAACGAGGTTCTCGCTGCAGGTATGATCCTGATGACCGGCTGGAAGGGCGAATGCGACTTCATCGACCCAATGTGCGGTTCGGGAACCATCGCCATCGAGGCTGCCCTCATCGCCCGCAACATCTCTCCAGGTGTATTCCGCAAGGAGTTTGCCTTCGAGAAGTGGAACGATTTCGACCAGGATCTCTTCGACATGATCTATAACGACGACTCTCAGGAGCGCGAGTTCGAGCACCACATCTACGGATATGATGTAGATATGAAGGCGGTGAACACAGCCAACCTCAACGTGCGTGCTGCCGGTCTGAGCAAGGATATCACCATCGCACAGCAGGACTTCAAGGACTTCACCCAGCCTGCCGAGAAGAGCATCATCGTGATGAACCCTCCATACGGCGAGCGTATCTCTACTCCTAACCTGCTGAACACCTACAAGATGATTGGCGAGCGATTCAAGAGAGCTTTTGCTGGCAACGAGGCTTGGGTATTGAGCTATCGCGAGGAGTGCTTCGAGCAGATCGGATTGAAGCCATCTATCAAGATTCCGGTATATAACGGAAGCCTGGAGTGCGAGTTCCGCAAGTACGTGATGTTCGACGGCAAGATGAAGGAGTTCCGCTCTGAGGGCGGTATCGTGAAGACTGAGCGTGAGAAGAGCGAGATGGCACAGAAGCACCGTTTCAAGAAGGAGCGTGAGTTCAAGAAGCGTGTGAGCGAGGAGACAGAGAACGAGGATGCTGATATCCGCAGCTTCCAGTTCCACAGCCATCGCCTGGAGGACTTCGAGAAGCGCCGCAATGAGATTCGCCGTGGCGGACGTCCACGTGTAGGTGCTGCCGGAAGACGCAACGATGATGATGACCGCAAGGGCGGCCGCAGCTTCAGAGGCAAGCGCGGAGGCGACCGTAACGACCGTGACAACAAGCGCGGTGGTTTCAAGAGAGACCGCAGAGGTGGCAAGAACTTCGGAGGAAAGCGTGGCAGCAAGCCAAGCTTCGACACCGACTTTGATGACGAGGATTAAGAATTTCTAGTGACACCGTAAAACGCGGTGTCACTAAAGATTTCCAGCAATGCAGCGAAACGCTGCGTCACTAAAGATAAAATCCTAGTTATCAGATAATTAAACCACATAACACCACAAAACATGGTGTTAGGTGTTACAAAAAACAAGAAAAAATCATGAATCTGAAGAAATCAATTTATAAATTATCTTTTGCAGCTATGATTTCCATGATGGCTATGAATGCAACCGAGATGCAGGCACAGGGCGTGGTTCCTGCGCAGAAGGGCGAGAAAGCCTTTACACTGGAAGATCTGAACTTCGGTGGCAATAACTATCGCAACATGGTGGCAAAGAATCGCTGGTGCACCTGGTGGGGAAACGAACTCATCCATCAGGACATCGAGGCATGCTATCTCGTAAACAAGACTACCGGAAAGGAGACAAAACTCTTCGGTATCAACGATATCAACCAGTGGATTGCTCCTACCAAGGACATCAAGGTAAGAGCCCTCTACAACGCTCAGTTCCCTTTCGCAGGCAAGAGCATCGTGATGGTAAGCAATGGCAGCAAGACCTATACCATCGACTTCAAGAAGCACAAGCTGCTGAGCGAGATGGAGTTTGCTGACGGCGAGAACCTCCTCGAGGCTAACGCACAGCAGAATGCATTCGCCTATCTGAAGGGCAGCAACCTCTATGTACGCACCTTCGACGTAACCAACAATGCCATGACAAGAGAGAAGAAATCGCACGATTTCCAAATCTCAAAGGACGGCAGCCGCTCTATCGTATATGGTCAGAGTGTTCACCGCGATGAATTCGGCATCAGCAAGGGTACCTTCTGGAGCCCTAACGGCGAACTGCTCGCCTTCTATCGTATGGACCAGAGCATGGTGACAGATTATCCACAGGTGGATATCCCGGAGATTGATTACTTCAATCATCCAGAGACAGAGACCTGCTGCGCCAAACCAGCACCAGACAAGTATCCGATGACTGGCGAAACATCTCACAAGGTAACCGTAGGCGTATTCGACTGCATGACCGGCAAGACCATCTATCTGAAGGCAGGCGCCCCAACAGACCGCTACTTCACCAACATCGCATGGAGTCCGGACAGCAAGACCATCTACATGTTTGAGCTGAACCGCGACCAAAACGACTGTCGCCTGACTGCCTACAGCGCAGAGACCGGCGAGAAGACTGGCGAACTCTATCGCGAGACCGACGAGAAGTATGTAGAGCCTTGTCACCCAATCCAGTTCCTGCCTTGGGACAGCAACAGCTTCATCATGCAGAGCCGCAAGGATGGCTACAACCACCTCTATCTCTGCACCCTGGGCAAGCACGGCAGCCGTATGGCAAGCAATACGGAATCACTCAAAATCAAGCAGTTGACATCAGGAAAGTGGGAAGTGATGGAAGTACTCGGCTTCAACAGCAAGCACAAGAGCATCATCATCGCATCCAACGAGTGCTCTCCTATCCAGCGAAACATCTTCGTGGTGGAAACCAAGACCGGCAAGCGCACCATGATGGACGATTGCGGCAAGGGATGGCACAACGCTACCCTGAGCGAGAACGGACAGTTTATCTATGATAACTACTCTACTCCAACCGTGCCTCGCAAGATTGCCATCGTAAACACCGAGAACGGCAAGCGCACCGCCTACTTCACAGCCGAGAACCCTTGGAAGGGCTACAACGTGCCTGAATACAGCTGCGGTTCCATCAAGGCTGATGACGGCGAGACCGACCTCTACTGGAGAATGGTGAAGCCAGTAAACTTCAATCCAAACAAGAAGTATCCTACTATTATATATGTATATGGTGGTCCTCACGCCCACAACGTGGATGCCCGCTGGAACTACTCTAGCCGTGGCTGGGAAACCTACATGGCAGAGAAGGGCTATCTGCTCTTCATCCTTGACAACCGTGGCAGTGAGAACCGTGGCAAGGCTTTCGAGCAGGCTACCTTCCGCCAGCTGGGTCAGGTGGAGATGAAGGACCAGATGAAGGGTGTTGAATATCTGAAGACCCTGCCTTACGTAGATGCTGACAAGATTGGTGTTCACGGCTGGAGCTTCGGTGGATTCATGACCATCTCGCTGATGACCAACTATCCTGACGTGTTCAAGGTAGGCGTAGCAGGCGGTCCGGTAATCGACTGGCACTGGTACGAGGTGATGTATGGCGAGCGCTATATGGATACCCCACAGACCAATCCAGAGGGTTACAAGAAGACATCCCTGCTCTATCAGGCAAAGAACCTGAAGGGCAAGCTGCAGATTATCCAGGGCTTGAACGATGTGACCGTAGTGCCACAGCACTGCCTCACCTTCCTGAAGGCTTGTATCGCAGCAGGTTCCCAGCCTGATTTCTTCGTATATCCAGGTGAGCCTCACAACATGCGAGGTCATCAGAGCACTCACCTGCACGAAAGAATCAGCAACTACTTCTTCGACTACCTGAAGTAAGAGAGAAAAATTTTAAATGTATAAGAGAGTTCTATCTGAAGTAAAAATCTTCGGAACAAAAAGATGATTAACAAGATAAGAAAAGTAATTTTATTAATTACCACTATACTCTTTGCCTGCCACCTGCAAGTGGCAGGTAAAGAGTTTTTTATTTCTGAACAGAGCATCCCCGACTTTAAATTTATCTTCGACAATCTATCTCAGAACCGCATCACCTATAATCGCTACAACGACAGCATCTTCCGTATCCACGACCACGACGAATGGGTAAGATTCTTTATGACAAGAAGCCGGAAGAACCATCAAATCTATCACGAGAATGAGAAACTGCTGAAGAGCTTCGAAAAGGTGATGGGAGAGCTGAGAGAAGGGGCAGGAACCCGATATAATCCCGATCTGGTGAAGCTGATAGATGACATCCCGGAACTCTACAAGGAACTGGAGATGATAGCCATCTACGGATGGCCAGATATCTATTATGAAATCTATAAGAACTACATGCGATAAAGATTTTAGGCTTTTTGCTTGTATAGTTCGCTGAAATTTAGTAATTTTGCAGCAAATTAGAAATTTGGATGCAAAAAGGAGAAAATATCTATCCTGATTGTAAAAGAAGGAGATGATAACTATCCTGATTGTAACATATAATAGAAGAATTATTAAACGTAACTACGATGAAAATATTATTGTTAGGAGGCGGTGGCCGCGAGCACGCCTTAGCTTGGAAAATCGCTCAGAGCGAGAAGTGTGAAAAACTCTTTATCGCTCCTGGTAATGCCGGTACGCAGAATGTCGGCGAGAATGTGAATATCAAGGCTGACGACTTCGAGGCGCTCAAGAACTTCGCTGTCGAGAACGGTGTTGATATGGTGGTTGTTGGTCCTGAAGACCCACTGGTAAAGGGTGTCTATGATGACTTCAAGGCAGACCCTCGCACCCAGAACATCCCTGTGATTGGTCCATCAAAGGCTGGTGCCGTACTGGAAGGAAGCAAGGACTTCGCCAAGCAGTTTATGAAGCGCCACAACATTCCTACAGCCCAGTATGAGACTTTCGACGGCGAGCACGTAGAAGAAGGCTTGAAGTTCCTGGAGACTCTGAAGGCTCCTTACGTATTGAAGGCTGACGGCTTGTGCGCCGGTAAGGGCGTTCTCATCCTCCCTACCCTGGAAGAGGCCAAGAAGGAGTTCAAGGAGATGCTCGGCGGTATGTTCGGCAACGCTTCTGCACGCGTAGTTATCGAGGAATTCCTCAGTGGTATCGAGTGCTCTGTATTCGTTCTCACCGATGGCAAGAACTACAAGATTCTGCCTGAGGCTAAGGACTACAAGCGCATCGGCGAGCACGATACCGGTCTGAACACCGGCGGTATGGGTAGCGTTACCCCTGTACCTTTCGCAACCAAGGAGTGGATGCAGAAGGTGGATGAGCGCATCATCCGTCCTACCGTAGAGGGTCTGGCTGAGGAGAACATCGACTACAAGGGCTTCATCTTCTTCGGTCTGATCAATGTAGAGGGCGAGCCAATGGTTATCGAATACAACTGCCGTATGGGTGACCCAGAGACAGAGAGCGTGATGCTCCGCCTGAAGAGCGACATCGTGGATCTCTTCGAGGGTGTAGCTGCCGGCGATCTTGACAAGCGCAGCATCGAGTTTGATGATCGTGCAGCTGTCTGCGTGATGCTCGTAAGCGGTGGTTATCCAGAGGCTTACAAGAAGGGTTATCCTATCCAGGGTATCGACGACGTGGAAGGTTCAGTGGTATTCCACTCAGGTACAGCCATGAAGGATGGCGAGGTTGTAACCAATGGTGGCCGTGTAATCTGCGTAAGCAGCTACGGCAAGGACAAGGAAGAGGCTCTGAAGAAGAGCTTTGCCGAGGCTCAGAAGATCCTGTTCACCGACAAGTACTTCCGCTCTGATATCGGACAGGACCTTTAATGGCAAAAGCTTCATCATATTTAAAAAATTAGATGTTAAGAAAGAAAACTTTTCAAAATAAAGTAGCGGCAAGCCGCTACGCTCTACCTATAACAGCAACCCTTGCCGCCTTGGTATGGGTTGCTGTAGGTTTTTTAGTAGCTAACATTTGGGTGCAGTTCGCCTTCACCATCCTCTCTACTCTGCTGATGGTGGAGCTCAACAACCATAATTCCCTGATGCGAACCTACAGCCGAATGGTGTCCTGCAGCTTCCTGGTATTCATCACCATGACCTCTCTGCCCGCACCCTCCTTCAAGGCAAGCATCGTGACGATGTGCTCCATCGCCTTCTACCTCATCATCTGGAACAGTTACCAGGACAGGCGGGCGGCTGGATGGACCTTCTATGCCTTCTTCTGCGTAGGACTCGCCTCACTGGTGTTCATCCAGGTGGGATATTTCCTGCCCTTCCTTTGGCTGATGATGATGGTATTCACCAATTCCTTCAGCATCCGCAACTTCTTTGCATCTATCATCGGTCTCATCATGCCGTATTGGTTCTCAGCGGGTTACTTCGCCTACACCAATAATATCGATGGACTGATCAGTCATTTTGCGGAATTCATCAACTATCATGAACTGTTCGATTATTCGCAGGTTACCGACCACGAGGTGGTGAATCTCCTGTTCCTCATCATCCTGAGCACATTGGGCAGCATCCACTTCCTGCATACCTCTTATGCAGACAAGATCCGTACCCGAATGATCTACAATTCATTCATTCTGATCAACTACGTGAGTCTCGCCTTCATCATCCTGCAGCCTCAGCACATCAAGGAGTTGGGCAGCATCATGATTGTAAATACAGCACCACTCACCGCTCACTTCATCACCTATACCAGGGGAAAAGTGGCGAACATCGTCTTTATCTCGGCGCTGGTCATCATGGTATTGATATTGCTGTACAATATCTTTATTCCGGAAACGGTATTACTGCAGGCTATTGAGGGATAAGATTATTCAGAGATAGACTTGATGCACTGTTTCAGTGCATCAAGCAGGTTAAACAAATAATATTCAATGGGTTACATAATAGACTTTTTAATCAACTGGGGCTATTGGGGCATGCTTGCTTCCGCCTTTCTTGCCGGCAGTTTTTTTCCTTTCAGCAGCGAGGTAGTGATGTCGGGCTTGCAGGCAGCAGGACTGAATCCCATCCCTCTGGTGATATATGGCAGCATAGGAAACGTATTGGGTTCGCTGTTCAACTATGGTATTGGCAGACTGGGCAAGATGGAATGGATAGAGAAATATCTGCACGTGAAGAAGGAGAAACTGGATCAGGCAGAAAGATTCATGGCTGATAGAGGTGCCTGGATGGGCTTCTTCGCCTTCATCCCGATATTGGGAAGCGCCATCACCATCGTGCTGGGTCTGACAAGAGCCAATATCATCATCTCTACCATCAGCATCACCATCGGAAAAGTGCTGAGATATATCCTCTTGGTTTATGGCCTCAGCTTCATCGTTTAAACATATAAGCAGATTTATAACATAAGGAGATTTTAATATATGAAGAGATTTCTAAACCTTATTATATTATGTGTCATTCTTGCCGGATGTAAGGGTACACCTCAGAAACAGGCTGATTCGGGAAAGACTTCCGGAAAAGAGAAGCCTGCGGTTACGGTTACAGTTACAGTTACGATTTCCCCCTACAAGTATTTCGTTGATCAAATTGCCAAAGGCAAGGTGGATGTCAACGTGATGGTATCGAATGGCAACAACCCGGAAACTTACGAGCCATACGCCCAGCAGATGATGGAACTTTCGAAGAGTGCACTCTATCTGAAAGTGGGCAGCATCGGTTTTGAGCAGACCTGGATGAAGAAGCTGCAGGACAACGCTCCGGAAATGAAGGTGATAGATACTTCCGTGGGTATCAAGCCTGCCAAGACTCCAGGTGGCAACATCGACCCACATGTATGGATGAGTTGCAGCAATGCCCGCATCATAGCCAGCAACATTCTCAAGGCACTCAGCGAACTGGAGCCGAAGAACAAGGCTTTCTTCGAGAAGAACTATCAGTCGCTGCTCAGCATCATCGACAAGAGAGACAGCATCATCAAGGAGGGCTTCAACAAGAACCCAGACCTGGTTCGCAAGTTTGTGATCTATCAC
Source organism: uncultured Prevotella sp. (assembly GCA_900544825.1). GTDB lineage: Bacteria > Bacteroidota > Bacteroidia > Bacteroidales > Bacteroidaceae > Prevotella. The sequence continues at coordinate 20,496 of UQWP01000019.1, read as the reverse complement.
CCTATCCTCACCTACTTTGCCCGTGATTACCAGCTGGAGCAGCTGGCCATAGAGGAAGAAGGCAGGGAGCCTAGTGCCGCCCAGCTGAAGACCCTCATAGAGAGAGCCCGAAAAGAAAAGATCAAGTTCTGCCTGATACAAGCAGAATTTGCCAACCGCAACACCACAACTTTCATCAACGAAAGCCACACCAAGCCAATGGATATCAACCCATTGCAGGGCGACTGGAACTGGGCGATGCAGGAAGCGGCAGCAGCGATACAGGGCAAGAAAATGGTGGTTGGGAAGTAAAGCATCAAGAACAATAACTAATCATAAAGTTCAATGTTCAAAGTTCAAAGTTCAAAATTAATCGAGATCGAGCACCTATCTGCCGGATATGACGGCAAGCAGGTGCTCAGCGACGTAAATCTCACCGTATATCAAGACGATTATCTTGGCATCATCGGACCAAACGGTGGTGGCAAGACTACCCTCATGCGCCTCATTCTGGGACTGATGAAGCCTACGGAAGGAACCATCAGATACTTCAGAAAAGTGAAAGATGAGAACGGGGAAACGGTTCTTGATGAAAACGGCGAAGCAAAAGTTGAGGAAGTAAAGGAAATCTCGATGGGCTATCTCCCACAATACAACCAGCTCGACAAGCAGTTTCCAATCTCAGTATATGAAGTTGTACTTGCCGGACTCAGCAAGACCAAAGGTCTCTTTTCGCGATACACCCAGGCACAGCACCAGCAGGTACTCGATACCCTGGAACGCATGCAGCTGACGGAATTCAAAGACCGGCACATCGCTGCCCTCAGCGGCGGTCAGCTTCAGCGAGTGCTCCTCGCCCGCGCCATCGTATCAAAGCCGGATGTCGTAATCCTCGATGAGCCTAACACCTACATCGACCGCCGATTCCAAAAGCAGATGTACGAGATGCTGGAGCAGATTAACAAGGAGTGCGCCATCATCATCGTCAGTCACGATGTAGCCGAAGTGCTCAACAACGTGAAGCATATCGCCTGCGTAAACCAGCACCTGCATTATCACGATACGGCAGATATGCCAAGAGAAAAGCTGGAAGAGCATTTCCTGAATGTTTAATGTGTTTTTTATAAAACATCACCTATTTAAATTTAATATAACCTAAAAAAGAGAAGCAATCCTACGCTATCTCTTTACTTTTTAGTATCTTTGCAACGTTTTATACACATTATATAATAGGAAACATAGAAATATAATACATTAAAGTTTAAACAATAATGAAACAGTACAGATTAGTGGACAATATCTTCGGATGGGTCGCATTCATCATTGCGGCATTCGTATATTGCTCCACAATTGAACCGACAGCCAGCTTCTGGGACTGTCCTGAGTTTATTACAACTGCCTACAAGCAGGAGATCGGTCACCCACCTGGGGCACCATTCTTCATGCTCATGGGCAATTTCTTCACACATTTCGCCAGCGATACCACGCAGGTAGCCAAGATGGTGAATACGATGAGCGCACTCCTCAGTGCCGTCTGCATCATGTTCCTCTTCTGGACCATCACCCATCTGGCACGCAAGCTCATCATCGGCGACTGGAAGGAGATGACCACCAGCAAGCTGATTGCCATCGAGGCATCTGGTATGGTGGGCGCACTCATCTACACCTTCAGCGATACCTTCTGGTTCTCTGCTGTAGAGGGTGAGGTTTACGCTTTCTCTTCTGCCTTCACCGCTGTGGTATTCTGGCTGATTCTGAAGTGGGAAGACCACGCTGACGAACCTCATAGCGACCGATGGCTCGTGCTCATCGCCTATATGACCGGTCTGAGTATCGGTGTGCACCTGCTCAACCTGCTCTGTATCCCAGCCATCGTACTGGTATATTACTACAAGAAGGTGCCTCATGCCAACCTGAAGGGTTCGCTCATGGCGCTCTTCCTTTCATTCCTGGTGGTAGTAGCCGTACTTTATGGTGTGGTTCCAGGCATCATCACCGTAGGCGGATGGTTTGAGCTGTTCTTCGTCAACACACTCGGCTGCCCATTCAATACGGGTGAAATCGTATATATCATCTGCCTCGTAGCCTCTGTTATCTGGGGTATCTACGAGACCTACAATGCATCAGAGAAGAACGAGAAGAAGCAGAACATCGCCTTCGTTCTCGGTTTCGGCATGCTCGGCATCCCATTCTTCGGATATGGATGGAGCGCAGTCATCACCGGTATCATCATCCTGGTTATCCTCTGGTTTGTACTCAACTACAAGCGCAAGAAGGAAGTAATAACCGGCGTTGACCAGGCTACAGGCATCGAGAAGAAGAAGATGCAGCTGCTGCCTCTCATCTCTGCTCGCATCAAGAACACAGCATTGCTCTGCATGCTGATGCTGATGATCGGTTACTCAAGCTATGCGCTCATCGTGATCCGTTCATCTGCCAACCCTCCTATGGACCAGAACTCTCCTGAGGATATCTTCACCCTGGGTAGTTATCTGAGCCGCGACCAGTATGGCGATACTCCATTGCTCTATGGTCAGGCTTACACTTCTCAGGTGGCTCTCGAGGCTGACGGCAACATGTGCAAGCCTGTAATGAAGGAAGGTGCACCTGTTTATCAGCGCAAGGAGAAGGCTTCTGCCGATGAGAAGGACTCTTACTTCGTAGTAAGTCATAAGAACAAGTATGTATATGCACAGAATATGCTCTTCCCACGTATGCACAGCTCGGCTCATGCCCAGGCATACGAAGACTGGATGGGAGGCGTAGAGGGTAACCAGGTGCCTTACGACCGTTGTGGCGAGAACATGATGGTGAAGGTTCCTACACAGATGGAGAACATCCGTTTCTTCCTCTCCTATCAGTGCAACTTCATGTACTGGCGCTACTTCATGTGGAACTTTGCCGGACGTCAGAACGATATCCAGGGCAACGGCGAACCAGAGCACGGTAACTGGATTACCGGTTTCTCATTCATCGACAACGCCCTCTATGGCGACCAGAGCAAACTGCCAGACGACCTGAAGGCGAACAAGGGACACAACGTGTTCTACTGCATGCCGCTGATTCTCGGTCTCATCGGCCTCTTCTGGCAGGCTTGGTACACCCGCAAGCGCAAGGTCATCAAGAACGGCGTGGAGACAGAGGAGATTCTCCCTGTAGGTATCCAGCAGTTCTGGGTGGTATTCTTCCTGTTCTTCATGACAGGTCTTGCCATCGTGCTCTATCTGAACCAGACTCCTATGCAGCCACGTGAGCGTGACTATGCCTACGCCGGTTCATTCTATGCATACGCTATCTGGTGCGGTCTTGGCGTTCTCGCCATCATCGACCTTCTGAAGCAGAAGATGAAGCTCAGCGGTACTGCCGTAACAGCTATCGTGGCTGTGGTAACCCTGCTCGTTCCTATCCAGATGGCATCACAGACCTGGGATGACCACGACCGTTCAGGCCGTTACACCTGCCGCGACTTCGGTCAGAACTATCTGATGTCGCTCCAGGAGAAGGGTAACCCTATCATCTTCACCAATGGTGATAACGATACCTTCCCACTCTGGTACAACCAGGAGGTAGAAGGCGTAGGTACAGATGCCCGCGTATGTAACTTGAGCTATCTGCAGACCGACTGGTATATCGACCAGATGATGCGTCCGGCATACAACTCACCATCCGTGCCAATCACCTGGCCACGTCTCGACTTCTGTTCGGGTACCAACGAGTATGTTTCTATCCAGCCAGAGGCTAAGCAGCAGGTTCTCGACTTCTACAAGCAGGACCCTGTGAATGCCAAGAAGCAGTTTGGTGATGAGCCTTTCGAGCTCAAGAACATCCTGAAGTACTGGGTACGCAGCAAGAACTCAGACATGCACTTCATCCCTACAGACACCGTCTATGTAACAATCGACAAGGAGGCTGTGAAGAAGAGCGGCATGATGATGGCTTCTGATACCATCCCAGACAAGATGGTGATTTCGCTCACAGGCAAGAGCGCTCTCTACAAGGGCGACCTGATGATGCTCGAAATGCTGTCACAGTGCAACTGGACACGTCCTATCTACGTGGCTCTTACCGTGGGACAGGAGAACTATATGAACCTTGGCGACAACTTCGTACAGGAGGGTCTTGCCAACCGTATCACTCCATTCACCACCAACAAGCCAGGTGCGAAGAACTTCGATGCAGAGAAGACCTATCATAACATCATGACCCGATTCAAGTTCGGTAACCTGAAGCAGAAGGGACTCTATATCGACGAGACTACCATGCGTATGTGCTACACCCACCGTCGCCTGCTCGCCCAGACAGCCCTCCAGCTCATTGCCGACGGCAAGAACCAGAAGGCTATCAACATCCTGAAGAAGGCTGATGTGGAGATTCCGGCATACAATGTCACCCTCGATTACATGAGCGGTGGTCTGGATATGGCTCGCGGCTGGCTGCTCACCGGTCAGAAGGCAAAGGGTAAGGAATATGTAGAGGCTATCTGGAAGAATGCTCACCAGTATCTCGACTATTACCTCTCATTGCCAAACGACCGCTTCCTGCAGAGCCAGAACGACTGTGTCCGTCAGATTATGATTATGCAGAGCATCTGCGATGTTGCTGGTATGGTAAGCCCTCAGTTGCAGAAGAGTTATGAGAAGCAGCTCAATGCCCTCTACACACTCTATCGCGGCAGAGGCGGCAGCATGCCACAGGGCAATCAGTAAAGACAGAAGCATTGCCACAAGGCAGGCGATAAAGCATGCCACAGGGCAATCAGTAAGATAAAGAATATCAAGGAAGACCTGGCTTTTTGCTAGGTCTCCCTTTTTGTATCATCCCCTAATCAAGTTATTCCTATGTTCATAGAGCAACCAGCCAAATGGCTCAGATGGTTATATCCGAAGGCAATATGGAGAATGGACAAGAACGACCATTCGGTGTATCTCACATTCGATGACGGTCCGATTCCCGAATCCACCCCATTCATCCTGGAAACCTTGAGAAAGTATAATATCAAGGCAACCTTCTTCATGGTGGGCGAAAACGTATTGCGCAACCACGATCTCTACAACCAGATTGTAGCAGAGGGGCATCAGATAGGTAACCATACCTTCAATCATATCGGTGCCTTCAAGCATCGTGTCATCTCCTACGTGCTCAACACCAACAAGGCGAATGACATCATCCATGCCCATCTCTTCCGTCCACCTCACGGCTGGATGCGACAGAGCGAGTACTGGTGGCTGCACCGCACCTACAAGGTTATCATGTGGGATGTGGTGACCCGAGATTATTCCAAGTGGATGACGGCAGAAGATGTGGTGAACAATGTGAAGAAGTATGCCCGCAACGGCAGCATCATCACCTTCCACGACTCGCTGAAGAGTATCGACAAGCTGAAGACGGCGCTGCCGCAATCCATAGAATGGCTGATGGAACAGGGATACGAATTTAAGATTTTTGATTAAATCATCTTTGATTAAAACATTCAAAAGACAATGAGCAAGAGAATCAATAGTTATCAGGCTGTAGCCTCTTTCGTAAGAGGATTCTTCGAGGCATACGCACGCGGCATCATGGATGCTGTGGTTGGCGGCGATGACTTCCAGAAGAAGAACGACCCGAAAGAGGTGAAGCAGATGATGCTGGAACACTATGGAGAAGTGAACCAGTACTTCTTCGACATCCTGTTCTCTACCCTCGTACGACTCAACTACAAGAGTGCGGAAGAGGCTAACGAGCGCATGCAGAAGAATTTCGAGAGCATGAAGAAGACCGATCCTACCTTCGAGCCTACCATGCTCGACTATCTGCGCATCGCCTGCAAATCGAACCAGCTTTACAAGGCTATGGAAGCTGAATACAAGCGCAACTTCACCTGGCTCCTGCAGGGTAAGTTTACAAGCATAGAGGAGCACGTACGCGATTATACACACGGTGTACTCATCAGTCTTGCCGACGAACCGATGGGTATCCATCTGCTTGTGCGCATCATCGTAAAGGCATACGCTGCCGGACTGAAGTGTGGCAGCAAGGAGGGCACACAGCATCAGCTCCACATGCCTACCCTGCACGGTATGCTGCTGAACAATGTGAACATCCTTCTGAACGAGGCTCCGCTGAAGGGCGATTCTGAAGATCCTGTCGCTCTCTTCAAGGAGGCGTGCAAGAACCAGGAGGAAAACATCAATGTACTGTTCAATACATTGAATGATGCCATGAAGGAGCTGGCTGAGCAATAAGTTTTCCAGCAGGTCAAACCGGAACTTTAATGACTGCACATCAGCTGGGCAACGAGCGCACAACACTTGTTGTGCATGCGCATATCAGCTGTTATGCAAGCGCACAACAGCTGTTGTGCGGCTGGAGAAACATATAGTTCTGGCAAGAAACCAATACGATTCGGACAACTAGTAAGTATAGTTCGGACAACTTCTATTATAAACGAGAACGACTTCCAACGCTTATAAGCATTGCTGCCTATAATCGTAGGAAGTCGTTTCTTATATAAATACAGTACTTACTGCATATCATAAACCACCTGCATGAGCTTCTTTCCAAGCTCATCAGCCTGCTCCATGGTAGAAGCCTCGCTATATACGCGGATGATTGGCTCAGTGTTACTCTTGCGAAGGTGAACCCACTTGTCAGGGAAGTCGAGCTTCACACCATCGATATCAGTAACAGTTACATCCTTCTCCTTGCCATACATCTCCTTTACCTTCACGAGGATAGCATCTACATCGGTAGAAGCTGTCAGGTCGATGCGGTTCTTGGCAATGAAGTAGTTAGGGAAGCTGGCACGAAGCTCGCTTACCTTGCAACCCTTATGAGCCAGACTGCTCAGGAAGAGAGCAATACCTACGAGGGCATCACGACCATAGTGACTCTCTGGATAGATAACTCCACCATTGCCTTCGCCACCAATCACTGCGTGAACATCCTTCATCTTAGTAGTTACATTCACTTCGCCAACGGCTGAAGCGTAATAGGTACCACCATGCTTCTCGGTTACATCGCGGAGAGCACGGGTAGATGAAAGGTTGCTGACGGTATTGCCTGGAGTCTTGCTCAATACATAGTCGGCTACACTTACCAAGGTATATTCCTCACCATACATCTTGCCATCCTCGCAGATGAATGCCAAGCGGTCAACGTCTGGGTCAACAACGATACCCATATCATAGCCCCCCTTCTTCAACTCATCCATGATACCACCGAGGTTCTTCTCCAATGGCTCTGGATTGTGAGCGAAATCACCGGTAGGCTCTGCATTCAGGAATGTATATTCTACGCCGAGTGCATCGAGCAACTCTGGGAGAATAACACCACCTACAGAGTTGATGGCATCTACACAAACCTTGAAATGAGCGTTCTTGATAGCCTCAACATCCACGAGCTTCAATGCAAGCACTGAGTCGATATGGCGCTTGTTGAAGGTATCATCTTCTGTATATTTACCGAGAGCATCTACATCAGCATACTCGAAGTCTTCCTTCTCAGCAATGCTCAATACCTCGCTACCATTGGCAGCAGTAAGGAACTCGCCCTTCTCGTTGAGAAGCTTGAGGGCATTCCACTGGCGTGGGTTATGAGAAGCTGTGATGATGATACCACCGGCTGCACCACTCATGGTTACAGCCAACTCTGTTGTAGGAGTAGTAGCCAGACCGATGTTCAATACATCGTAACCCATACCCATCAATGTTCCACAAACTACATTCTTTACCATCTCGCCTGAGATACGTGCATCACGGCCAACCACAATGGTGTTGCTCTTAGAAGCACCGCTACGACGGATGAATGTAGCGTAAGCAGATGTAAACTTGACGATGTCGAGCGGATTCAAAGTATCGCCCGCTGGACCGCCGATGGTTCCACGGATACCAGAAATAGACTTAATCAGTGTCATAATAATATCTTTTTTAAAATGAAATTATCTTATCTGCCTCTCTGCAAGGTTAAATCATAGAGGCAGGCATATACGCTTCCAGATGCCGATGTAGTACCGTATGTATGAGGAACAACCAGGCGAACGTGAGCTATTCTCTCGCCCTCGGCATTACCACGACCAATCTTTACCCAACTGAAAGGAACCAGCCAGCCACTAGGTACTGTTCCGCTATAACCGCCTGAGTAGTTTTTGTTGTAAGTAGCCACCATCAAGCTGCTATTCACATCAAAAGTACCGGTGAAAGTGCCGGAAGTATTGGTCACGGTCATCTTATCAGTATAGAAAGAATACTGCTTCAGATTATTGCTCAACTGCAAAGAGTTGGTACTCATCTCTGCTGCGGTATTCAGATTGTATTCAGAGAAACGAACGAGCACGTCGGTAGTCTCGCCCATCTTGATATAGTCGCCACAGCCCATTTCCAATACCTGCATATAGATACCGTTGCTGTTGAAGAGCACATACTCGTTATTATTCTTGGAAGTATCAGTAAGAACCACGCTGTTGTCCTTCTGCTTCTTCTCCCAACGACTCTTGAACTCTGCTTCTGAAATGACCTTCACGTTTTCATGACGCAAGAAAGAACTGATAGAGTCCAACTCGCGGTCACGCAAATCCTTATATGTCTCAGTATCGTTACATGCAGCAAACGAGAAAAGTGCTGCTATAGCCATGATGGCAAACAAAAATTTTTTCATTCCTTTCTAATTTATTGGGCAAAGGTACAAAAAAGAAAAGACAACACCGAGAAGTATAGGATGATTTTATTATTATTTATCATTTATTATCATCCTAATGCCTCTTTCGGGGTTGTTTTTCCTTATTTTTCTGTTTTTTCAGGCGCAAAGGTCTCCTTATCTCAGTAAATCGGCAAAGGCAAGAATTGCCTTCTGGGCAATCTTCTCAGCCTCCTCGATACTGCAAAGCAGCTTACCGCCGGATGCGTTGAGATGACCACCTCCATTGAAGAACTGCTCCGCCATCTTATTGCATGGGAAATCATCCACAGAACGGAGACTCACCAATACGCGGTTATCCACATCGGTATCCTCACGGAGCGAGATGGAGAGCTTGTGACCTCTGATGGTAAGAGGCACGTTCACCAATCCTTCCAGATCACCCTTGATGAAATCATACTCCTTCATCTCCTTGCGGGTTACGGTATAGTAACTGGCATGGAGCGACTCGATGACCTGCAGCTTCTCGTTCATCAGATGACCGCGGAAGCGGACTGCAGAAACACGGGCGTTGTTGAAGACATTGCGATAAATCTTATCCTTGTCGATACCCTTGGTAAGCAGCTGGCAGATGATGTAGTAGATGTCCGGATTGGTAGAGTTATAGGTGAATCCACCCGTATCGGTCATCATACCGCAATAAACGCAGGTAGCCCAGGTCTTATCCAACTCTGGGAAACCACCCAACTGCCAAATCACACGGAACACCAGTTCGCTGGCACTGCTGGCATGAGGCTGCGAAATCATCAGCTTAGCCTCCAGGTTAGGAGCCAGATGATGGTCGATGACAACACGCTGGGCCTTGCAGCCAGCAAGTACATGATCCATCTCATCCAGTCGGCCTGTGCTGCCGAAATCCACGCAGCATACCAGATCAGCCTCATCAAAAGCCTGCTGCACCTTCTCGGGATGCTTGTCGTATCTCACGATATCATCACTGCCAGGCAACCAGGAAAGGGCATCCGGTATCATATCAGGCACACAGATGACAGGGTTCTTACCCAGAGAGCGCAAAAAATAAGCCCATCCCAAAGATGAGCCAATAGCATCGCCATCAGGTGACTTGTGGGCACAGATGACAATATGCTGAGAAGCCGCTATCGTCTCTCGGAGAATAGCGGCTTCCTGTGCGTTTAAAATATCTAATTGAATATCCATCTAATAGAATTAGAAGAGCTTGTTAGGATATACACCCTCGTCAATGAGACTCTGGATTCTATCTACTACACTCTGGCGGTCGGCTGCATAAGTTACACCAAACCACTTGCTGGTGGTATCGAGTACCTTAACGGTAGATGTACCCTCGTTGATGAGCTTGTTGACCATCAACGGGATAAAGAACTCAGCCTTCTTGTTCTCCATGTTCTTAGGATCGCTCAGGAACTCCTTGAAGTAAGCCTCGCTGTGAGCGAAGTAATCTGGAGTAAAGCCCCATACGTTCATAGATACAGGAGTGTTGTCGCCTACAGCAACCCACTTGCCTTCCTCGTCCTTGTAAGATACCTCACCATTGATACGCATGATCTCGGTGCGCTCTACACAAGTTGTCAGGTTCTCGTTCTCGTCCTTAGAGCAGATACCACGGGCTACAGTACCGTTCTCGCTCAAGGTGTTACCTACGCGGAAACCTACCATAGCATACTTGTTGGTGCTACCCTCTGGAAGCTCAGAAAGGAACTTGCCGATAACCATGAAGCAGTCACGGTTGTAGAAGTCATCGCAGTTGATTACGCAGAAAGGCTCCTTGATAATGTCCTTTGCCATCAACACTGCGTGGTTGGTACCCCATGGCTTCTCGCGACCCTCAGGTACGCTGAATCCTTCTGGGAGTGCATCCAAAGACTGGAAGCAAAGCTCTGCTGGGATATGGCCCTCGTACTTAGAGAGGATTTTCTCGCGGAACTGATCCTCGAAATCCTTGCGGATAACGAAAACGATCTTACCAAAACCAGCCTGAATAGCATCGTAGATACTGTAGTCCATAATAGTCTCACCATTAGGGCCCAGACCATCGAGCTGTTTCAAACCACCATAACGGCTACCCATACCAGCAGCCAAAAGCAATAATGTAGGTTTCATAATCTATATTTTTATTTAATAGTTGATATTTACATTTAATCACCTGCAAAAGTAATAAAAAAAATGCACCTAGCGGCATCTTTTCCTACTTTTTTTTGATTTACATCAACATTTGACTGATTTATGGAGCTTCACCCCCAAAAAGCGGTGCTAGAACGGATAGCCCACAGCCAAATGCAAGCTCTGGTTCTTCTTGAAGCTTGGAATGTTGTAGAATCCGCTCTTACCCGTATCGTATGGCAGATGCAGACCGATACCCCAATCCACTCGAATCACAAACATTCCCATATCGTAGCGAATACCCACTCCGGTACCTACAGCCAGCTGCTTGTAGAACTTATCAAACTTGAAGGCCTCGAAAGAGGAGAAATCAGCATCCTTCATCCATACATTACCGGCATCCAGGAACAGGGCACCATAAAGATCGCCCCAGATCTTAGGACGGTATTCCAGATTCGCCTGGAACTTGATGTCTCCCGTACGAAGGATGTTGGCATACTTGTTACTCAGGGCACTGTAGTCTTGCTCGCCTGGTCCGATACCTCGCACACTGAAGGCACGGATACTGTTGGCTCCACCTACATAAAACATCTCCGTATAAGGTGCCTGGGTAGAGTTGCCGTAACTCCAGATCATTCCGGCATTCAGATGTCCCACCAGAGTGGATGTTTCATTCAGCTTCCAGTATTTCACGAAATCGGTCTCCAGCTTGAAAAACTGAGAGTACTCGTTCTTGAACATCGTCTTGTCCTTGTCGTTCCATTTTCTGCCTGCTACAAGATAGCCCAGAGAAAGGATGTTACCGGCTTCACTCACCGTAGTTGACCACACGATAGGGTTGCGGTATTTCTGCGCACTGCGATAGGTGTAGGTATAGCTCATCTTCGGAATGAAACGGTCGGCCATCGAAGTTGCCACATACACATTGTTATTCATGATGCTGTCGAACTTCGGAGAAGTATAGTTCATATACTCATACGAAAGAATCAGCGGACTGAACGAATGGCGATGCTGATAAGAGGTAGCCCAATCATAAGTCAACTCTCCTCCAGCCACATGACGGCGGAAATAGCCGGCACGGTTCAGGATGTTCATAGATGCCTTGATGGTGGTATTCGGCGTACCATAGTAACGGCGAGGAATATGACCTCTGCGGAATCTGCGCTCATTCTGTGCCATCGTGCGGAAAGCATTCCAAGGGGTGATGATGCTTGGGAACGACAGCGTGACATCCGATCCGAACTCATAGGAATTGATCTTGCTGGAACTTCCACCCTGCCCCGTGATGGTCTGCCACTCATGAGAACCATGGAAGTTGATATCCAGCTTCTCGCCACCACGGAAGGCATTGCGCTTGGTAAGACCCACCACCAGCTCCGGACCTACCCTTCCGGTAGTCTTGCCCTTGGCATTGGCTTCTACATAGAAATCATAGGGTTTGTCAAACACCAGATCGATGTTGGCATCCAGAGTATCGCAATATTGCACATTTCCCAGACTGTCCAAAACCTGAGTGCTTCTAGGCACAAACTGCAGGTTGGTATAGCTGCAGAGTCCCATCGACTGCAATCCAGCCTTAGCCGTATTTTCATCATCCACCATATAAAGCTTTCGTGGCCGGAGCTTCAACTCCCTGAGCACTACTCCGGCACGGATCGGCATCTTCTTGCCTGCATATCTGAAGCTCAGATAGCGGCGCACAAAGCTATCGGTCATCTCCTCCATAAACTGCTTCTTGAAGTTGATGTTGATATTGCCGATATACCACTGTCGGGTTGCTTCCGGCTCTATGCTGTCCACCATCGACAGACGGAGGTTCACCTTGCCGGGCGTATTCACGGTATCTGCAAGATAAGATGCATAGCCATTCTGATAGAAATAGTAGCCATGGTTGCGGAAAAGACGGGTGAGTCGCTGGCGCTCCTGCTCCAGATTGGAGACATTGAACGGGCTTCCCTTTCTGATAACCGCCTGCGACATCGTAGAATCGATAAGCTGCTTGCCATGCTCCGGGAAGTTGAGATAAGCCACGGAATCCAATCTCCACAAATGTCCCATATTCACCTTATAAGCAACCTTGGCTTCCTTCGGATTGCTCTGGGTGAGCACTTCGTAATCTACCTTGCCATTGAAATAGCCCAACTTGTCTAGCTGATGCTCAGCCACCTGTGCTCTCAACTTCGGATTCACATTCTCCATCAGCTTAGGCTTCGAACCGAACACCTTGGTAATCCATCTGGAAAGAGCATCATCCGACGGAGAGAAAGCATTCCATATCCACAGACGGACAGGAAATGGAGTACGGAAATAGCTGCTTCCCATAAAAGCTCCCGTCGGGGCTGATGCAAGAGCAAACTCCATCTCTTCTTTCACCGAGTCGGCATAGGTATTCGCCTCGTAGTTGGAGTATTCTATAGGCTTCAAACCGGTAAACAGCTGCTCGTCTTCCTTCAGGGCACTCGTAGAAGAGCACCCTGTAAACAGAAAGCTGAACAGCATCACCGCTGCCGCTATATATATAATAAGGTGAAGTCGATTTTTCTTTCTCATATTCACTAGCTTATTTTTCGTTCTTTCTGATATCACTATCCTATATTACTTGTTCTTCAAAGGATCAAACATCAGAGATGTCTGTGCCTTATGAACAGAGTCTTTCTTTGAGGCAGGAACAGAATCCTTGCGGGTTCGCAGCATCGGAGAACCTGCAGGCACCTGCTGCTTCTCGGTCTTCCATCTGAAGATATCCGAGAATTTGGAGAGTTTTCTGCGCCAGGTGAAACCGCCGCCATACTCTCCTATCTGACCATCCAGCCAATCGTAGGTATTGGCATTATAGAAGGCTCTGACATACATGCTGGCTCCTTCGTTAAGACGATACTGAACCTCCACATTGTTGAAGAAAGACTCATTCTTGTTGGCATTCTCCAGTTCTGCACCGGTTGATACCTGTCCACCCACAGAGAAACTCAGGCGATTATTGAAGAATCGCTTGGCGAACTTGAAGTTGTAGTCGGTATGCGTTCCGCCAGAGGCATTGGTCTGGTTATCCACCGACATACCCACATCGAGTCCGATGCTTCGCATGGCAGTTCCTGCTATGTTATTGATCTCAGAGTTGAGGAATGAAGTCAGGGCGGTATTCATCGAGAACGAACTGGTGGTTCCACTCGCCAGATACATACCCGAAGCCAGCATCGTGATAGCTATCTTGCCTCGTTCCTCTACACTCATCGAACTCAACTCATCCTGGATGGTCTGGTCGTTGGATGCCGAGATGATAAACTGGATACCCGGTTTCTCCAGCGTCTGACTCAGTTTCACACCACAGATGAAATCCACCGATCGGCCGCTACCCTCACCCTCGTTGACGGTAGTCTTGATATCCTCCGTTGCCGTAATGTTCAGGGTTGGATTAAACGGATCACCCGTAAACTGGATGTAGCTTCCATCCTGAATATCAAAGGTCTTCAATGGGATGATAGGCAGAGAGTACTTCATCTCACCATCATTCAGGGTATATCGACCCGTCAGTCGGATACCGTCTGCCGTATTGTATCGCATCTGCAAATCGCCTCCTCCCATCAGATCCACATAATTGGTCTTATCGGCATTCAAGGCACAGAGAATACGCGCCGACTCATCGATAGACATACTCAGCAACATATCGAAACCCTCCAGCGTAGGCTTCTGAACCACTACCTCCTTGCCGCTCTTGAAATTGGTAAACTTCACCAGTTCCTCCAGCTGATTATCGGTAGTGAGTTCCGACTCACGCAAGATATAGGTCATATTGGTCTTGCCCAGTACATCCAGCTTACCCATCATCTTAAGATTAGACAATGAGCCCTGCATGCTTCCCAAGAAGTTGACATACGCCTTGCCGAATGCCTCGGAACGGGCATTCTCCTTTGCATCAATCAGCAGGAAGTCCTGCGCTCTCATCCGGACATTCAGCTTCATATTCTCCACATCTGTGAAGTCAAGGGCACCCTGGATATTGAGCGGACTCTCATTGTTGGCATACATCATGAAGTTCTCGAAGAGCAGCTTACTGTCAGTAATGCGCACAGGATCGTTGGCAAATCGCATGGAAATACCGTATGGCACACTTACCAGATAAGCAGAATCGAGATATACCTCGCCATCGATATCAAGATTGCTCAAGGCACCCTTCATCTTCAGGGCACCTTCACCATATCCCTTCAAACCAATGAGTTGGTCAGGTACAAAACCATTGATAAAGTGCAAAGGAAGCTTCTCTAATCCTACCTCTGCATCCAGATCGCCGGCACCTTCCGACTTATAAGTACCCGTAACGGTTGCCACCTCATCACCCTCATAGGTAAGGATGGCATCTACATAGTGAGAACCGTCACTCTTTGGCATATAGGTAAACTCCGAGCCTACATTGCCCATCGGACATTTCTCGTAGGTCATATTGTCTATCTTCAAGTTAGAAGATACAGAGAGTTCTTCCTTGGTCTGGATAAAGTGGAAGTCACCATCCATAATACCCGTGATATCCGGCATATATGGAATCACACTCAGCACCTTGTCCAGATTGAACCTGCTCATGCTGACGGTGATATCCTGCAGGGCATCCTCGTTTTCATCGTTGGAATAGACACGCATACCCATATTGCCCGCTGCTGCCTTCAGTACCAGATCGGCAGATACACGGCCGTCATCACTCAACATCACATAGTTGGAATCATTGGCAACAAACTCCTTATAACCCAATGTCGGATGGGTATCTATCAGGGAAACCTTCACACCATTAGGCTGCAACATAGCAGCGAGTCCCACATCCACACCCAACTTATTGGATGCATCATAGAGGCGAGCCTTGATATTGGAACCATGCTCCTGTACCTCACCATCTACCAATGCCCGGAACACATACTGCGGATTATGAGGGTTGTTCTGAACACGGGCTGAATAGCGGATGGTATCTCCCTGCGTATGTACCTGGGCACGGATGGTATCCAGCTGCATACCACTCGCCACCAGGGAGTCGATGTTCATATATCCTTCGAGTCCTGCCACAGGCGAAGCATTCAGCTCCATCTCCACCGACTTGAAATGGTAACCCATATATTCAATGAATCGGGAAATGAAGTTGTCCTTACCTGTAGAAAGATAGATATGTCCGCTAGGGAAATTGTTGCGAATCATCACCTGATCGATGCGACGGTTCTTGAGCTGCTTCCATAATTCCTTCTGCAAACCGGTAACTCTGTGCAGGAGTTTCTCGTAGCCACCATGCGCATCCATGTTCAGACGGAAATCTCCACACTCTGCTATGGCATGGGTGGTATCCCTATCGGTCAGGATATCTACCTTCACACCTACCGGGCGATAGACTTTCTGTCCCGTCCTTACGGTGATATCATCCAGGTTGGCCCATACCTTGTGGCTATCCTTCAGATCGGAATGAACATCAATCTGACCACATAGCGAAACATCCACTGGCTTATCGGTAATCTTCAACTGATACATATCGGCATGGCGCACATCTGCCACCAGCGTAGCCTGCAACTTCTTGGTACTAGCCAGGGCATCCACGGCGATGTCACCATTCAGCAGATCATTCCTACTATCCAGCTTGGCATGGATCCTACCATTGGCAACCTGCGCGTCAGCCACCATGTCATGCAACTGATACTGGTCATAATGCACCTGGTTTACCTTGGCTTTCGCCATCAGTCGGGTACGAGGCGACAGGAAATCTGTACCCACGCCCTTTGCCTCTACCTCTCCCGTAAAGGTGTAGAGACTCTGGTGAGGCAGGAAATGCTTCGCCTGGATCTGACGTGCCTGCAACTTTGCCTGATAAGCCAGGCTATTCATATCGATGCTGCCATCCCTACGGGTCTTGGCATCGATGGTAGCATCCACCTTCATGCTTCCCTTACCCTCGGTAAGAGCCAGTCTGGTGGCATACTTCGTTCCATCCATCTTCACATTTCCCTGAATGCCAATGCTGCTAGGGATGCGGATTTCCTGTGTCAAGGCAGGATCGAGCATGGCAGTTACCATACCGAGATTGTAGGTACGTGCCTTCAGATTGATATTCGCCTTCAGACGATTCATATCTGTCATATTAGCTGCCATGCCATCCGTGCTTAAGTCGAAAACAGTAGGCAGATTCACCTTGACTCCCGAGAAAGAGGCACGCTGCATGTTTCCTTTCAGCGAACCTTCCACTTTCATCGGATAGTAAGGCCATCGGCTCTTCATCTGCTTCGGCAATGCATCACCGATGAAGAGGAAAAGATCAGAACGTCCCAAGGCACCTTTCACACGCGCCATCACCTTGCCAGGATTCTTCTCGGCAAAGGCATTCATATCCATATCTACAGTAGCCTGCAGATGAGACTCCGGAGTACGGAAATAGAGATCCGGCAACTGTAACTTCACGGAATCCATTACAAATCTGCCATTCAGCTGATCTATCTTCAGTCCACACTTCTCCTTCATCCTTGCTTCCCTGATTTTTACATCAATCCTGGAATCGCAGAAATAGAAAGAATCGGCCTTCAATGCCATATCCCGGAAGGCAAGATGGTTGAAGTCCAGACCGGATACTGGGCGTTCGAAATTCTGGTCGTAGTTCACCCTGCCGTTCTTCCAGTCCAGGTGCTTGACCTGATACAGACCTTTGAACAGGTCAAGGTAGGTGGTGCGGGCGAGCGCATCACCGAAATAAGCATTCACCTGAAGGGTATCTCCAGGCATGTGTAGGGTAAAATCGGTATTCTTTAGTTTCAGTTTCTGCAAGTGGATCTTCCAGTAATTGGTGCTCGGAGTCGTATCAGGCGGAACAGTATCGCTCAATTCCACAGACAATCTGGCATCGGAAATCAGCGCATCGTTCACAGTCACTCGCTCCTTGCCCAGATCTATACCATGCGCCATCAGCTGCAATCTGCCCACATCTCCCTTGATTCGGGCTTCGTGGATAAAATTGGTGGTGTTCACCTTCATCTTCGTGAAGTTCAGTTCATCCACCATCACCTGATTGCTGAAGAGTGGCAGCAACTGCACATCTACCACCATCTTCTGGATGTCGGCTACGGTATCTTTTTTATTTCTTAAAGCAAGGTTTCTGCTGTTCTTCAATGAATCGACCGGTTGCAGTACTTTCACGCCTTCCACTCCCAGCTTGAGAGGGAAAACGAGTTGTACATGCTCTACGGAAATATCCATGCCCGTCGATTCTGAAGCATAAGAAGCAACTTGCTTTACTGCCCAGTTCTGTACAGGAGGCAAATAAAGCAAAACAGCCAACAATAATATGAGCAAGAATGGGGTAAGAACAACAATCCCAACCCATTTCGCATACTTCTTCATAAGCATGGATATTAAATTGTTATGGAGCAATAGCTCTCCATAGATTATCATCTGGCAGAGGAGCTTCCACTACAATGGTTTCTTTTGATACTGGATGCACAAACTCTACCTTGTGCGAGAGAAGAGAGATACTTCCGTCGGCATTGCTGCGAGGAGAACCATATTTCAGGTCGCCCTTGATCGGGCATCCCATCTTAGCCAACTGGCATCTGATCTGATGATGACGACCTGTCATCAGGTTCACTTCCAAAAGTGTATAATGATCAGTATGACCTATCACCTTATACTTCAATATCGCCTTCTTCGAATTCTTCACCTCATGGTCGTAAGCGTAGCTTTTATTCTGCTTTTCGTTTCTTACTATCCAATGAGTCAATGTTGCCTCTGTCTCACGTGGCATATTCTTCACGATAGCCCAATAGGTCTTGTGTACCTCACCATCCCGGAACATATTGTTCAGACGGCTCAATGCCTTGGAGGTTTTGGCAAATACCACGAGTCCTGAGACAGGACGATCAAGTCGATGCACCACTCCCAGAAATACATTTCCAGGCTTCTGGTATTTCTCCTTTATATATTGTTTTACCGTCTCTGAGAGAGGCTCATCGCCGGTCTTGTCGCCCTGCACGATTTCACCACTTCTCTTAGAGACGATAATTATATGGTTGTCTTCGTAAACTACCTGCATGTTTTATCTAAAAACGGATGCCAATAGATTACATGTTCATACCACCATCGATCTGGATTACCTGACCGCTTACGTAGCTAGACATATCAGAAGCGAGGAAGAGACAAACATTTGCAATATCCTCAGTCTGTCCACCACGACGCAAAGGAATCTTCTTCATCCAGTCCTTACGGATTTCCTCTGGCAACTGTGCAGTCATAGCTGTCTCGATGAAACCAGGAGCTACTGCGTTAGCACGTACACCCTTAGGACCCAACTCCTGAGCGATAGACTTAGCCAAAGCAATCATACCAGCCTTAGAAGCTGCATAGTTGCACTGACCAGCATTACCATGAACACCAACAACAGAAGCCATGTTGATGATAGAACCGCTGCGCTGACGGAGCATGATAGGAGAACAAGCGTGGATAAAGTTGAAGGCAGACTTCAAGTTTACATTCAAAACAGCATCCCACTGAGCCTCTGTCATACGAAGCATCAAACCGTCCTTAGTGATACCTGCGTTGTTAACGAGAATATCGATAGAACCGAAATCTGCATGAATCTGCTTAACGGTCTTCTCTGTCTCCTCGAAGTCAGCAGCATTACCAGCATATGCGCGGCATGTTACACCCAGAGCCTCAATCTCCTTGCGAGTAGCCTCCAAGCCTGCTGCCATATCATCATTGAGTACGAGGTCTGTGAATGCGATGTTAGCACCCTCAGAAGCAAATTTCATAGCGACAGCCTTACCGATGCCGCGAGCTGCACCTGTTACAAGGGCAGTCTTACCTGTTAATAATCCCATTTCTTTCTTATTTAATTAATTATCAGTTTATTACGAATATCTTATTTAAAGTTTTAAGCCTGATTTACCCAAGGCGCCACAAACAACCTTTGCAACCAGCGGTTTACTTGATTCCACATTCATACCATGACCTAATCTTCCATAAATGAAAGGCACTTCCAGCCCCTTGATACAATAGTGGGTAATATCGGCAACTAAATCTATATTGTCGATGTCAAATTCTCCATCTTCCTTTCCCTCGGCATAGACACGACGGAAGATTTCGATTTCATCCTCATCAAAGTTCTTGCGAGCTTTCTCTACCATCCAGATGTTACGGAAAAACTCTGCACGAAGATTGCCATTACGTACTACTGTTTCCTTGATCATACTGAGATGGGTATAAATCAACTCTATGATCTTGTCCTGAGGACGCATCTTACAGTTGGCTACCTCATCCAATTTATCAGAAAGGCGCTCCAACTCCGACTCGATGACTGCATAATAGACATCTTCTTTTCTGCTGAAATAGGTATAAAGCGTACGACGTCCCTTACCAGATGCTACAGCAATATCATTCATTGTAGTATTGGCTATACCATTTTTGGCAAACAGTTGTCGTGCGACATCTA
Source organism: uncultured Prevotella sp. (assembly GCA_900544825.1). GTDB lineage: Bacteria > Bacteroidota > Bacteroidia > Bacteroidales > Bacteroidaceae > Prevotella. Next base: position 326 of record UQWP01000019.1, on the reverse strand, counting down.
CCAGTTTTTGTCTTGTTTTGGATACTGACATATAGAAGCCCTTCCTTTATTTTATTAGTTGCACATAAATTTATCAATGTGCAAAAGTAGTGGTTTTATTCGATATACGCAAATATTTAGTGTTAAAAAATAGAATATGTTGGATTTCAGATGAATATATAGCAAAATGAAAGGGAAATCTAGGCGAAAACGAAAGAAATTCAAGATAATCAAGAAGGAAAAGAGAAAAAGGACAATGGAGGAGAAAAGGTAAAAAACATAATATGGAGAAAATAATCGAGTAGGAGGTAAACACTAATCATAGGTGTTTATCTCCTATTTTCATG
>UQWP01000018.1 GCA_900544825.1 uncultured Prevotella sp. | reverse complement strand
AAAACGCAAAAGCCCCAGACCTCAGAACCGGTATCGTTCTGAAATCTGGGGCAAATGTACGGCGATATTTTGAATCTTACCTGCTGCACGACTGGTGCCATAGCAGCAGGTAGCACCAGAAAAAAATCGTAAAAACTACGATAAAATGCCTCTATCAGCCTAAAATCGGCTTGATTTTCTCTTCAAAGGCCTGAATCTTCAGCGTACTTTCTGCCTTGTCTCTACCAGTCTTCAGCGAATGACTGTCGAGATGCCAGAAGCCACCCATAATCTTCCAGACACGGGTAATACCCAACTTGAAAGCTATCTGGTATGCCAAATATCCCTTCTTCGTCCAAGAAAGATGATTAGGCTGATAGTTGTCGTCCAGCACCTGGATATCACGGAGTTGATTCAGCACGCGACGTCCTTTCTCTGAAAACAGCAACTTATACTCAGGATCATCTTCGACTTGAGCGTTGTTTCCCTTAAAACCTTCAGAAGACATATTATCATTTACTATGTCTTCCTTTTCACTCATAGCTCCAATTTTATCTTCTGAAGCTATCTCAATCTTCTGCTGCGAAAGCTCTGCAATCGCAGTCAGCATCTTTAAAACCTGGTTTACGGCATTCTCATCGACTACCAGAACCAGTCTTTTTAATCTAGCCATACTATTCTATTTATGGCAGAAACTCTTTTACACGGAAGCGCTTCTTTCGAAAATATTTCTACCGTGTTTATATTTACCACTACGATGGTGGAATTATTCATCTATTTCTAATATCCTGATTTGTATGTGTTTTACCTTATTCAAGAAAACGTTTAGTTGTTTTTATCATTCCCCTTCGCAGGGGGTATAAACGCAAACAACCCGCCTCCGATAAGCGTTGAGCTCGTCAGAGGCGGGTTGCCGTTTTCTTTATAGCAGCAAAGGTAATAAAAAAAAAACTGAAATCCAAAAAGTTTTTCCGAAAAATCTATAAAATAAATCCACATGGATTCTTTAACAGAACTTTTTGCCCTTCAGCCCGTACTTGAACCACATGCGAAAGTTCTGGATATTATTTCAAAATAAAGTTCAATCAGCCCACTGCCTACAGCTTCATTAATTCAGCCTTGCGCTCTTTTTCCGGTGATGCCGAAATGTCTAGCAAACGCCTGCCAAACTGTGCGAGTAGAGGATTTTCCTCCCCTTCTGTAAGATCAAGAATATCAACAGACAGATGAAAACACAATTCACTAAATTTTCTAAAGTTATTATGGCGTTTCTGAAAATCAGCCTTCAACATCGGGAATTCAGCGACATTTTTTTTAAAATTCTCCACTCTTCGTTTTTCAAACAAAAAATCGTCATCAGACTTGTTGCCAGGATAATTATCCAGACGCTGCTCATATAACAGCTCTGCCAAATTCAACAGCTGCTCGGTATGCAGCATATCAAAGGATACAAAGGTATGATGCAACACATACGGATCGTAATCGGCAATTTCAGAGAAGGAACAACCATTGGGAAATATCGTAAAACTCTCCATGCCGAGCTTTGGATGCTCCACAATCTTAGAAAACGATTCAACAAACTGAGAGCGTATAAACTGCTTCACTATATCCATCATCTGTAATGAAGAATCATGAAGGTATCGCTCGTTGTAACGCTGAAAAAAATGATGAGTGAAAAACTGCACATGAATCCATGGCAATACCATGTGTGAATATACAGCCATATTGAGTTTACCCTTATACAGGAATACACAGCAAACATTAATGACAAGACCATTTTTCCGTGCATCCTTCTTGTTCCTGCTAAATGGTGTAAGCAGCATCTTGTTGTGTCTGGGAGATGTCCACTCCACGGTCTTGAACAAGACCTTGCCATCAGGTCGGTTCATAACCTCTTTCATATACTTCTTAACGGGCAGGTGGACTTGGTATCTGACTACGTTCTTATAATCCTCTTCCAATTCCTTTGCAATATCTGCATAGCTCATTGTATCTGTTATCATACTAAACTATTTTATTAAGTGATTCATATTCCATGAGTTCTCACTAAAGCGGAGGGCAGCCTAGCCATGACAGCGAAGACCAAAGAGTTCGACTGCAAAGATAAGCTTTTTCTACGATATATGCAAATCTTTGAGCGTATTTTTGAGAGGCATTCTTAGAGTTTTATTTACATCAAAAGAAGTCATACGGAGATTATCTGTTGATATAGACACGAACCTAGATTTTAGCCCGGTTTGACTCAATTACTCAGTTACTCAATTACTCAGTTTATTTCTAGACCCCTACACCTGTAACTTGGTAATAAATTGAAAGTATAATTTTTATATTATATATTTATATATATAAATATATAATATACTATCTATACAGAAAGAAACATACGGGCAGAATAAAACTGAGTAATTGAGTAACTGAGTAATTGAGTACGATTTTTGAGGAGTACGGGCAGATGCCTTATAATGGCTTAAATGATTATTTAATAGCAGTTTAGACGGAATCTCTATGTTTTTCAGCCAGCAACTCTATATTTTCTTCTTCTCTATCTTACGAGTTAGGATTATTAACGCAGTTTCAAATTGAAAGCTACTGAAAATCGGCCCTTATCACACCCTGAGATTTGGTGATTCCAGAAAAAAGCCGTATCTTTGCACCGTCATTCAGAGATAAGGAGACTTATCGGATGAGTGACAAAAAACTGAATGAGTGACCATTAAAATTGAATTATTAACCCTTTAAAAAACTGATTGACTATGGGACAAGGAACTAGTAAGTATCGTAAGATTATGCGTACCCCTCAGACGGGTGAGAACGCTGGTAAGAAGCTCTGGTATGCTACTGCCGTGAGCGACCGTGAGATGAGTTTCGAGGACTTCGTGACTCACATCTCCGAGCACAACTCGCCATACAGCCGAGGCACCATCCACGGTGTGCTGATGGACACTTTGGATTGCCTGAAGCATCTGATTCTGGATGGCAAGAGTGTGCGATTCTCTGATCTCGGATTGTTCTCCATCGGTATGACCTCGCGTGGCGAGGTGAGCAAGGAGAAGGTGACGGCGGCTAGCGTGCAGGGCGTGCATCTGATTGTGAGAAACACGAAATCATGGAGCAACGCCGAGCTGAAGAAGCTCACCAAGATCGTGGCATACGATGACTATACATCGGGAGCCGATGGCGGCGGTGGTTCTGAGAACACACCGGGTGGAGGCAACACTAGCCAGGGCGCTGGCGGCGAGACCAACAAGGACAACGGCGGTACCAGCCAGGGCGGCGGTGGCACCTCGCAGGGAACCGGCGGAACCGGCAGCGGCGATGACGGCAACGGCGATAACGTAGATTTGTAAATATAGCCCCTTCGGGGGCTTTATCACTAACCACTAATCATTAATCACTAAAAAAACTGCTTATGAAGAAAGAAACTTGGAAAACCGTATTTCAGATAGTACTATCTATCTTAACCGCCATCGCCGCCTCTCTGGGCGTGACGAGCTGCATGTCTTAGAACAACACAAATACAAAAAAAAGAGGATGCGTCATAGATTAATGGCGCATCCTCTTTTTTTTTATATCTATTACTGCTCCCCTCTCGTTTTCTTATCCGCCACATACATTCCTATCAGGATGCAGGCGGCACCGGCAAGGAAATAGGGGGTTATCTGCTCGCCAAGCACCCACGAGGCGAAAATCATCGTGGTTATCGGGTTGAAATACACCCAGTTGGTAGCCTTTACCGTGCCCAGTTTTGAGATGCACCAGTTCCACGTGAGGAAGCAGACCATCGAGGCTAGACAGCCCAGAAAGAGCAGATTGCCGAATACCTGGGGACGGGTGAACACCTCGAGCGGAGGAAAACCCGGGATGAAAATATAATAAGGTAAGATGGTGAGAACACCATAGAAAAAGACCTTTCGGGTGATGAATGCCGCGCTGTAATCGCCCGTTACCGATTTCATCAGCAGCGAATAGATCGCCCAGCACATACAAGCCGTAAACGCCAGAGCATCGCCCACCGGAGAAAGATGAAGCACAAACCTGCCGTTCAATACCACGATGATCATACCCACAAATGCCAGTAGTGAACCCAGCAGCTGCACAATATGGATGCGGTTGGAATCCTTATAGACCAGACGGACCAGCAGGGTGGCAAAGAGCGGACACGAACAGACGATGAGCGAGGTATTGGTGGTGGTGGTGAAGTTCATCGCCTCGTTCTCGCTGCAGAAATAGAGCGAACCGCCCGTAATGCCCAGCAGCGCCATCTTCGCCTCATCGGCCCAGGAATCGGCAAAAAGACGGCGATGATTGAACGCCAGCATCAGCACGTAGGCGATGCTGAAACGCAGGGTGAAGATCTGAGCAGGAGAAAGCCCGTTCAGCATCAGTACCTTGGTGGAAACGAAGGTGGTTCCCCAGATCGCCACCGTCAGGAAGGCTACCAGATGGTAGAATATATTGTTATTTTTCGTTTGCATATCTTAATTTTTCTTTTAATGGTGCAAAAGTAAGATTTTTCTGTGGATAAACCAAGACTTCTGCATTTTTTTTGTAACTTTGCAGCATGATTTTCCATCCATTCCATCATACTTCAGAAAATGTTCCTGCAAGGATGAACAATCCTTTGGATTACGAACCGCATCCGCTCTGCATCCAGGCATGCAGGGAAGTGCAGGAGATGCTTGCCAGACGAGAAGACTGGCAGGAGGAGATTGCGCGCGGCAAAATGTTTGGCGTGCTCATCGTAGAAAATGTAAAAACAGATGCCGATAAACCGGAAAGGGGATATCAGACTGCCGATGACGATGCCCCGAAATGGGGATACCTGGCTGCCTACAGCGGACAGATTGGCGGAAGAAGCGACTGGGAGGACTTCGTGCCTGCCGTTTTCGACTACCTGCAGCCCGACGGATACTTCAAGACCCACGAGGCGGAAATTTCAAATATCAACCTGAGCATCAGCAGATTGGAAAAGGATGAAAGGATGAAGGAAGCCAGAACCCTGATCCGGCAACTGCAGGAGGAGCGGAAGCGTACCATCGCCGCCTATCAGGAGAAGATGAAGGAGGCGAAGGCGAAGCGTGACAGCCGCAGAGAGGCGGGAAACCTGTCGGAAGCGGAAGAGGCGGAGATGATCAGGGAAAGCCAGTTTATGAAGGCAGAACTGCGCCGACTGAAGAAATCGCTCTCGGAGAAGACTGCCCTGGAAACGGAATTTGAGGATTATCAGGAGAATATACTGAGACTGAAGCAGCTGCGCAAGCAACTCTCTGATGCCCTGCAGCAATGGCTTTTCTCGCAGTTCAGAATGCTGAACCAGGAGGGGGAAAGCAAGGATCTGCTGGAGATTTTCAGAGATGAAGCCCTGAAGGAGTATCCGCAGGCGGCGGTAGCTACGAGCCGGATTGCCGCCCTGAAGATGGTGCCGCCAGCCGGAAGCGGCGAGTGCTGCGAACCGAAACTGCTGCAATATGCCTACCAGCACGGCTACAAGCCGCTGCAGATGGCGATGTTCTGGTGGGGAGAAAGCCCCAAGGAGGAAATCCGCCACCACCTGCAGTTCTATCCTGCCTGCAACGGCAAATGCAAGCCTATCCTCCACTGGATGCTGCCGCCATCGGTATTCGAAAGCCCTGCTTCGGCGGAAAACGGCTTCGGCGGACAGAAGGAACCATTCCCTAAGCCGGCAGAGATGCTCTATGAGCAGGTGGAAACGCTCTACGAAGACCGCGAGCTGACCGTGATCCACAAACCTGCAGGACTGCTCTCCGTACCGGGAAAGGATGCTGCCCAGCCATCGGTCTATGCGCTGATGCGCAGGAAATACCCCGAGGCTACCGGTCCGCTCATCGTCCACCGGCTGGACATGGCGACCAGCGGACTGATGATTATCGCCAAGACCGAATTTGCCTATCATCGTCTGCAGAAGGAGTTTCTGAACCATCGGGTGCAGAAGAAATACATCGCCATCATTTCAGAAAAAGACATTTCGGGAAAGATGATTTCGGGAAAAGAAATTTCAGAGAAGGAGATTCCTAAGAAGGAGATTCCGAAAAAGGGAATCCCAGAAAAGGGAATCATTTCCCTTCCTCTTCTGCCCGATTATCTGAACCGCCCCCGCCAGATGGTGAATCACGAGCAGGGCAAGGAGGCCATCACGGAGTATGAAATCCTGGAGCGCATCGACAGCTCCCATCTCCGCATCGCCCTCTATCCCAAGACCGGCAGAACCCACCAGCTGCGCGTGCATTGTGCCCATCAGGAGGGCTTGAATGCGCCCATCCTGGGCGATCCGCTCTACGGCAACGAGAAGGCTGCCCGACTGCATCTCCATGCCGAGGAGATTACCTTCGAACATCCCCTGACGGGTAAGAAAATAACGATAAAGAGAAAGGCTGATTTCTAAACGAAACCAGCCTTTTTCTGTCTATTTTTTATTCAAGTTTTTCAAGTTAAGCCCTTCAGACGAAGAACATAATGATGACCTGGGCGATGATGACTCGGATAAACATGCCGAGCGGATAAACCGTAGCATAGCTGATGCTAGGCGTATCGCCATCCAGGGTTTCGTTGGCGTAGGTAAGCGCCATCGGATTCGCCATACTGCCGCAGAGAATGCCGCAGATGCTGCCGAAATCGTACTTCTTGGTCTTCAGGATGATGAAGCCCACGATGATAACCGGAACCACCGTGATGAGGAAACCGATGCCTACCCACATCAATCCCTCCGGACGAACCACCGTCTCGAAGAACTGTCCACCAGCCGACAGACCCAAACAGCCCAGATACAGGGCAAGACCCAGCTCGCGGAGCATCAGTCCCGCACTACGCGTCATATAAGAGATGAACTGCACTCTAGGGCCCAGCGCACCAATCAGAATACCCATTACGATAGGACCACCGGCAATACCCAGACGTACAGGAGCCGTCATTCCCGGAATATTCAGCGGAATGGTTCCCACGGTGAGTCCCAGGATGATACCCAGGAAGATGGCGCCCAGGTTAGGCTCGTTGAGCGTCTTCACGGCATTGCCCAGGAACTGCTCCACATGGTCGATGCTCGTAGGGTCGCCCACCACCGTCAGGCGGTCGCCATACTGCAGACGGAGGTCATCGGTAGCCAGCAGTCGGATATCACCACGCAGCACTCGGCTCACATTCACGCCATAGGTGTTGCGCATCTGCAGGCTTCCCAGTCGCTTGCCGTTGAGTCCCGGACGGGTCATCACGATGATGCGGCTCTCCAGCTTGGCATCGATGGCATTCCAATCTACCTTATCATTATTCCACTCCTTATCCACCTTTTTTCCGAAGAGAATCTGCATGGCAGACGCCTCATCCTTATTGGTAACCACGAGCACATTATCGTTGGTATGGAGCACGGTATCAGCCTCAGGCACGATGACCTGCTCGCCTCGCCATACACGGGAGATGATGAACTTGCGATGGGTCATCATCGTGATTTCGGAGATGGTATTGCCGTTGAGAGCCGGGTTTACGATGACGTACTGTCCGATGGATGTATGGTCATCCTCATCGGCACGTCGGATCTCCAGGTCCTCAGGCTTCACGAAGAGCTTGCGCAGGAACATCATCGCCAGGATGACGCCCACAACGCCCAGCGGATAGGTTACCGCACAGCCCAGGGCAGCTCCGCCGCTAGGCAATCCCAACTGCTGCAGCGCCTGCTGGGCAGCACCCAGCGCCGGCGTATTGGTAGTGGCGCCACAGAGAATGCCCACCATATCGGGCAGGCTCACGGGCAGCACCAGGCACAGGGCAAGCGAGAAAACGGTTCCCACGGCGATGACTGCCAGGCTCCAGAGATTGAGCGAGATGCCCTCGTGGCGCATCGAACCGAAGAAGTTGGGACCCACATAGAGACCCAGCACATACACGAACATGGTGAGTCCGAAGCTCTCGGCAAACTCCAGCATGTTCTCGTCGATGGTGAGTCCGAAATGGCCCGCCACGATGCCCACAAAGAATACGAAGGCTATGCCGAGGGAGATTCCCTTGACATGAATCTTGCCCAGGGCAAGACCCAAGGTACAAATCAATGAAAGAATGACGATGCCTTGCACCGCCGAATGCACGTTGACTAAATTATCAAACCACATAATATAAGTTTCAATCTTTTCTCGAGATAATGTTCAGTTTACAAAATTCGGCTGCAAAGGTACATTAAAATCAGAACATCACAAAAGAAAAACGCCCTTTTCTTCTAAATATTTGCAACAAAAGCTGAATTTAAAGCAAAAAACCGAATCTAACTCGAAGTTTTTTTGTACCTTTGCACCCGTTTAAAATAGAAATAGATGAAAGATATTTGTTGTATAGGGCACGTAACCAAAGACAAGATAGTTACCCCAAACAGAACTGTTTACATGGCTGGCGGAACATCGTTCTACTTCGCCTACGCCATCAACCAACTGCCTAAGGATGTGAGCTTTTCGCTCATCACGGCAATGGATCCTACGGAAACCGAACCAGTAGAAAAGATGCGCCAGGCGGGCATAGAAGTAACCCTCAACCCATCGCGCAATACCGTCTTCTTCGAGAATATCTACGGAGAGAACCAGAACGAGCGCAAGCAGCGTGTACTTGCCAAGGCTGATCCGTTCACCATCAGACAGCTGGAGCACGTGGAGGCGAAGGTTTATCACCTGGGAAGTCTGCTGAGCGATGATTTCTCGCCCGAGGTAGTGGCTTATCTTTCCGGCAAGGGAAGGATTTCCATCGACGTGCAGGGCTATCTGCGCGAAGTGAGAGACGAGAAGGTTTACGCCATCGACTGGAAGGAGAAGCTGGAGGTGCTGAAGAACACCTACTATCTGAAGGTGAACGAGACGGAGATGGAGACCATCACGGGACTGAAGGAGCCACGCGAGGCTGCGAAGCGGATACATTCGTGGGGTGTTACCGAGGTAATCATCACGCTGGGCAGCGAGGGTTCGCTCATCTATGTGGATGATACCTTCTATGAGATTCCTGCCTATCCTCCTCACGAGGTGGTGGATGCTACCGGATGCGGCGACACCTATTCTGCCGGTTATCTCTACAAGCGTCTGCAGGGCGCCACTCCTACCGAGGCTGGCAAGTTTGCGGCAGCCATGTGTACTATCAAGCTGGAGCACAACGGTCCGTTCAACCGCAGCATTGAGGATGTAGAGCGCATTATGAAATAAATGATATAAAGATGATCTTCGCATCATCTGATCAGATTTTAGATAATTTATCCTATTATCTTCTTATTTTTGCCTGAATTGGTGTAACTTTGCATCCTATATGGAACAGATTTCACCAATTCAGGCATTATTGCAACAACGCACCCTGCTCCAGCTGGAGTATTACACCGAGAAGGAAGCCTTCCGCAAGCTCACCGAACAGATGGGAATGCAGCGCAAGGTGAAACGAGGTGATGCCTGGTTCCCGCTCCGTGTGGGAAAGAGCTTTTATAATTCGCTGAATCAAACAGCCATCGAGGTCTTCCGTACCTCTGATCAGGATATCGAGCACAATTTTGAGTTCGGTCGCCCCGTCATGTTCTTTATGGTCAAGAAGATGGGTAAGAATGAAAACCAGGGCAACGCAGCCAATCAGCAGTCAGCAACCCCTTCAGACGCTAATCATAAAGTTCAAAGTTCAAATCTCAAAGTTCAAAGTAAAGAAGTTCAAAGTATCAAATATTTCTCCTTTACGGGAACCGTGAGCTATGTGGATGGCGACAGAATGGTAGTTACCGTGCCCGACTCTGCCCCATTGCTCGACTTGCAGCAATCTACGGAGCCTATCGGCGTGCAGTTATCCTTTGATGAAACCAGCTACAAACTGATGTTCGAGGCTCTGGACCGCGTGATGAAGGCGAAGAACAACCGTCTGGCTTATCTCCGTGATTTATTCTATTCTCATCAGAAGGCAGGAAAATTCTCCTTCGAACCGATGAAGTTCCCTTGGCTCAATCCTACCCAGGAAAGGGCTGTGAATGAGGTGCTTTGGGCGAAGGATGTGGCGATCGTTCACGGCCCTCCGGGAACCGGAAAGACCACTACCCTGGTGGAAGCCATCAACGAAACCCTGATGCGCGAGAGTCAGGTGCTGGTGTGTGCACAGAGCAATATGGCGGTGGATTGGATTTCTGAAAAACTGGTGGATAGAGGTGTGAATGTGCTCCGTATCGGAAACCCTACCCGTGTGAACGACAAGATGCTGGGCTTCACCTACGAGCGCCGTTTCGAGAGTCATCCCGACTATCCGCAGATCTGGGCTATCCGCAAGGCAATCAGAGAATTAAGAAAAAACAGGAAGAAAGGAAGCGAGAACTATCATCAGAAGATGGATAGGCTGAAGAGCCGTGCCGCCGAAATAGAAATCCGCATCAATTCTGAACTCTTTGGCGAGGCGCGTGTCATCGCCTGCACCCTGATGGGTTCTGCCCACCGGTTGCTGGAAGGCATGAAGTTCGGCACCCTGTTTATCGACGAGGCAGCCCAGGCTTTGGAAGCCGCCTGCTGGATTCCGATGAAGAGAGCCAGCCGGGTGATTCTGGCGGGCGACCATTGTCAGCTGCCACCTACCGTAAAGAGTATTGCGGCATTGAGAGCTGGACTTGGCAAGACCCTGATGGAGCGCATCGCCGAAAACAAGCCCGAGGTAGTAACCCTGCTGAAGATTCAGTACCGCATGAACGACGAAATCATGCGATTCTCCAGCGACTGGTTCTACGGGGGCAAGGTGGAGAGTGCGCCACAGATCAAATACCGCAGCGTATTGGATTACGACCATCCGATAACGTGGATTGATACTTCGAACGAGGAAAATCAGATAACGATAGAGGGGGAAGATGCTCCTGAGGATTCTGCATCCAACTCATCTTCTACATCTGCATCCAATCAGAATTCAGACCTGAATTTCAAGGAGCAGTTTGTGGGCGAGAGTTTCGGGCGTATCAACAAGGCGGAAGCCGAGCTTACCCTGCTCACCCTGGCAGAATACTTCACCAAGATCAGCAAGCAGCGTGTATTGAGCGAGAGCATCGACGTAGGCATCATTTCGCCTTATCGTGCCCAGGTACAGTATCTGAAGAAGCTCATCAAGAAGTATGAGTTCTTCAAGCCTTACCGCCGTCTGATTAGCGTAAACACAGTGGATGGTTTCCAGGGTCAGGAAAGAGACGTGATCCTCATCTCGCTGGTGCGTTCCAACGATGAAGGTCAGATAGGTTTCCTGAAAGACCTTCGCCGCATGAACGTGGCGATGACGAGAGCCCGCATGAAGCTCATCATCCTGGGCAACAAGGACACGATGACGAAGCATCCTTTCTACAAGAAACTGTGGGAGTATGTAGAGGCAATCAATAATAACGAATAAAATAAAGACTATTTTATGCTACAACGAGACTACATACAGCGACTGATTCGCGAGTTTATGGCGGCACTCGAAAGAATGCTCGAAAAGAAAGAGGTGGAGGTGAGACGTGAGAAGATTAAGGAGCTCTACAATCAATACGTGGGCCCTTACGCCTTCTACAGCATCGCCACCATCGAGGATGTGATGAAGGCAATGGCAGGAATCGACGACGAGGAGAAGCGACTCTCCAAGATGGATATGCTTGCCGAACTCTACTATCACGAGGCGGATACCGTGGGGCAGCCCGCAAGAGATGAACTCCTGAACAAGGCGTTCATGCTCTTCGATTATGTGGAAACCCACGGAGATACGTTTTCCATTGAGCGCCGCAATAAAATGGCACAAATCAAACAGAAGATTGGAGATGCACTCAAATAAAGAGTGCATCCTCCTTTTTTATATTTTAGGATAACAAAAACTAATCATAAAGTTCAATGGTCAAAACTTAAAGTTCAAATTTCGATGCTGAGTGGCGTTATGGAAATGATAGCGAGATGCGGTGTGAGTCTCTGATTTGCATTAAAAAATATTCTGCTAAGGGTTAGGAAGATGAAAATTCGATTGTAATATAGGCAAAAGAAAAGAAATAAAGTAATGCAAATAAACAAAGAAACGATAGAACAGCTCTTCCGGCAGCATTATCTGAGGATGTACCAATTGGCCAGGGTACTTCTGAAGGATGATGCAGCCAGCAAGGATGTGGTGAGCGAAGTCTTTGCCGATGTGCTCGACGGAAAGACCCAACTGGGACTTGATAACGAGACGGCTAACGACAAGACAATAGCCAGCGAACCGTCCCTGCCTTCCGCCAACGCCGGGAGCTACCTTCTGGTGTGTGTGCGCCATAAATGCCTCAACCTGTTGAGCCGACAGAAGATGAAAGACCGGGAGATTGCTACGGAATTGGGCATCAGCGAGGTGGCAGTTTATAAGCATCTGGCGCAAGGCATCAGAAAATTAAAGCAAAAGTTTAACCCTTAGCAGATTTATTATGGACAAGTTTGAAAAGATACTGGATATCATCGACCATCAGGAGAAGTATTCTGATGAGGAGATTCGTGAAATATTGCAGGATGAGGAATGCCGAAAACTCTATCAGACGATGATGGAAGTGGATTCTGCACTTGAAAACCCCTCTTCTATTATTAATATAGATGAGGAATGGGAGAAATTCAGCCAGGAGCATCAACTTCAGGAAAAAGCAACTCATCCTATAACTTCCTGGCGTAAACTGGCAGCATCCATCGCCGGCTTTGTCTTGATTTCGGGTATTGCCTTTGCCGCAATCCATACTTACATCAAGCGCAGCCAGGAACCAACCCAGGTAACGGCTGATACTCATCCGGAAGCCATAAAATCAGATTCCGTTAAGCAGGTAGCAGGAAAGGATTCCCTGACTCATCCGAAACCAGAAAAGCCAGTCATTCACAAGACTTTCGAGAATGTGGCTTTCGAGCAGATGCTTTCTGAAATTGTTTCTTATTATGATTTACAAGTGAAGTTTGAGAATAACGAGGACAAGACCCTCCGCCTCTATTACGAATGGAACAGTCATTCGAGCATCGAGAACATCGTAAAAGAACTGAACCAATTCGAGAATGTAAACATCGAATTGCAACAAAACGAGCTGATTGTAAAATAACAAATAAAAAGCAACATCATTATGAGAAAATTTTCAGCCATCATATTCCTGCTGTGCACGTTCGCCCTGGCGATGAGCGCACAGCACATCCAGCGCAACTATCACAACCGCAGCATGTCGGACGTCCTCATCGACCTCGACAAGGCTTCCAAGCGCTACAAAATCAGTTCCATCTACAACGAACTGGAGGATTTCACAGTTACCCAGAACGTGAAGACTACCAATATTCCCGATGCCATCCGTAAGGTAATCGGTTTCTATCCGATGAAGATGACCGTGGGCGACAGCCTCATCACCGTGGAGTGCATACGCAAGAGCGAGCGCAAGCTGATAGGCAGACTGATAGACAATCACAATCTTCCTGTAGAATTCGCCAATATCCAGCTGCTCAACCCGAAGGATTCCTCCTTTCTCTGTGGAGGCGTGAGCAACGCCAATGGCGATTTCGTCATCCCCTGCCAGCAGAAACAGGCCCTCATGAAGGTTTCTTTTGTAGGCTACAAGACGATTTGCAAGCTGGTACCTATTGCCCGCATCGGAAATGTGAGGATGCAGGCGAATGCCTATCAACTGGGCAAGGTGGAAGTAAAGGGCAAGCTGCGTATCGACCACGGCGACCATGCCTCTTATACATTCTCTGACGAACAGATCAAGAACTCACGCCATTCACAGGATCTCCTGGGAACACTCCCGGGAATCTATACCGATCCGATGACCGGCAAGACATCCAGTATGACCGGCAAATCCATCAAGATTCTCATCAACAACGTGCCGATGACGAGCGAGAACGACTTGAAGGCTATTGCCGCCAACAAAATAAAGAAGGTGGAATACTACGAAGATCCTCCTATCAGATACGGCGATGTAGGCATCTTGATGAACATCATTACCAAGCCGCTTGATACGGGTTATACTACCGGTTTTGACGTGTCTAGTGCCTTGACTACAGGGTTTAGCGATGACAATGTGTATTTCAAGTACAACAAGGGCAATCATCAGTTTTCCTTCGATTACAACATCAACGTGAGAAACTATCGAGACTGGATAGAAGACAACCAGTATTCCTTTACGCTTGACGACCAGCAGGCTGTCTATGATTACCATCTGCACAAGCGTTTTGGCTATACCGACAACAAGTTAAACCTGAAGTATGCTTACAGCAAGCCAGATAACGTAACCTTCCAAGTCACCTTTTCGCCAGAATTGTCACATAAGTTCAACCGGGGAAATAGCGAGGTTGCAACGCAAGGAAACGAGGCTTGGCAGGATGGATTCGGAAACACAAAGGATATTGTAGATTACGTGAAACCAGCAGTAGATCTCTATCTCAGCAAGCAGTTTGCCCATAAGCAGACACTCGATGTGGACGTGCTCGGCTCTTACTTCAACACCAGGCAGCAAATGCTCAACCGGCAATGGACTTCCGACAAGGATAGCATCTTGACCGATGACGACATGCACTCCAGGAGCCACATCTATTCCCTGATAGGAGAAGCAGATTATACCAAAGAATGGGAGCAGGGAGAGCTGTCGGCAGGAGTTTATACCTGGAATAAGTGGAGCGACTATAATGTGCGCAATATCCTTTCCGGCTATGAGCCATCCAAGTATTCTTCATGCATCAAGATCAATACGGTTTATGCCCAATACCAGAACCATATCGGCAAGTTTACCTATCGCATAGGCGTTAAGAGCACGTGGAGAACCCAGAGCTATCAGGATCTCACCTATAACAACAACTATATTCATCCGTTGCTGTATTTATCTTATAAACTGAAGAACGGTTCGTTGCAGCTGCTATCATCCAGCGGCACCAATTATCCCGCCATCTCAACATTGAGCGAGAACATGACGATTGTCATCCCCGGACTGATGAAGCAGGGCAACCCAAATGTAAAGGCTACGATGGAATGGGGACCGATATTCAGATACACCTATAATGATGCGATGCTCTACCTGCAAGTAGCACTTTATGGAATCTATAATGACAAGGTAATTACACCTTATTATTATTGGACCACGGTGAACGACAGGCGCAGCATAGTTTCTACCTATGAAAACGGCAGTTTCTATTGGCGTTATGGCACAGGCTATTATCTTCAGTTCAAGCCGTTCAAGAACGAGGTTTTGAAACTGATGGTGGGTGGAGGTTTTGAACGGGAGGTAATCAGCAATTCCTATGGTCGCCATTGCTACTGGTGGAGTCCTTTCAAATATGGCATCAACTTCCGGAAGGGAAACTGGGGAGCATCTTACCAGGGAAATATTCCTTCGAAGATGGCTGTCTTGGACTATCGCAAGGCGGATGAGCCTAAGAGTGAATTCTCTGCTTTTTATCAGAAGGGAGCCTGGCGTTTCTCGCTCTATGGCATGTGGATGTTTGCTCCTGCCAAGTACGAGAGCCAGTCGTTCGACAATCCGATTATGAACCAGACGGAACAGCACATCATCAAGGATAATCGCCGCATGCTGATGCTGGGTGTCAGCTACAATTTCTTCTCCGGAAAGAAGAAGAACATCCGGAAGAACATCAACAACTATGATTCAGATGCTGGCGCATTCAAGTAAAAGCCGTCTTCGCTTTTCCCGAAATCACAAATAAGCAAAAGGCTGGACTTCCTCACCCGAAGTTCAGCCTTTTTGTCTGTTATCAGAATTCCAGCAACCATTTCCATAGAGGGATTATCTCTATGCGGCAACCATCCTTCTCTACAATATCCTCCTCGTCCTTTGTCACAACAATCATCCGCTTGACATTCTGGACAGAAGAAAGCTTGATCAGCCCATCTGTCTCCCGCCGGAAAGTATCGGGATCTGCCATAGAGTAGGAAACCTGTATGGCCAATTCTTCTTCCGGAATCACAAAATCTACCTCGGCATTCCTGCTGTTCCAGAAATAGCTGCCGTCACCATATATCCGCCTGAGCGTGACGGCAACTATGTTTTCCAGCAACGAAGTGTCTGCATCTACAAGAAAAAGATGAAGCAAACCATTGTCCGTAAAATAATACTTGCGGTTGGATTCCTTGTCCTGCAACTTTCCGAACAAATTCTCATACGGCAAAATGAGCCAGGTGTCAGCCATGTAGCCGACATAATCTATCGTGGCATCCGTACTGAGTTTTTTTCCGGTACTACTCACGATACTGGCTATTCTGCTGTAAGATAATGACTGCTTCACGCTTTCTGCCATCTTGCGAATCATTACTCGCAGGGCATAGTCGTTACGAATCTTATACCGAGCCACCAAATCACCGAAGAAGATTTTACTGAAGAGATTGCTCATCCACGACCTTGGCTCCTTCATCCCCACAGTCTCTGGCAAACCTCCATGCTGGAAATAGATATTAGAGAGTCTTACAATATCCTTAGCGTAAGCATAGAGGGCATTCTTTGCCTTTACATCAATACCGCTCGCCTTCAGATATTCGGCAAAGGAATAGGGATACACCTCATGTATCATGTACCTGCCACCGAGTGTTGTCGCTATCTCGCTGCTCAACATCTTGGCATTACTACCCGTGATGTAAACCTGATATTTCTGATCTGCTAACCTGCGGGCAAACTTTTCCCATCTATCTACCAGCTGAACCTCGTCGAGGAAGAAGATAGGACGACTGTCATACATTTCTTCATAACAGGTTTTTATCAGGTCAAGGTCGGTCACATCCAAGGAGTCAATACGGTCATCCTCGAAGTTGAAGTACAGGATTTCCTCCCGCTTATGCCCCTGTTCCAGCAGCTGTGCTATTCGCTGATACATCAGATACGATTTTCCTGCGTGTCTCAATCCTACAAACACGTAATTCAGTCCATCCATGAGCTCTACGTCACGATGAACCAGTTCTACTTGAGTAACATAAGCCTGATACTCAGTTATCAGTAATTTAATCAAATCCTTCGTCATAATTCCCTTTCTTTTTACTGAATCCGGTGCAAAGATACATATTTTATCGTTTATAGACGACAAAAATAACAACTTTTTATCGTTTATAGGCGATAAAAATGCATAGATTTTATCGTTTATAGACGACAAGCATCATTTTTCAACGCAATCTCTTCCTCATTCCCGCCTTCCTGTGGCTTTATAAGCATCTGAAGAAGGAGCAAGTCCGCTAGGGTAATTTTGACGTTTTAAAAATTTGCATAAAAAAATATTCTGCTAAGGGTTAGGAAAATGAAAATTCGATTGTAATATAGGCAAAAGAAAAGAAATAAAGTAATGCAAATAAACAAAGAAACGATAGAACAGCTCTTCCGGCAGCATTATCTGAGGATGTACCAATTGGCCAGGGTACTTCTGAAGGATGATGCAGCCAGCAAGGATGTGGTGAGCGAAGTCTTTGCCGATGTGCTCGACGGAAAGACCCAACTGGGACTTGATAACGAGACGGCTAACGACAAGACAATAGCCAGCGAACCGTCCCTGCCTTCCGCCAACGCCGGGAGCTACCTTCTGGTGTGTGTGCGCCATAAATGCCTCAACCTGTTGAGCCGACAGAAGATGAAAGACCGGGAGATTGCTACGGAATTGGGCATCAGCGAGGTGGCAGTTTATAAGCATCTGGCGCAAGGCATCAGAAAATTAAAGCAAAAGTTTAACCCTTAGCAGATTTATTATGGACAAGTTTGAAAAGATACTGGATATCATCGACCATCAGGAGAAGTATTCTGATGAGGAGATTCGTGAAATATTGCAGGATGAGGAATGCCGAAAACTCTATCAGACGATGATGGAAGTGGATTCTGCACTTGAAAACCCCTCTTCTATTATTAATATAGATGAGGAATGGGAGAAATTCAGCCAGGAGCATCAACTTCAGGAAAAAGCAACTCATCCTATAACTTCCTGGCGTAAACTGGCAGCATCCATCGCCGGCTTTGTCTTGATTTCGGGTATTGCCTTTGCCGCAATCCATACTTACATCAAGCGCAGCCAGGAACCAACCCAGGTAACGGCTGATACTCATCCGGAAGCCATAAAATCAGATTCCGTTAAGCAGGTAGCAGGAAAGGATTCCCTGACTCATCCGAAACCAGAAAAGCCAGTCATTCACAAGACTTTCGAGAATGTGGCTTTCGAGCAGATGCTTTCTGAAATTGTTTCTTATTATGATTTACAAGTGAAGTTTGAGAATAACGAGGACAAGACCCTCCGCCTCTATTACGAATGGAACAGTCATTCGAGCATCGAGAACATCGTAAAAGAACTGAACCAATTCGAGAATGTAAACATCGAATTGCAACAAAACGAGCTGATTGTAAAATAACAAATAAAAAGCAACATCATTATGAGAAAATTTTCAGCCATCATATTCCTGCTGTGCACGTTCGCCCTGGCGATGAGCGCACAGCACATCCAGCGCAACTATCACAACCGCAGCATGTCGGACGTCCTCATCGACCTCGACAAGGCTTCCAAGCGCTACAAAATCAGTTCCATCTACAACGAACTGGAGGATTTCACAGTTACCCAGAACGTGAAGACTACCAATATTCCCGATGCCATCCGTAAGGTAATCGGTTTCTATCCGATGAAGATGACCGTGGGCGACAGCCTCATCACCGTGGAGTGCATACGCAAGAGCGAGCGCAAGCTGATAGGCAGACTGATAGACAATCACAATCTTCCTGTAGAATTCGCCAATATCCAGCTGCTCAACCCGAAGGATTCCTCCTTTCTCTGTGGAGGCGTGAGCAACGCCAATGGCGATTTCGTCATCCCCTGCCAGCAGAAGCAGGCCCTCATGAAGGTTTCGTTTGTAGGCTATAAGACGATTTGCAAGCTGGTACCTATTGCCCGTATCGGAAATGTGAGGATGCAGGCGAATTCATACCTGTTGAAAGGGGTGACCGTTGAAGCCGCAAGGGTTGTAGAAAAAGTAGATAGACAAATCATCTTCCCTACAAAAGAGCAGGTGAAAACGGCTTCCAATGGTTATGATCTGTTGGACAACTTGTCTTTGCCTACCATTATCGTAAATCGAGCAGAACGCAAAGTTCAGTCATTAAAGGGCGGAGATGTGCAAATACGCATCAACGATGTCAAGGCTAGCATGCAAGATGTATTGGCTTTGCAGCCGGATGAAGTTACAAAGGTGGAATTCATCAATGTTCCAGGACTCAAATATGGAGACAGCAATCTGGATGCAGTCATCAACTACCAGGTCCGCCGACGCTATGCCGGTTATGTGGGTGGAGTCTCTACGATGCAAGGCACCAAGGCTGGTTTCAATAATAGCGACGGTTATTTCAAATACAATGTGAAGAAATCGGAATTCAGCATCAACTACAGTTTCTCCTATCGCTCGGTAGAGGAACGAAGCTATGAGAGTCTCGGTACTTATCATCTGCCCACAGGAGAAACTCTACATCGCAATTATTTAGGTTATGATTCTCCGTTCCTATACACCACCAATAATGTACAGTTGGGTTATAATCTTAGTGAGCCAGACAAATATACATTGAATGTACGGTTGAATTTCTACAATCACAACAGTCCTGTGAGAGGCATGAACCAGCTTTATCAGGAAAGCGGCAAGGCAAATCAATATCTGCAAAACAACAGAAAAATGCTGGAGCAAATTCCATCTCTGGACATTTATTATTCGCTCAACATGCCCCATGACCAGAACCTGGCTCTGAACCTGGTGGGTACTTACATCGGCACAGATTACCAGTATCGTATGAGGGAATATACGTTCAACAAATCGCCGGATGAATCTGTAAAGAACGCTCCGCTGACCGATTACAGTTATGATGCAACTGGTAGAAAGCGCTCTCTTATTGGCGAAGGAACATACAGCAAGAACTGGAAACAGATGGCTTTATCGGTAGGTGGACAATATAATATCAGCCACACAGATAACATCTATGTGGGAAGCAGTAATGCTGATACGGAATTGAAGTACAGCAATCTCTATCTTTTCACCCAGCTACAGGGACAGCAGAAGTGGTTCAGTTATCAGGTGGGAGTTGGTGCAACCAGGTCTTCCATCCATCAGGGGGAGAACGGATACAGCAAATGGCTGTTTCGACCACAGGTAACTTTACAGGCAAAGGCTAGCGACCGTCTGAGTTTTAAATGGAGCAGCAAAATCACGTCAGACATCCCAAGCCTTTCCGACTTGAGCGAGTTGCGCCAATATTCCAACAGCTTTGAGGCGCGTGACGGCAATAGCGGTCTGAAGCCATTTACCGGCTACAACAACACCTTGTCGGCTTCCTGGAACATTCCGCTGATGTCTGTGTACCTGGAGGGAAACTGGACGTATTACGACAAGCCTATAGCTACTTCTATCTTGCCCGAAAAGCGGGAGGATGGCTCTTATCTCTTTGTGAGCAAACCGGAGAATCAGAAGAGTCATGATTACAAGCACCTGCTGTTGACTCCAGAAGTTCACCTCATCAAAGATCATCTGGATTTGAACCTTATGTGCGAGTATCAGAATGTCAAGACAAAGGGTTTGGATTATTCCCACGAGTTCAATTACTTCAGTTATGGAGCAGAAATTCGGTACATGACGGGCAATTGGAACATTGGCTATGGTGCCTATAAGGTGGAAAAGAGTTTTTGGGGAGAAAAGACAAACGGCGGAGAGCCAACCTCCAATCTTGCCGTAACCTACAGTTATAAGAACTGGCAGTTTGGCGTTCTCGGATTATTCGTATTCTATCCTCATGGCTGCGTGTATAAGGATGAACTTTTCAACAAGTATGTGCAGCAGAAGAACAAGGTACGCCTTGCTGACCAGGGCAACATGCTTGTCTTTGCTGCCAGCTTCAACTTCAGCCATGGCCGCAGATACCATACAGGCAGCCGTAAGCTGAACAATAGCGATAGAGATAATGGTATCAGATAAAACAACGACTTGTAGTTATAAAAAATAATCTTTCTAACTGGGAAAATATTTTTTTCCAGTTAGAAAGATGAAATTCTATTATTCAGTATTCGTTATGGAAAACCTTATAGGGGTCCATCTGCTGCATTTTTTCCTTTATTTTCTGCTCTATTCCCTCTGATGATTCCGGAATTTCGGCACCCATTTCCTTGGCTGCAGCCTCATCCTCGGCAGCACCGGCACTATCACCCAGACTTCTGCGAACCTCGCTGCGCTCGCGATACGCATCAATAGAGAAAGGATTTATCTCCATCACCTTACCGTAGGTCTGTTCAGCCTCCTCCATCTTTCCCTGCGCCTTCTCTACACGCGCCTTCAGCAACAGCACATCCTCGTTGCCCGGAATATGCTCATAGAGGAAAGTTGCATCGAGTTCTGCCTCGGAAAGCTGAGCCTGATCCAACAGGATGCTGCCACGAAGCAATCGGGCGGCATAGAAATCCTCACGCTTGCCTATCGCCTCTGTCAGCATCGACACGGCACGGGGTGCATCGCCCAGTCCTTTGCAGGCTCTGGCATAGAAGAAATACGTCTCTACATTCTCAGCATCCAGCTGCAGAGCCTTATCGCACACATCCGTCATGGCGATATAATCCTCCATCATATACGCCACATCCGCCATACGCAGCAATACAGCTATGTTATCAGTCTGTGCCTCCGAGATTTTCTGCAACTGGGCGTAAGCCTTCTGCATGTCGCCAAGCGAGATGTAAGCCTGCGAGAGATAGTCGCGGCATTCCAAATCATCGGCATTCAGCTGCAGAGCGTGTTCCAAAGACTTGGCTGCAAGGTCAAATTGATGCATGCGGAGAGCACGAACACCATCATATTTCACCATGTCGAAGTCTTTTTCCTTCTCCTGTTTCACTTCCTCAGTAGTCTTTTGGCCACCAAATAGCTTTTTAAATATGTTCATAATCCAACTATTTTTTAAGGTTTTGAATTGTTTATTGTTGAAATCGTACCAAACGACAGGGCAAAGATACAAATAAAATCCAAAAAACGCCCCTTTTTTGGAAGAAATATTTTCATTTTTCTGATTATGAGAAGATGGTGACAAACTTAGACGCACGAATACCATCCACATAAACATCTGCTTGATAGGGATTTAGGATTGTTTTTGATTTCAGCTAAAGGCATCAAAAATCTCAGTCTCAGTTGTCTCAGTTATTTTTCAAGTACCCTCTCTTTTTCTTTTATTCTTATATATATATTATATATTTATATATAATTAATTAATAATCAGTAAGTTACAAAACAGAAGAAAGAAGAGGAATAGAAAAAAGGGGGGAATGATACCCCCTTATTTTTTAACTGAGAGACTGAGACTGAGATTCTTTCCAATTAACTGGAACGCCACTTTTTGCATTAACTATCTGATAATAAGCCTTTTAGAAGAAAGCAAATTAGAAAATCTTCCAGATTCCAGTTCTTCCAATTAATTTTTCAGCATATCCCTCCTACCCTCATTTTTATATATATTATATATATAATTAATTAATAATCAATATGTTACACAATATAAAAAAGTAAAGCAGACGGACAAGCGAAAGATGCATACCCTCTTAAAATTAATTGGAAGAACTGGAATCTGGAAGATTTAGCAGGGTAACTGGAACGCAGCCCGCAGGGAAATCCCCTCTTCTCTAGAAGGCAAGCCCAATCCATTTGCTTTTCCACTTAAATACTCTCTTCGATTATGCATGTAGCTGAAACCGCAAGAATTAGACAAAAACAGATAACTTTCCTTTTTAAAAGGAAATAATTCCCGATTTCTTTCCTTTTTAGAAGGAAACTTTCTACATTTGCAGCCGATTGTAGGAATCGATTTTGATGGAATAGGAACAGGAACAGGAATAGGCAAGACCATGGCTCAAAGCACCATGATCTTGCCCTTTTCTATTCTGACTTTTGCCACACCCATCTCGTTCAGCGCCGTGATGATTTCCTGCAGGCTTGCCCTGCGGGAGAAGCGGAAGTGGATGAGCTTACCCATATTCGCCTGAGATTGGAAGACTACGGTCTTGTTGTACCAGGCTCCGATGTCGCTCATCGCCTCTGCCAGCGTAACCTGATCCATATCAAAATCGCCTTCCAGCCAATCGGAGGCTGAAGGGGAAGCCTTAGACACCACTATCTTATCCGCCTGGAGCGTGGCGGTCTGCCCCGGGCGCATCTCTATCTCCGTATCGGCATTGCTCACCTTCACCTTGCCCTGCATCAGCGTAACCTTTGGGGCATCCTTGCGATAGGCTTTCACATCGAATATGGTACCTAATACCTGCGTCTGCATCTCGCCCGCCTTTACCACAAAAGGACGATGAGGATTCTTGGTTACCTCGAAATGAGCCTCGCCCTTCAGACGGACTTCCCGGACTTCTGCATCATCGAAAGATGCAGGATATTCGAGCGTAGAATTGGCGTTGAGCATCACCCTGGTGCCATCGCTCAGCGTTACCAATGTGGTGGTTGCTGCCGGGGTAGAAACCACGCAATAGCCATCGCTCAGGGTCTGCTCCACCTGCTTGGGAGAAGTGACCTCCGAGAAAAGCTCCATGGAGAACTCCGTAGGTTGAGAAATCTCCTGAGATGAGCGGAATATAAAAAGGAAGAGGCTTGCCGCTACTGCAACTGAGGCAGTAATCCAAGCCAGGATTCGGGCTTTAGAAACCTTTCTGGAAGAAGATTCACTTCCGATTTCGTTTCCATTTTCTCTTCCAATTTCATCCTCTATCTTTTTCTCAGCCAATTCATCTTCTGCCTTCTGTAGATGTTCCTCCTCAGAAGAAATATGCTTCTTCTCGAAAGCTTCCCAAGCCGCCAGCGTTTCTTCCTTCAAAGGCTCATCGCCCAAGGCTTCCCCGAATATCTGGGAAAGCCGGGCATCAGAAACATTTCCTGAAGCTTTCTCAGAAACATTTTCTGATACAGAATCCTTTCTATAATCCAGTTCTTGATCTTGATTCTTATTCATGATTTTTCCTCCTAATTCTCTATGTTTGTATGCTTCATTCGCTCGCGCAAGATGGCGAGTGCCTTGGAAATATGCTTCTTCACGGTGTTGGGACTGATGCCCAGCCTGTCGGCTGCCTGCTGATAGGTGAGATGCTCGAAATAGCAGAGGCGGAGAATCGTACAGGTGGGTTCCTTCAGCTCCCTCGCTATCTGCTCCGCCTGTTGCAGCAGGCACTCGTGCTCCTCATACTGGGTACTCATATCATACCGGGTGGCCTCTATCAGCGCCTCCACGTTGGTCTGTTCTACCTGCTGGTGCTTGAGCCAGTTGAGGCAGGCATTTCTCACCGATGCATAGAGCCAGCTCCTCCTTGTTTCCATCTGCAAGGAGGAGAATTGGTTCCACGCCTTCTCGAAAACATCTCCCACAACGTCACGGGCCTCGTTGCCGTCTCCCAAAAGGGACACGGCATAACGCACCAATCGAGGATACATTTCCAGGAATAGCTGCTTAAAGTCGTTGTCTTTCGCTCTGTCCTGCGCCACTACCTTTATATTTATTTCTCGTTGCATTGAATGTGTATTTCACACAGATGCCAACTTTCTGATTATCTGCGTATCGGGTTAACGTGCGATGCGACTGCGTGCCGTTTGCCTCGAAATAATAATATCCTGTATGCAAGAGGTCTTGCAATACAAACACCATCTTAAGGGCATCATTCTTCATGAAATTCTTGGAAACCCGGAACTGCATGTTGCCCATACATTTCTTTCTTCCGTGTCCCATCTCTGCATTCGTGCTGACATTGCCCGAAAGATTCATGAACCATCGGTGGGGAAGCCTCAGATTGTTGTTCATGCTGAATGTAAACTGAGGCTGGTTTTTGCCAAACTTGGGAATATTGAGATGATCTACATTATCATGACTGTAGTAGACACTCGCCGTGAGGTTAGGATACCAGATTCCAAACGAAGGCGCCACACGGATATTGGCTCCACAATAGTAGGAATGAGGTACCGAAGCCATCGTCTCCAAAAGCACACTCGGATGATTCACCTCGTCGTAAGGCTTATACCAGGTCATGTACATATCAAGTACATAGTTGTAGTAAGCCATGAACGACAGCCACTTGTAATTGCCCGAGAGATTGAAGCTGTGCTGCTTCTGAGGTTTGAGATGAGGGTCACCGGACTTGTACTCGTACTTGCTTTCGTAGTCGATGCTGCTCTGAAGCATGACGTAGATAGGACTGTACTTGTTCAGACGATAGGAGAAGGCAAGATTCAGATTATCCTTGCTGTAGCCGACGGATAGGAAGGGAATCCAATTCCTGTAGCTGGGACTCTGTTCTGCCTGCAGCACATCCTTCTCGTAATAATCGGTCTTCTGATATTCGTATCGCAAACCGGCACCATAATTCATGCGTCCGATACTTAGATAATACTCCAGGAATCCGGCATAGATAGACTGACGGATGTGATTGAAGGCATCGGCAGAAAAGCCGCTCTGGGTGAAGTCGTTGTGGCGGTTGGTAAACATCTCTTCCGTTCCGAAGGAAAGCCTACCCTTCCACAATGGTCCCGACACCACCAGCTTGGCAGCATAGAGATTACTCCTCACCTTGCTCTCTGATTCCGCATCCAGCTGTCCGTCGTTTATCGCCGTCTGGGACCTCTGACTCACCTTGTTATAGAAGTCGCCATTGAAATTGATGTTCCATTTGCCGAAATCACCATTATAATAGGCATTCACGCTATGCGACCAATGGGGCTTGCGTTTCGAAAACAGATCTACGCCCATGCTTTCCGTCAGTTTGCCATCCTCCCACACATCGGTAGCTCCCCAGCTGTGGGTGTAGTTGTTACCTATTATATTGGTTGTTTCATAGCGCATACCCAGCGATTGCTTCTCGGAAATCTCATAGTTGAATCCCGTGTTCAGGAGAATGTCTCCACTATTGGCATTCGTGGTTCTACGGCTGTTGAATTCCCAGTCGCTGGTAGTATGGAGCTGGGTTTCGGAATGGGCGGTGGTGTGCGAGCGATTCAATCCCACTCCCACTTCGCCGAAGATATCGAGTCCGCCCGTACGATAGTTCAACTGCACATCATCATAAGTATGAGGCGAATAACGGCCCTGCACATATTCAGAATAAAGGCTTCCGCTCAAGCCCTGTCCGCGCTTGCGAACGGCACGCAGACGGATTACGGCATTAGTCTTGGAGCCATACTGTGCTCCGGGAACGGTAACGATTTCTGCCTTCAGAATATCCTTGGCGCTCAATCGCTTGAGTTCGTTCAGATTCTCCAGTTTCCTGCCGTTGAGATAAATCTCGGGCGCCCCACGGCCGATGATTTCCCAACTGCCCGCTTCGCCCGAAACGAATGGCAACTGGCTGATCATATCTTCGGCAGAGCCCAGTTCGCCCAGGATGGTACCTGATACCAAGGTGGTGAAGGCACCGTCCTTGTACACCACATTGGGGCGGGTACTCTTGATGGTTACCGCCTTCAGCTGCTGGGTGTCGGGATGCAGACCGATGTGCATGGTAGGCTTGCAGGCCAGGGTCTGCGACTTATAGCCCACAAAAGAAACCTTCAGCACCACATCCTTATCGGCATAAGGAAGCACGAAACTTCCATCCTCTGCCGTTACGCAACCGGCCACATAAGCCTTGCTGACGGAGGAAATCAACACCACGTTGGCGAAAGGCAGAGGCTTCTGGTGCTCATCCACTACCCTGCCCTTGATCTGTTCCACCCGGGTTGTCTTGCCCGTGTATTGAACGGCAAAATAGGTGTTGTGCTCTACGAAGGAGAAAGGTTTCCCTTGCAGCACCATCTCCAGGGCTTCCTTCTGTCGCTTAGCCTGGATATTGGCAGTAACGCGATATTGGTCGGTAGCCTGATAGGCAAAGAGGATATTCTTCTCGCCCGCCTTTTCAATCTTCTTCAACACGGAAGTAAGCGTTTCGTTATGCACCTGAAAGGTCACACCTCTGCTTTGAGCAAATAGGGAAATGCTCAAGACAAGACACAGTATAAGGGAAGTCGTTCTTTTCATCATTTTTCTTGTTTTTATGATTCTACTTTGTTCATAATACAACATCCCCCTGGAATCGGGTACGCCTATTTTAAAAATTTTGTTGCAAAAATACAAAAATAATTGGGAATTGCAGCATTTTAGGAAGAAATGATTAACTTTGCAAACGGAAAAATCAGAAGACTGTAGATAATTGCAGAAAATAAATATTGTTAAATGCAGCGGATAACGCATAAGAGAATCAGAATTTCCTGGCTGCTGCTATTGGTTTACCTGCCGATGCTGCTGGCCGTTACGTTTCACCATCATGGTGAAGCGCAGGGAACTCATGCCGATTTCTATTGTGCCGATTGTGCCCATCATGTTCATCACGACGGCCATCTGACAGCCCTGCAGAATACCATGCACGACTGTGTGCTTTGCCAATTGCAAAGCACACCTTATCTGGCTCCATCCCTCGTGGTATGGGTTGCCATCACCGTGCTCCATCTCTCCCCTCGCCGTGCCTTCTGCTCTCCTTGCCTGTGCAGGGCGAAGGGGGTAAAATCTACCCGTGCTCCACCTTATTATCAGTTTTTATAAATAATTGAAAATTAACACAATAAGGTAATTAATAACATAATGAGAACAATATTGAAATCAATATTGCTGATGAGCCTATGCTCGTCGGCAACAGCCCCTGCTATGGCTATAAACGGAGCAGATAATAACAAGGAAAAGTCAAGCATTCATGGTATGGAAAACAGCGATTCAGTCAAGCACCAGCCTCTGACAGAATCGAGCGTGAAACTGAATGAAGTGGTGGTTACGGGATTGACTGGCAGCCAGAAACTCAAGCAGTTGCCCGCACCCATCTCCTTCGTTTCTGCCCGCCAGCTCGAAATGCAACCTTCTACCAACATCATCGACGCCATCGCCCACCAGCCAGGCGTTTCGCAGATTACCACGGGAAGCGGAATTTCAAAGCCCGTGATCCGTGGCCTGGGCTATAACCGCGTGGTAGTGGTAAACGATGGAATCAGACAGGAAGGACAGCAATGGGGCGATGAACACGGAATAGAAATCGACCCCGCTTCGGTTCATTCCGTAGAGATTCTGAAAGGTCCGGCAAGTCTCATGTATGGATCGGATGCGATGGCAGGCGTCCTCATCTTCCACTCCGCTCCTACCCTTGCCAAGGGCGACATGAGAGCAAATTTCTCAACGGGTTATCAAACCAACAACGGACTTTTTGATTATTCGCTCAACTTTGCCGGCAACCAGGGCGGATTTGTCTGGGACACCCGCTACAGCGGAAAGATGGCACATGCCTACAAGAATAAATACGATGGTTATGTATTCGGTTCATCACTCAGAGAGCAGGCATTCTCGCAGCTTCTAGGCTGGAACTACCGCCAGGGACATTCGCATCTCACACTCGATTATTATCATCTCACTCCGGGCATCGTAGAGGGAGAAAGAGATGAGAAAACGGGCGAACTGGAAATTCCGGATGGCTACGATGCCAAGAGTTACGGCAAACCGATGCCTTATCAGCAGATTCACCATTACAAGGCGGTGCTCGACAATTCCTGGTTCCTGGGCGACGGCAATCTGAAACTCCTCTTGGGTTATCAGCAGAACCGCCGTCAGGAGTTTGAGGAGGAAGAGAATCCGAAGGAATGCGGACTCGACTTCATGCTCCATACCATGAATTACGACCTGCATTATCTCTCGCCGGAAATGAATGGATGGAAGTTCTCTACGGGCATCAACGGCATGTGGCAGCAGTCGATTAATAAAGGTTCTGAATTTCTGATTCCAGCCTATCATCTCTTCGATTATGGTGTATTTGCCACGGTGAGCAAGGAGATAGGCAAACTGAACCTGAGCGGCGGCATCAGATACGATCATCGCCATCTGCACAGCGAGGCTTTGAGAGAAGAGGATGATGCTGAATCGAATGATTCTTTCCGCTTCCAGGCCTTTAAGCGAAGCTTTGAGGGAGTAACCGGAAGCATCGGATTGGCTTATGAAATCCTGCCCGATTTCAATCTGAAGCTGAACCTGGCAAGAGGATTCCGTGCTCCAAACATCAGCGAATTATCATCGAATGGTGTGCACGAGGGAACCCAACGATTCGAATTGGGAAATACCAGTCTGAAGCCGGAAAACAGCTGGCAATTCGACCTTGGTCTGGATTATTCTTCGCCTATCATTTCGGCAGAGCTCTCGCTGTTTGCCAATCGCATCAACCATTACATCTACAGTGAGAAGTTGGCAGATGAGAACAATCAGCCTGTCCTCATCAACGACACGCCAGTCTATCAGTTTACTTCGGGCGACGCCCGCATTCTGGGTGGTGAGGCAAGCATCGACATCCATCCTGTGGAGCATCTGCATATCGGCAACACCTTCTCCTACGTCAATTCGGTTCAGTTGCATCAGCCATCCGAATCAAAGTATCTGCCATTCACCCCAGCCCCTCGCTGGGTTTCGGATGTAAGGTATGAGTTTGTCTGCGACGGCAAGACTTTCGACCATCTCTTCGTAAAGCTACAGATGGATTGCAATCTCCGCCAGAACCATTATTTCGCAGCCAACGATACGGAGACCGCCACGCCATCGTACACCTTATTAAATATGTATGCCGGTACCGACGTGAAGCTCCATGGCAAGCGCCTCCTCTCGCTCTATCTTTCGGGCGAGAACCTTACCAACCGTGCTTACCAGAACCACCTGAGCCGTCTGAAGTATCTTGACGTAAACCAGGTTACAGGCAGAAGAGGCGTTTACAATATGGGCCGCAACTTTAGCATAAAGATAGTGGTTCCGATAGAGCTGTAACTCCCCTTTTGGAATAAGCAATTCCCATTTTAGGATAAGCAATTCCCATTTTAGGATAAGCAATTCCTCATCAGGAATCAGAATTTTGAATAAACAAGTGCCGATAAGGATACCAAAAGCTGCCGGAAAAGCAACTTTTGGCGCCATTATCGGCATTTTTTCGTCTAATAATTAGACAATAATGACCGCTTTTCGATGATATTTCGTAACTTTGCACCATGATAAAGAAACAAGGAACAATATTGATTGTTGATGACAACCGCAACATTCTTACTACGGTGAGGATGCTGCTGGAACCCATATTCGATGGCATCATCACCATCGCCAACCCTAACTCCATCCCAGCCAAACTGAGAGAGGAGCATCCCGACGTGGTGCTACTCGACATGAACTTCTCCAGCGGAATCAATTCGGGAAACGAGGGACTGTACTGGCTCAGGGAAATCAAGAGCCTCAGCCCGAAAACCGAGGTGGTGCTCTTTACCGCCTATGCCGACATCCAACTTGCCGTAACAGGCATCAAGGAAGGTGCCGCCGACTTCATCGTGAAGCCTTTTGAAAACGAGAAGATGATCCGCACGCTGGTAGAGGCTAGGGATAAGAACAAGGCTGTGGATAACGCTATTGGCAAAAAAGGTGGAAAACTTTGTGGAAAAGATGCACAAAGTGCTATGTATTGGGGAGATAGCGAAGTTATGAACAATTTGAGAAGCATTGTGGAAAAAGTTGCCGCAACCGATGCAAACATCCTCATTACAGGAGAAAACGGAACGGGTAAAGAGGTATTAGCCAACGAGATACACCGTTTTTCCACAAGATGCGGGAAAAAGATGCTGCCTGTGGATATGGGAGCCATTACGGAAACCCTTTTCGAGAGCGAACTCTTCGGTCATGTGAAGGGCGCTTTTACCGATGCCAAGGTGGATAAACCGGGCAAGTTTGAGCTTGCCGACGGCAGTACCATCTTCCTGGATGAGATAGGAAACCTATCCTATGGTCTTCAGGCAAAACTCCTTACCGCCCTGCAACGCAGAAGCATCGTAAGAGTGGGCGGAAGCACGCAGATTCCCATCAACGTACGACTGGTTTGCGCCACCAACCGCAATCTGCAGCAGATGGTAAACGATGGCGAATTCAGAGAGGATCTGCTCTATCGCATCAACACCATCCATCTGGAATTGCCTGCCCTGAGACAGAGAAAATCAGACATCGTTCCATTGGCAGAAAGATTTCTCCGTCAATATGGTGATTTATATAATAAGGTGAATCTCCGTCTTTCGGAAGAGGCAGAAAAAAAACTTACCAGTTTGCCATGGTACGGCAACATCCGTGAACTCCAGCACGCCATCGAGAAAGCCGTGATTCTATCTGACGGCGGAATGATTTCTGCCGAAGATATTGACGGCGGAAACCAGCAAAGAAGAGAGAAGCCCCTGGAAGAGGTTCAGACGCTTGATGAGATGGAGAGCCGAATGATAGAGAAAACCATCAGGGAATGTGAAGGAAATCTGTCGGTAGTAGCTGCAAGACTGGGCATTTCCCGCCAGACGCTTTATAATAAGATTAAGCGATATGGATTATAAACTAATTATAATTATCGTGCTTTTGCTCGTGGCTGTAGTGGGTTACATTCGCCTCTACCGCCACTATCGCCGTAACATCAAGAAGGTAACCTTCCTTTTTGATGCGATAGATAATGGGGATTTCTCCTTCAATTTTCCTACGGAGAAGAGGTTTAAGGAGGATAAGATTCTGCATCAATCCCTCAACCGAATCAAGCTCTTCCTGCAACATACGAGAGAGGAGCAGATAGATCGGGAGAAATATTACGAGCAGATTCTAAATGCGGTGGATACGGGCATCCTGGTGGTGGATAGTCACGACAACATCCTGCAACATAATCAGGCAGCCCTCCGATTGCTCGATACGGATGTGCTTACCCACATGAACCAGGTAAAAGGGAAACTGAAGGATGAACACCTGGCAAAGCATGAGACGCAAGCCATGCTGAAAGACAAGCACGTGCGCATCATCGCCCTGAGCGACGTGAGCCACGAACTGAGCAATCAGGAGGTGGATTCTTGGATCAAACTGATTCGTGTGCTGACCCATGAAATCATGAATACCATCACGCCGGTTACTTCGCTGAGCGAAACTCTACTGAAAGAATTGGGCAGCAAGGAGCTGCTGATTGCAGATAACGAATCTGATGATTTACATTCTCCAGGCAAATTGATAAAGGTTTCAGAGAAACCACAATCTGCTGAGCAAGCGAAGCTGAAGCAAGGCTTGGAAACCATCCACAAAACAGGAACAGAACTGTTGGCTTTCGTCAACAACTATCGCCGCTTCACCCATGTTCCCCAGCCTCAGCCTGCTCTTTTCTATGTGGAACCATTCCTGGAAAGAATGGCGCTGCTCTGCAACCACGAAGTAGAGATAGAAGTTTCTCCCAAGGATTTGCTGACCTACGCCGACGAGAGCCTCCTTTCTCACGTGGTAACGAATCTTCTGAAGAATGCCGTAGAAGCTTTCAAGGAAAAGGGAAAGTTATCTGCAGAAAGAAACAAGCAAGATGGAAATGAGCAGGGTAGGAACAAGCAGGAATGCCGCTCCGCGGATTTGCAATCCGCGGCAAGCAAGAAGGCATTTATCCGTCTCCAAGCCTACGCCAACGCTCAGGAATCCATCATCATCGACGTGAGCAACAACGCCGGTCTCATCCCCGAAGATGTAGCCTCCCACATTTTCATCCCGTTCTTCACCACGAAGCCGGAAGGAAGCGGAATCGGTCTCTCCCTCTCCCGCCAGATTATGCGAGTAAGCGGTGGCAGTCTCTCGCTCCATCAGGACAAGGCGCAGGGAATCACCACCTTCCGCATCATCATCCCATAACATAAGCACATTTTTTGAGAGAAAAGTTTGGTGTTTATCCGTAAAAATCGTATCTTTGTCCCCACAAATACAGAAGATTATGGCATTCGAAAAGGAAATCAAGGAATACGAGGATTTGAGACGCAAATATCAAACCCTTATCATCAATAAAATGGATAGAGAAGAGTACATTAAATATAACGAAGTACTCTTCTCTACCCATTCGTGCGCCATTGAAGGCAACTCATTCTCCGTAGATGATACCCGGGAACTGAAGGAGAAAGGCCTGGGGATGATTCCTGCCGGAAAGACTCTCTTCGAGGCTTTCGAAATGCTCGACCACTTCGAAGCCTTCGAGTACATGATGCAAAACACGCAGCATCCACTCGACGAGAATTTTCTGAAAGAAATCAACAGGCGGGTTACCAGCCATACGCTTTCCTATCGTTCCCCAGAAGCTATTCCGGGCGAATACACCACCACGGACATGGCAGCAGGCGACACGGTATTTGGCGACCACGAAGAACTCATCGCCAGAGTTCCCAAGCTGTTGGAATCTACCGAAAAAGCCATCGTTTCGGCAGCCGTTCATCCCATGATTCTTGCCGCCCGCTTCCATGGCTTCTACGAATATCTTCATCCGTTCCGTGATGGGAATGGAAGAACAGGACGACTCATCAGCAACTACATTCTCTTAAGATTGAATCATCCTCTCCTCATCATCCCATCCGAAGCCCGACAGGAATACATTTCTGCCCTCCGCATGATTCGTACGGAAGCAACCGATGAGCACCTCATCCGCTTCTTCTTCAAGATGGCAATACAAAGAATGGAAGAAGAGCTGAAGCAGAAAGAGGCCAACACCAAGCGATTTATGACATTCCTCTTCTAATGAAGCATAGCGTCATACGCTCAGAAGTGACAGAAGCACTAAAGCTGATTGCCCTCCGCCTCCACAATTTGTCCATCAAACAGGCGGATGGTGCGATGGGCTATCTTGGCATCATGCTCATTATGCGTTACCATGACGATGGTGGTGCCCTCGTGGTTCAGCTCAGTAAGCAGATGCATCACCTCGGCACCATTCTTGGAATCGAGGTTACCCGTAGGCTCATCGGCTAGGATGAGCTTCGGACCAAAGACCACGGCACGGGCGATGGCTACTCGCTGCTGCTGACCACCTGATAGCTGGTGAGGGAAGTGCTTGGCACGATGGCTGATGGCCATTCGCTTCATAATCGCCTGCACCTTTGCCTTGCGCTCCGCCTTCGGAATGTTGAGGTAGGTAAGAGGAAGCTCGATGTTCTCCTCTACATTCAATTCATCTATCAGGTTGAAGCTCTGGAACACAAATCCGATTTCTCCCTTTCTCACATCCGTACGCTCCTTTTCCTTCAGATTTGCCACCTCGTAATTACCCAGGGAATATTTTCCTGAAGTTGGGTTATCCAATAATCCAAGGATATTGAGTAAAGTGGATTTGCCACAACCTGATGGTCCCATAATGGCGACAAACTCGCCGTCTTCTACTGTGAAAGATACGTTATTTAAAGCAATCGTCTCCACATCTTCTGTGCGGAATGACTTGCAAAGATTCTCTATTTTAAGCATTTTCTTATCTTTTTACTTTTTTACCTTTTTACTTTTAATTTTATTCATCCTTGAGATATTTCACCGGATTACTGTTAGCCACCTTGTAGCAGTTGATGATGACGGAAAGCCCGATGATGACGAGCAAGATGATGGTAACGCCGACAAACAACAAAGGCGTCATCGTAATCTTCTCGCTGAACGACATGAGCCATTGTCTGGCTATCAGCCAAGCCCCCAAATCTCCCACGATGATGCAAGGCAAGGCAATCTTCATAATGTCCTTCAGGAAAATGCGAAGAATATCCTGCACCTTCGCTCCGTTCACCTTTCTTATCGCAATCTCCTTGCGGCGGCGGTTCACCTCATCACTCGTATAGCCCACCAATCCGAAGAGGGCGATAATCATCGTTACGATGCCGGCTACCAGGATTCCGTTGCGGAAATTAAGCTGGGAAGCATACTGGTTAGCCAATTCAGAAGCATAACTCTTCACGATGACCTTATTGTTCGGATACATCGCCTGTACCTTCGATTGCAACTCCGACAACGATTCTTCCCTTAGTTCTTTAAACTTAACCAACATATAATAAGCTGTCTTGGCAGAATAGAAATACAAGTCAGGAAATCCATTCATTCCATCACCACCAGTTTCCGCAGCCCCCCAGCGAATATTCTTGCTCACGCCACAAATGGTAAAGATATTATCATCATGTCCCGTACAGGTAATTTGCTTGCCAACTACGCCATCCTTCCAATGCCACGTCTTGATGAGTTTCTCTGCACCTCGTTCATCAATAATAACCTGGCGGCAACTGTCATTTCTTTCCGTAAAGAAAGAGCCCTGAACGATAGGAATATTCATCATCTTGAAGAAATTATCGTCCACTCCCGACATCTCCATGATATTAAAGGTTTTCTTATCATCACCAGGTACTCCAATCATATTTCCACTACGATCATACCCATCGAGCGGAACATTGTAAGTAGAACTGCAATCCTTGACATTCGGCATTCGCCTGATTTCTGCCAGACATTGGTTGCGCTGGTCTCTATTGCTGGCATCTACCGAAACAATAGCCACATGATCGTAATCATACCCAGGATTGAGCCCCAACATCAGCTGGTATTGACCATTCACGATGTAAAGCAAACTGAACAGCAAACCAGAGATAACGAACTGGATGCCCAGCAAACCAAGTTTCCATCGGTTGCGATTCTCATTATAACCACGGAAAGCGATGGCTACAGGAATCCTGTTGTAAAGCCAACCTGGCAGCAAGCCGCCAACCAGCAGTACCAGAATACAGATAGCCACCAATATCCAACTGCCACGATTAAGCACCAACGTGCTTACCGGAGCAGAGAGGAAGTTTTCGATGGTTCCCTTGCAAAGAAACACAAGAACAGCCGCAAGAACAACCGCCAACCCCACATGCACCAAAGCCTCAGAGAAAATGATGGCATGAATGTTCTTCGATTCGGCACCATAACACTTACGGACAGCCATTTCGCGAGAACGACCCACAAGATTTCCCACGATGATAAGCAGATAGTTCATCACAGAAGTAAAGAGGAGGACAAAAGCGATAATTCCCATAATCCATCCCATCTTCTTGACATAAGGGTCTTGGGTGTAAACATCGCTCAATACCGTGAAATCATAGTTCAGTTCTATTCCCATATTCTTCATCTCCTTCAAAGGAAAATGATCCTCTCGCATCTTATTCACGTAAGGCTTGAGTTCTTTTGCCTCATACCCCTTTGCCAACCGGATGTAGGATCTATAGCTATCATTTCCCACCCATTGACCTCTGCCATCATAGGAATATACGTATGGCACACTACACCTCGACAGAATCATCTGCGTACCATGAAAGGATGAACCCCAAGGAAACGCTTCGAAAACACCATAGATGGTAAAAGTGGTTCCCGGATATTTAGAAAGCGTGAAATGCTTACCAACAACATTACCACCTATCTTTGCTGCCGTTTCTGAATCGATGAGACAGGATAAGGGTTGGGATAAAATCTGTTTAGCCTTGCCTATCAATATCTTCTGTGGAAAGACATCGAAGAAACAACTGTCTGCCATCCTGATATTGGCAGAAACGATGTTCTGGTCTTCCATCTTGCATTGGGCATCATCATAAAAATAGCAAGTACTTGTTGCAGCTTCCACCATAGGCGCATATTGCTTTACACCTTGGGCGGTGGCTCCTGAAGTATTGGTAAACTCCATGGTTTCGCCATGGTTAGTACCCACTTCCGAAATCAGATACGTCCTTTCCCATCCTGGAAAGTACGTATCGTAAGTCTGCTCGAAATAAATCTCGGCAATAATTACCGAACTGATTGCCAATCCGAGCGCCAGACACAAGATCTTCACGAAATTGTGCTGGCCCCTTCGAGGCAGATTCTTGAATGCGTTAATAATATGATTCATATCAAATATCCTGTTTCAAGGGCGTTAGCCCAATTTATCACTAATCACTACTAGTTAATCATTACTAACTAATCACTACTAATTAAAAACCAATACATCATTATCCTTATATGCTTCATAGCCGCTAACGATGACTTGTTCACCCGGCTCCAAGCCCTCAATTACCTCATAATATTGAGGATTCTGGCGACCGATGGTTATCTTGCGGCGATAAGCCTTCTTGCCACTCTTGTCTAATACAAAGATCCATTGACCGCCCGTTACACTATAAAACGTGCCTTTAGGGATAATTATTGCCTGCTTCGACTGACCGAGTTGCAAATCTACATAATAGGTCTGACCGGTTCGGATGTTGACAGGACGAACGCCCTTGAAGACGAAGTCGATACGGAACCTGCCGTCTCTTACCTCGGGATAAACCTTGCGAACCTGCAGG
Source organism: uncultured Prevotella sp. (assembly GCA_900544825.1). Lineage (GTDB taxonomy): Bacteria > Bacteroidota > Bacteroidia > Bacteroidales > Bacteroidaceae > Prevotella. Next base: position 12,631 of record UQWP01000018.1, on the reverse strand, counting down.
AGATAATGCTTGCCGTTCTGGTCGAAAGTGGCAGTAAGCCCCGGTTTTACCCGATCGATATAATGCTCATCCACTTGCGCCTGCACCTTGAAATCGCTGAGGTCGTTGATGACTCCTATCTTCTGTCCAGCCTGGATGCTCTGTCCCAACTCCACATCGAGCAAACCGATTTCGCCCGAAATGGTGCTGCGGATGTTCAGCTTCTCCTTGCGCTGGCGAACCAGCTGCACATTCTTCTGCATGGCTTCCAGATTATCACCCATCTGATCCATCTGCGAACGGCGGAGCTGTGCATCCTTCTTCAATCGCTTGCTGATGAGCGCATGCTTCTTGACGGCAAGGTCATAATCTTCCTTAGCCTTCAGATACTCCTCGCGCGAATTGAGTTCTTCCTTGTGCAACGCCTCCTGATGCTGATAGGAACGGCGCTTGGTAATGACATCCTGCGAAAGCGACAGTTCCTCGTTGCTATTGTTCAGACGGTCCTGCTCCATCGAAATCTGGGTGTTGCGAAGCATGTCCTGCTTTTCGGCAAGTTCGCTTTCGGCATTCAGAATCTCCAGGTCGAGATTCGAATTGCTCAGTTTCACGATTACATCGCCCTTGTTCACGTGGGCACCTTCATCCACCACTTTCTCTAGAACAATACCGCCTTCCTCGGAACTGATCTGTACCACGGAGATAGGAACCACCTGTCCATCCACAGAAACATAATCGTTGAACTGCGCCTTCTCCACGGTTCCGATGCTCAATCCCTTCCTGTCCACCTTCAGAGTGGAAGAGAAATTGCTCAATCCCAACCAAATGAGGACTGCGATCAAAACCGCTCCTCCGCCAATCCACGCCCAGTACTTGCGAGGCACGAGATATTTTTTCTTTTCTATCTTTATATCCATAATTTATCTTATTAAATTTTCTCCCTGATAATAAGCAACCAATCTCTGTTTGATGATGAGCAGCATCTGCATCTGGAGTTCCTTGATTCTGCTTTCCAGAAGCGTCTGGGCTGCGGTATGAAGATCGAAGGTGGAAAGCATTCCTTCCTCAAACTTCCGGCTCGACATGTGATAGGCGAGCGAATCGGAGGCCACCTTCTTCTGCATCTGATGCAACTCCTTGGCGTAACCCTCTGCATCCATCATCGCCTGGGCTATTTGGTCGTGAAGCTTGCGCCTGGTTTCCTCCAGGTTCACCTGTGCCAGTTGCCAGTCGTTGCGTGCTTTCTTCACGCTGTGCCAGCGGTCGCTATTATAAATAGGTATGGAAAGGGTCAACGCGAGGTATTCGCCCTGGTTGTTGCGAAACTGCGAGGCAAACCCATCGTATTGCCCTTTCTGAGAGAGATTCTTATAATAGTTGGTAGAAATGCCGCCACCGAGAGAGAGTGATGGCAGCAATCTGCCTTTTGCTATCTTATAATCATACCGTGCCCGCTCCACTTCGTATTCTGCCGACTTCAAATCGGGAGAAATATGCTGGAAGCCCTGGTAAACGGTTTCGTAGTTTACTCCAGATTCAAAAACCTCTTTATTATCAGACGTTAACTTCAAATTCTGCTCCTCATTAATCTGGATTTTCAGTTCTTCATCCACCGGAAAATTCATCGCCGATTTCAAGGCGAGCAGACTCTGTTTTGCCACATTCTCCTGATGCGTAAGATTGTATTCATCTTCTGCCACCTGCGATTCCATCTGCACCACATCCGGTCGGCCTTTCTCGCCCAGTTCATACAGTCGCTTCATCTTAGCCAGCATCCGCTTGCTTTCGTTCAGTTTCTCGCTTGCTATCCGAATGCTTGCCTCAGCATAGGCAGCATCCACATATTTCTGCATCACGTCGATGGCACGGTCGTCCTGAATCTTCTGCATCGCCGTGGCTGAATAATCCCGGCTCAGCTTAGCCTGCTTCAAGGCGTTGATGGTGGCGAAACCATCGAAGACATTCAGTTCGGCATAAAGCTGATAATAGTTGTTGAATGTCGTTACATTATTATAAGTATTGGTTTCCGGGTCGATGTTTCGTCCCCAGGCATACTGTCCCTGCACGCCGCCCGTAACGGTAGGCAGGAATCCTGCCACAGCATGCTGGTAATCCTGCTTGCGCTGGCGGGCGTTTACCACCTCCCGCTTCACTTCCGTGGCGTGCTCCACGGCGTATTTCATGCAGTCGTCAAGGCTCCAGCTCTGTGCCGAAGCGCCAGCCGCCCAGACCAACCATCCTATCAATATTCCTATTCTTTTCATAATCTTCTTCATTTTGGCATGATAAAGACAAGAGCCGTGCCAAAACAGCATTTCTCCTGATAATCAAACCATTAAATAAAAACTCTCATAAAACAAACTGTCCAACAATTAGACACCACCGTCTAATTGTTGGACAGTAAACCGCAGCTCAAAGCTAATCATTCGAAACCAAAAATCAAAGCTGATCATTTACCGCATCCACCACTTGTCCATCAAACAGATTGATGATGCGACTGGCGTAGGTAGCATCGTGCTTGGAGTGCGTCACCATCACGATGGTGGTTCCCTCTTCGTTCAGTTCGCTGAGCAACTGCATCACCTCCATACCATTCTTGGAATCGAGGTTACCCGTAGGCTCATCGGCAAGGATGATGCTAGGCTTGCCCACCACGGCACGGGCGATGGCAACTCTCTGCTGTTGACCGCCCGAAAGCTGATGAGGATAATGCTTGGCACGATGGCTCAGCTTCACCTTTCTCAATATCTCGAGCACGCGCTCCTTGCGCTCCGCCTTTCCCACTCCGAGGTATTTCAGCTGTAAATCCACATTCTCCTCAACGGTAAGTTCGTCGATAAGATTGAAGTTCTGGAACACGAAGCCGATGCGACCCTTGCGATAGGCGGTACGCTCACGCTCCTTCAGATGGCCCACTTCCTCGTTATTCAACCAATACTTGCCCTCCGTAGGACTATCCAGCAAGCCCAGGATGTTCAGCAAGGTTGACTTACCGCATCCCGAAGGACCCATGATGGCGATAAACTCGCCATCTTCTACCTCTATGTTTACGCCGTTCAGGGCGATGGTTTCCACCTCTTCCGTGCGGAATATTCTAGTTAAATTCTCTGTTCGTATCATCGTTAGAAATCTTTTTTATCGTTAGAAATCTTTTTTAAAGTTTATGACTCATTATTCAGCCTTGATGCTGTCTATCGGATTCGACATCGCCGTACGCAGGGTGCAGCCGATAACCGAAACAAAGGCTATCAATAAAGTAAAGACGGCACCAGCCAGCAACACCCACCAAGGGAAGGAGATGCGATGGACGAAATCCATAAGATAAGTCTGCATCAGCTTCACGCAGATAGGGATGGCGATGACCACAGCCACCAGCGAACTGACGAGGAATCTCTTAGCCAGTTGCCAAGCCGCATCCCCAATCGAAGCGCCCATCACCTTGCGCAGGGCAATCTGACGCTTCTGCTGGTTACCGTAATAAACCGACATTCCGAAGAGACCCAGGGCAGAAATCAGGATAGAGATGCTCATGAAGGTGATGATGAGCACCATCATATTATGCTTGTCCTTGAGGTTGTTCTTCAGCGTATCATCCATATACTCCACCTGCATTTCCGCAGGAACGCCCATCAGTTCCTTAGCCACCTGCTTGCAGGTACTCCGGATAGCCTGCAGCGCCTGGGCATGATCGCTACGGGTTTTCACCAGAACTGTCCATCCACGCTGCTGCGGGGTAATGACTCCAATGGCATTATGCTCCGTTTTTTCATTCTCGCTCAGCGCATCTCCACTATGGTAATCGGCAATCACGCCACACACCTCGTATTCATGCTTTCCATCCTTCATTCTCATTCCGAACCAAGGCTTGTGGGCAGAAACGCCATAGGCACGCTTCGCATCTTCCGTTACCCAAATCTTTCCATAGGCTGGCTCGCAATACTGCTCAATCACCCTGACTCCCAGCATCTTCATCGCCGTGGAATCTACCATGAACATACGGAGCATTCCTATCAGTTTTTCATTGTCATCATGCACGCCATTTCCCCAGCTTCTGATAGGATTGGCGTTGCCGTAAGTTGCCTCTTCCACCTCTGGAAGCGCTTTCAGACGGTTTTTGAGAATAGACATCTTCTCCGGCGAACCATCCAAGGAAGAAATGATGGAAACAATATCCTTCGTCTGATAACCCAACGGCAAATCGGCAAGATGCTTCATCTGGAGCATCATCGTTATCGCCATGACTACCAGCGTGATACTGATGACGTTCTGGGCTACGATAAATATCTTGCTGAACCACATCTTGCTGCGCATGCGGATGGTTCCCTTCACCACATCTATCGGATTGAAACGGGAAACCACGATGGCAGGAAGGATTCCCGCAAAGATGGAGATGATGACATAAGCCAACGGCAGGAACCACAGAAGGTCGAAGGAATGGAACAGGTCGATTTTCGTATCCAACATAGAATTGAACAACGGAATGAATGCCCAGGAAATCAACAAGCCCAGCAGGAAGCAGACTGCCGTGAAGAGCGCCGACTCCTTGAGATAGCGAAGCATCACGCCCCCTACCGATTCACCCAGCAGTCTTCGGGTAGCCATCTCCTTCGCACGGTTGCCAATCTGAGCCACCGTAAGATTGATGTAGTTGAACAAGGCAGAAAGCAGCAGAACCAGCGCCACTACCAGGAGGATATTCACGAGAGTACGATTGCCATGCTTGAAAATATCGACACTATCAGCCGTAAAATGAATCTGGTCCCATCTTACAAACTGGCAACCCCACATAAAGCTGACTCCATCCGAATCCTTCTTCCATCCCTTCCAGTAGTTCATGTATTTGCCGAGCAAGGTCTGTCTCACTTTTTCCGGGTCAGCATCCTTTGCCAGTCGCGCCACCGTAGTGCAGGAGCCAAACTGATCCATCGCCTGAGCCTCAGCTTCTATCAGTTTCATCGACACGAAAATATCGTATGGGTTAAGAAGGTCCTCACGGTCGAAATCCTCCATGATTCCCACCACCTTGAGTTGCAGCTTACCGCATTGGATGGTACGGCCGATAGGATTGGCGTTGCCGAAGGCTTTCTTGGCAAAAGATTCCGAAACCATTGCCTGATGAGCATCCGAAAGGAGATGATCAGGCGCACAACCACGGCATTTGTAACCCATAAACTGGGAGAAGTTCGGGTCGATAGCCAGATATTTTGCCTCATAATACTGTCCATCTATCATGGCTCCCTGCGGAGCATAATATTCACCAAATCTTGTCCATCCCTTGATTTCCGGGATGGAAGGAAAGAATTCCTTGGCTGTGCCCCAGGTCATTCCGAGATAATCGCCTGAACCTGCAACATAGAGTTCCTTCGCCAGTTTCTGATTCGTTCCCACACGATACTCTGCAGTAGCATAGGAAACGAGTATCAGCACAAAAGCCAGTGCCACCGAGAGACCCAAGGCCTCTATGGTGGCATAAAGCTTGTTGCGTGATAAGAATTTCACATAACTTTTCATCATATACTCATTTATTTTTTGTTTCACTTAAATCAAACGATAAAGGAAGAATACCATCTCCCTGTTTTCGTTAGCTGCTGCAAAGTTACGGCTTCTCCCGTTTTCTGCCAAGATTTCCGGCAGCCCGGAAGGTGGATTGTATGAATTTCATACACTCTATTGTATGATTATCACACAACAATCCCGTTTTTGTTTGTCGTTTCGGGAAAAAAGCGTACTTTTGCAAACAAAAAAATAAAAGATATGAAATACGGAACCCTTCTTGTCATCGACGATAATCCGTCGATACTCACGGCGCTGAAAATCTGTCTGGGCAATACGTTCGAACGGATTCTCACCCTGCCCCGCCCCGATACCGCCCCTATGTTGCTGCAACAGGAGCAGGTAGATCTCATCCTGCTCGACATGAACTTCTCGCTCGGCGTAAACAGCGGTCAGGACGGCTTGCTCTGGCTCCGCACCTTCCGCCGGCTCCACGCCCACATCCCCGTGGTACTCATCACCGCCTTTGCCGACGTGCAGCTAGCCATCAAGGGATTGAAAAGCGGAGCCGCCGATTTCGTCACCAAGCCCTGGGATAATGACGAACTCATCAGAACCCTAAAAGATGCCATCGACCGAAGCCAGGAAGTGGAGACTCTGGAGAGCATCGAGACCACTCATATCCACAAGGTGGTGGATCAATGCCACGGCAACATCTCTCGTGCCGCCGAACTGCTCGGCATCACTCGCCAAACGCTTTATGCCAAGCTCAAGCGATAATTCTTTATCACAATCATTCATGATTATAAACATCTGATATGAACACCATTTTCCACATATATATAATAGGTATCATACTCCTCGTCATAGGAGGTATCATCTATCTCTTCTTGCGTCACCAGCGCAACCTGAAGAGCCGTGCCTTCTTGATGCAAGAGGCTATTCGCAATGGCGATTACTCCTTCCGCCTATCCACCAAGGGATTACTCTTTGGAGAACGAGCCTTGCAGCAAGCCCTCAACGACATGGAGAACGACATCGGCAGACTGGTGGCGCAGCACGAGGTGGAATCTTGGCAAAGGCTAACCCGTGTGCTCACCCATGAGATTATGAATGCCACCGCCCCCATCTCCAGCATCTGCCAAGCCTATCTTAGCAATCCCGACATCCAAGGTTCGTCTTATGAGGAAGGCATCCGAGCCATTCGAGATACCAGCAAATCGCTCACCAGTTTTGTGGACAGCTACCGCAAGCTCACCCAGCTACAAAATCCTGTCATCGAGAACATTCCACTCAAGGATTTCGTGGAAGGCATCAAGCCGCTCTATCCTCAGATAGAATGGCACATCCATATCCCCGAAGATGCCACCTGGTCTGCCGACAAGAACATGCTGCGCCAGGTATTTATCAATCTGACCAAGAATGCCATCGAGGCTCACGCCTCAGCCATCGACATTCGATGCTTCCACAAACATCCAGAGAGCATCGAGAGTTCACAATTCTCAGGCATCTATTTCAGCAACAATGGCGACCCCATCCCTGCCGATGTGGCAAAGGAGATGTTCATCCCCTTCTTCTCCACCAAACCATCAGGTTCGGGCATCGGCCTCTCCATCTCCCGCCAGATGCTGATGATGCAATCCATCAATCTCTCCCTTGCCGAGCACAATGTGGCAGGCTATCATGTAACATTCCGGATGGAATGAAATATATAATAAAGAAGATGAAACAAAAACTTTTGGTGGTTTCAAGGCTTTTATGTACTTTTGCAAGCGAAACTTACAAATAAAATAATAACATACAATATGAAGAATCTAAAAACAATTATCTTTACCGCTTGCGCCCTGTTCTCACTCGGCGCAGTAGCCTCAACCGAGCATACCACCGTGCAGGGCGACCATGGCAAACTCGATGTAGTCATCCAGCGTCCAGACAATGATGCTGCCAATGGCAACGGAAGCCAAGCAAATGCCAAAGCGAAGGCAGGCAAGAAGACTCCGCTCCTCGTGCTCTGCCATGGATTTGGCGGCAATAAGGAGGGAAAACTCTTCGACTGCCTCGTAGACAGCCTCAACAAGAAAGGCATTGCCGTGCTCAGATTCGACTTCAATGGCCATGGCAAGAGCGAGGGAAATTTTGAGGATATGACCGTACTGAATGAGATAGAAGATGCCAAGTGCATCTTGCGCTATGCCTCCTCGCTGCCTTGGGTGAGCAAGATTGCGATGGGCGGCCACTCACAAGGTGGCGTGGTTACAGCCATGACCAGCGGACAGCTAGCCGCACAAGCTGACAAGGATATCAAGAAGATACAAGCCGTGGTGCTCCTTGCCCCTGCCGCCGTGCTCCGTGACGATGCCCTGCGTGGCAATACATTCGGCAAGATGTACGACCCCAAGAATCCTCCAGCCAAGATAGAGATGTGGGACGGCAAGGCCCTGGGTGGCAACTATATCCGCACAGCCACCACTCTGCCTATCTACGAGACGGCCAAGAACTACCACGGAGCCGAGTGCATCCTGCATGGCGATGCCGACCGAGTAGTGCCTTACACCTATGGTCAGCGTTTCCACTATCTGAACAAGAAGAGCGAATGGCACTTGATGACCGATGCCGACCACGGATTCGGAGGTCAGGAAGAGCAAGCCGCTCATATCGCCAGCGATTTCTTGGCTAAAGTTTTGAAGTAAAACATCCATTTACCAGCAATAGCATAAAAGTCCTTAACATATAGTACAATCCACTATATGTTGAGGGCTTTTTATTTTTTTAGCAAAATAATTATGGCTATTTGTGGATAATTGTTTATTTTTGCATTGTCATTACGACAAAAGCATTACTAGATAAATTGTAAAACAGCATTAAATAAGTTATAACAGAAAACATAAAATAACACATTAAACTTTACAACAAAACGAATGATGACAATAGAAGAATACAGAGCTGCCATCTTACAGGCACTGCTCGATGCTAAGAACGAAGACGGTACTCCTGCGCTCAGCGAGAAGGAAGCTACCGAGGCTCTCAATGGATTTACCGACGATGAGCTGCAAGATGGTATCCTTTGGAATACACCTCAGGACGTGGCAGACATCATCCTCGAAGGTTAAGAGATACCAAGCAAGAGCCTACGCAGATGAGATATTTTTATGTATTGTGCAAAGAAACAAGTCGTTTTCTTTGCACAATTCAATTATTATTTGTAAATTTGCAGCCGCTTAAGCGATAAGGGTAACTATTTTCCCCTCATCGACAAGCTATAAATAAATAGATTTTTTACCGGTAAAAAAAGATATAAAGATAATGAAGATAGAAAACGAAATCATCAGCTCTGTCATCGCGGCGGTGAAGGAGCTTTATGGTCAGGACGTACCTGAAAAGATGGTAGCCCTGCAGAAGACCAAGAGTAATTTCGAAGGTAACCTTACCCTCGTCGTATTCCCATTCCTCAAAATGTCAAAGAAGACTCCTGAGAGAACTGCACTCGAGATTGGTGACTACCTGAAGGAGAACTGCGCTAACGTTATCGCAGACTTCAACGTGGTTAAGGGTTTCCTCAACCTTTCTATCGCTCCTGCCGCTTGGGTAGGACTCTTGAACACCATCAACGCTGACCCTAAGTTCGGCGAGAAGCCAGTTACCGAGAATAGCCCGCTCGTCATGATCGAGTACTCTTCTCCTAACACCAACAAGCCTCTCCACCTCGGTCACGTGCGCAACAACCTCCTCGGCTGGTCATTGGCACAGATTATGGAGGCCAACGGCAACAAGGTAATCAAGACAAACATCGTGAACGACCGTGGTATTCACATCTGCAAGTCTATGCTCGCTTGGCTCAAGTGGGGCAATGGCGAAACTCCTGAGACTTCCGGCAAGAAGGGCGACCACCTCATCGGCGACTACTATGTAGCCTTCGACAAGCACTATCGTGAGGAAATCGCAGAGCTCAAGGCTCAGTACATAAAGGAGGGCATGGAAGAAGAAGCTGCCACAGAGAAAGCAAAGGCAGAGGCTCCATTGATCAAGGAGGCTCACGAAATGCTCGTGAAGTGGGAGAACAACGACCCTGAGGTTCGCGCTCTCTGGCAGAAGATGAACAGCTGGGTTTACGCTGGCTTTGATGAGACCTATAAGATGATGGGCGTAGGTTTCGACAAGATATATTATGAGTCAAATACTTACCTCGAGGGTAAGAAGAAGGTAGAGGAAGGATTGGAGAAGGGTCTCTTCTTCCGCAAGGACGACAACTCTGTTTGGGCTGACCTCACCAACGAGGGACTCGACCAGAAGCTCCTGCTCCGTTCTGACGGTACTTCTGTTTATATGACTCAGGACATCGGTACTGCCGACCTCCGCTTCAAGGACTTCCCTATCGACAAGATGATCTACGTAGTAGGTAACGAGCAGAACTACCACTTCCAGGTACTCTCTATCCTGCTCGACCGTCTCGGCTTCAAGTGGGGTAAGGACTTGGTTCACTTCTCTTACGGAATGGTAGAGCTGCCTAACGGTAAGATGAAGAGCCGCGAAGGAACCGTAGTAGATGCAGATGACCTGATGGCAGAGATGATCAAGGATGCCCGACAGACAAGCGATGAGCTCGGCAAGTTCAAGGACATGAGCGAGGAAGAGCGCCAGGAGATTTCACGCATCGTGGGTCTCGGAGCGTTGAAGTACTTCATCCTCAAGGTAGATGCCCGCAAGAACATGCTCTTCAACCCAGAGGAGAGTATCGACTTCAACGGTAACACAGGTCCTTTCATCCAGTACACCTACGCTCGTATCCGCAGCATCATGCGTAAGGCTGCTGCCGAGGGCATCGAGATTCCTGCAGAGTTGGGCGCAGATGCTCCTATCAACGAGAAGGAGATTGACCTCATCCAGAAGATGAACGACTTCGCTGCTGCCGTAGCCGATGCCGGCAACAACTACAACCCTGGTGGCATTGCCAACTACTGCTACGAGCTGACCAAGGAGTTCAACCAGTTCTATCACGACTACAGCATCCTGAATGCTGAGAGCGAGGCAGAGAAGATCACCCGCCTGGTTCTTGCAGCCAATGTTGCCAAGATTCTGAAGAATGGTATGGCTCTGCTCGGCATCGAGGTTCCTGAAAGAATGTAAAATTTTAGGTAATTAGAAGTTATCAGGAGTATAGCACTCCTGAAAAACTTCTCAAGATATAATTAACCTACAATTTAAAAAATGAATATTGACTATTGACAAATAATGAGCATCCCCAGAGCCAGACTTTGGGGCTTGCTCATTTCTTTTTTATTACAGGTCAGTAATACCAATACAGAACTCTCGTATGCGGTTCAGTAAAACACAAATCATCTATCAAATAATAGAAACAAATAAAAGAAACGCAAATGAGTAACATGCCCGTAAATCCTCCTTCATGGAGAAACGATACAGTCTTGCCTTTGCCCAATGAGGTGAAGGCGAACGCCTGGGCTGTGGATGCAGCCTGCTCCGGAAATCCCGGTCCGATGGAATACCAATGCATTGATCTTCAGACTGGTGCGCAGGTTTTCCACTATGGTCCTATCCACGGCACCAACAACATCGGCGAGTTCCTCGCCATCGTCCACGCCCTCGCCCTGATGGCTCAGAAAGGCATTACCGACAAGGTAATCTACAGCGACAGCGTGAATGCCCAGCTCTGGGTAAACAAGAAGCAATGCAAGACCAAGCTGGAGCGCACTCCTCAAACCGAGCAGCTCTATCAGGTCATCGCCCGTGCCGAAAACTGGCTCCGCACCCACCCCATCACCGTCCCTATCTTTAAGTGGGAAACGAAGAAATGGGGCGAGATTCCTGCCGATTTCGGAAGAAAAGGATAAGTGCAGAACATACTCAAAGAGAATAGCGGCAAGGCAGATAGTGCATACAAGAAAAAACGCAAGAAGCTGGATCCACCAGGCTTCTTGCGTTCTATTTTTATATTTTCTTAGCCGTTACAATTCTATGGTTCTACAGTAACCATCATTACCTTTTACATCAACCGCATGTTCGTTCCACCCATATATGTATTTATATTCTGGAGGCAGGATGATATTGCCCCTCCTGTCCAATAGCCCATACAAACATTTCTGTATGCCTATTCTGCATTGGGCATAATCACCTCGGAAGTTAGAGATATGCGCGTAAATGGGTTTCACTATGATGTCGTTCATCACCCTCAGTCCCCATCTGCCATCCTGCTGGAAAGGTTCTACATTCTTCAGATATTCCTTCAGTTGTCTGGCTGTCATTTTCTTCCTTGCCGTATTCGCCTTCTTCACCGTTATCATCTCATCATTCACGGCAATGATGTTCTGCATCTTCTTCACATAGGTAGGAATGATACCCTTGCCAGCCCTCAAGCCAGCAAACATGCTCTCCCAGTTGCGAGGCTTGTCGGGCAAGCCGAACTTGCGGTAGTTACCTACGTTGTCGATAATCATGCACACCTTATCCTTGTTCTCATGGTTGATGCGCAACCCACGCCCCACCATCTGCAGATACTTGGCTAGCGACAGCGTAGGACGGGCCATCTGGATAAACTCCACGTCAGGACAGTCAAAACCCTCGTCGAAGAGGTTCACGTTCACCAGACAGTCAATCTCGCTGCGTCTGAAAGCCTCCACCATCTCCTTGCGTTTCTTGGCAGGCGTCTTGCTATCCAGTGCCACGCTTTTCAGTCCGAGGGCATTGTAACAGGCGGCTATCGCCTGGGCATGGTCGATGTCAATGGCATATACGATACCCTTCTTGCCGTCAGCATATTTCTTCACGCTGTCGTAGAGGCGTTGGATGGTCTGCGGAATATTCAGTTTCTCGTCCATCTCCTTGATGGCATAGTCGCCATCGCTGCCTCGTCCTTTCAGCTGGTTCACGGTCATCTGATCGTTGGAGTACTTGCCGATTACCACGTAGTCGTAGGGTGCCAGATATCCACGCAGAATGAAGTCGTTGGTACAAGGAGATTTCAACAATATCTCGAACAGCCTGCCAAAGGATTTCTTGTTCATGCGGCATGGAGTGGCAGTCATACCGAGTTTCAGAGCCTTTCTGTTCCTATCAAACAGGTCTTGATAGGAGGTTGCTATGGCGTGGTGAGCCTCATCCACTACGATGAGTCCTGGCGTACACCCAGCCCCTTCCAGTTCGTCGA
>UQWP01000017.1 GCA_900544825.1 uncultured Prevotella sp. | reverse complement strand
TGCAAGTAGGAGTTTTTGCGAAAAAGGGTGCGTCATGGACTTATGACACACCCTCCTCAATATGGTGTTTTACGAGAAGTTTACTTCTGCTTTATCACCTTCAGAACCTGGTCGGCAAGGCTTCTCATTCCCTTGATAGTTGGGTGACCGTTCTTCTTGTCTATGTCATGAAGGGCGATGACCGGAACCTGATAGGTCTTGCAGATCTTTTTTACTGACTCGTTGATCTCATCCTTCAGCTCAGAATTTAGAATGAAGTAGATAGCTACATTCGGATGGCGCTGACGGAGATCGGAAAGCAACTTCGCCAGGGCAGGACGGAAACAGTAGAGGTCGGCACGCTTCCAGTTGCTGTACTGGTAATTGCCGATAGGGACATTTGCCCAACTGTCGTTCGTTCCGCCGCAAATCAGGATGATATCCGGATTGCCCAGCAGGGTAGTGCGGTTGATGAATGAACGGTCGCTGTAATCCTCATCGCGGTAGCCGGTGTTGCAGATGGTGGAACCGGAATAGGAATTGATGTTGCCCATCTTGTAACCACCTTCCTTGATAACCTGCCACCACCAGGTTTGCTCCACCTTGTTGACATCGGTTGCTTTTTGAACCGCCGTGGTGTACCAGGTGGCATATCCCTTTGGGATGAAACCTTCGAAAGTTGAATACGAGTCGCCGAGCACGGCAACGGTCTGCTTTACCTGTGCCAGCAGGGGCATCAGGGCGAACATAAAGAGGCAGACGATAACTGATAATCTTTTCATGACGTTTTTTATATAGTTTGATTTTTTAATGTGATCCTCTTTTGGGATAGGGCTTGAAACCCGATTGCAAAGATACGATATTATTTATGGATATACAAATTTCCTTTAAGGAAAAAATAAAAACCCTTAAGGAAAAATTCTCAATCTTTTCTTTCCCCATTTTTCGGGTGTTTTTGCCTGATTTCCTTTCTTAGGAATATTGTTTACGAAATATTGGACGGAGAAGGGCGATAGGCTAATACAGGAGCTTGCGAAAGAAAGGAATAATCTACTTTCGGAATCCTAAAAGCGTAAGTTTTTCTCATTTTGTTTGCTTAGATGAAATATTTTCAGTACCTTTGCCCTATTGCAAAAAGTCGGCTTGCTAAGCTAGGAGGTGATCAACAGCGGACTGCTGAAGAAATATCTCAATGCAGATTGGTAATTTAAAGAGCTGGAAAAATGAATTGTACAGAACAGATAACAATAGATAAACTCCGCCACATGAAAGAAAGTGAGGATCATGTGGAGTTTAAGAGTGCTCGCCATAATTATCCCTATAATGGTGGTAAGCATACTGATCCTCGTGACCGTCGCCACTGTGTACTAGGCTATATTGTAGCTTTGGCGAATGAGAGAGGTGGACTGATGGTACTGGGTATGCAAGACAAAATGCCTCATGATGTCTGCGGTTCCGACTTTGCTCAGGGCAATGTCGGACAGTTGGAAGATGCTATCTATGAGACGCTCCGAATACGAGTAAAGGCAGAAGAACTGTATGAGGATGAGAAGCGTGTGCTGGTTATAAAGGTGCCCTCCCGTCCTATTGGAAGATTGCTGAAATATGAGGGTGTGGCTTTGATGCGAGTAGGCGAAAGTCTCAGAGAAATGTCGGATACCGAAATGCTTGCTATCCTGTCGGAGCAGGAGCCAGACTATTCAGCCAGAGTATGTGAAGGCTTGTTGATGGAAGATCTTGATGAAAATGCTGTTATGAAAATGGTAAGCATGTATGCCGATAAGCAGAAAAACAAGACTTTTATCAATATGCCTAAAGAGCAGGTCTTGATAGATTGGGGGTTGATGGCAGAGTCTAAGTTGAATTATGCAGCATTGGTATTGTTGGGTAAGTCGGCTGCCATCCATAAGTATTTGCCGCAAAATGAAATTATCATAGAGTATCGGCTAAATGAAACATCTATCCAATATACAGCCAGGAAGGAGTTTCAGGAGCCATTAGTCATAGCTATTGATAAAGTGTGGGACTATATTAATCAGCCAGCCAGTAACCCTTTGCTTCATGTTAATGATGGCCCACGAATACTGGATATTCCTGCCTATAATGAAGATTCTATTCGTGAAGCTGTATTGAATGCGTGTGCTCATCGCTCGATGCAGATACAGAGCAGTGTAGTTATCAAGCAAAGTCCCAAAAGTATCAGCATTATCAATGCCGGTGGTTTTCCTATAGGTGTCGATTTATATAATCTGCTTACTACAGTCAGTGTTCCAAGAGCGAAACGATTATGTGAAGTTTTGGAAAAAATAGGCTTGATAGAGCGTTCTGGGCAAGGGGTTGATAAAATCTATTATAATAATTTGGCAGAGGGAAAAGACTTGCCGGATTATTCTGAATCTGATGCCTATCAGGTAGTGTTGAAGATGAAGGCTGAAGTGGTTGATCCAGCATTTTATCTGTTCATCAAGAAAGAATCGGAAAATAGAAATGAAAATCACCAATTGAGTGTATTTCATCTTTTGGCTCTCCATCATATCAATCATGGACATGTAGAAAATGTGAATGAAGAGATGTTGGAGCAGCTGCAAGATGAAGGGCTTATCATTCAGGAAGGTGAGGAATATCGACTGAACGATGTTTATATAGCTATGAAACTTCGTGCAAGAAAGAAGATAAATGAGAAGATAAATGAGAAGATAAATGAGAAGATAAATGAGAAGATAAAATTGACTGATAGGCAGAAAATGGTGATTGATTACATCCTGAATAATCAGCTTGTAAATGCACTTGACATAGTCAGCGGATTAAATATTCCCAAGGGTTCGGTCTATCGTATTGTAGGTACTTTGTCTTCTAAGGAGTTGGGGTTAATAGAACATGTAGGTTCCAATAAAACGGGTGGTTATCAGCTAACTTCCAGGGGTAAGCGTTTTTTAACGGAAAATGGATATCATTGAGAGTAAAATATAAATATTTAGATTATGCAATACAAGAATATCATATTCGATTTAGGTAATGTCTTGGTGAAGCTCAATCCGGAAGGATGCATTGGGGCTTTCAAGGCGATAGGAATGGGGGAGTTGGTTGAGCAGAATCCTCAGAGTGAGGGGATGAAGCTGATGAGCAAGCTGGGTGTGGGAATGATTACCACCGAAGAGTTCTGTGATGCGGCTCGTAAGTTGACAGGGACTGATGTGACGAATGAAGAGATCATTGATGCTGCCAACAAGATGCTGGTGGAGATTCCTGATGAGAAGAAGGAGCGACTCCTGCAGTTGAAGAAGGCTGGCTATCGTCTTTTCCTCCTGAGCAATACCATTGATATACATTGGGATTATTGCGTGGAGCATCTCTTCCCTTATCAGAACCATGGGGTGGAGGATTATTTCGAGCAGTGCTTCCTCTCTCAGAAAATGCATCTGGCGAAGCCTAATGCCCGCATCTATGAGGAGGTAATCAAACTGGCGAATATCAATCCCGACGAAACTCTCTTCATCGATGATCTGAAGGAAAACTGTGAGGCTGCCGAGAAACTGGGCATCCACACCTTCCAGAACGTGAAGTTCGATGATTGGCTTGCACTTCGATTCTGACGGAAAGGTCAGAATCGAAGCTTTTATTCGTTAAATAATTTTGTGCTAATTTGCATTTTTTCTGATGAATAATTGCATGAACTCCACACTTTTTCTAACGAATATCTGTAGAACTCCACACTTTTTCTAACGAATAATCGACAATTCTCCGCACTTTTTCTGACGAATAACCAAGGAAAAGGCTGACTTTTCTCTTTTTCTGTTAAAACTTAATATTTGTTATACATTGGTGTTTATTCGCTTTTTCCAATAAAATGTTATACCTTTGCCAACTCATAATAACTAACATACAATATCAAAATGAATTTTTATAAGACATTAGGACTGAAAAACAGTCGTATTGACGTGGCTGATGCCTTGCGAGGATTGGCCGTAGCAGGTATTATTCTCTATCATTCCGTGGAGCATTTCAATATGTACGATGGAAGCATAGCGCATGCTTATACACTGGGGTGTGATGATTGGATGGCAGATGTGCTGGCTTTGCTGTTGTCGGGAAAGATGTATGGCATCTTTGCCCTGCTCTTCGGATTGAGCTTCTTTATCATGAATGACAACCAGCAGCAGCGGGGCAATTGCTTTTCGGGTAGATTCGCCTGGCGAATGTTCCTGCTGGCAATGCTTGGTATCGTGAACACCGCCTTCTTTGATGGCGACATCCTCTTCTCCTATGCCATCTATGGACTGGTTCTCATCCCATTGAGTTATCTTCCTACCAAATGGCTTTGGTGGGTGGTTGCCTTCCTCTTTATCCAACCGATAGAAATCTATTCCCTCATTACCGGATGGCAGGTAGATGCATCGTCGTTGAGTGAGGTGTATGGAAATATGTATCATGGTCATCAGCACGGCACCTTCCTGGAGAATGCCTACGGTAATCTGCGATACGGACAGGTGGCTACCTATTACTGGTGCATGATGAAGGGAAGACATACGCAGACCATCTGTCTCTTCATACTCGGAATGCTGGTGGGCAGAAAGCGTTGGTTCTACAATGAGAACAACAACCTGGCTTTGTGGAAGAAGGTGCTGGTGGTTTCCATCCTGGTATTGATCGTGGGCGGCATCGCTGATGTGCGCCACATGGAGACATGGAACAATTGGCTTTATCCTATTTACAACTTCTTCATCCTCTCGTTTGTAGTATCAGGATTCGTATTGTTGTGGTACGGAAAGGAATGGTTCAGAAAGGGATTGTCGTTCCTGCGCCAGTTTGGTAAGATGAGTCTGACTAACTATTTCCTCCAGTCTATCATCGGTTGTGGACTGTTTGCTTATTATGGCTTCAATCTCCAGACGAAGCTTGGCATCACCTATGCCTTCTTTGTGGGTATTGCCATGGTGGTAGTACAATGTCTCTTCTCCAACCTCTGGCTCAAGTATCATTCCCATGGTCCTTTCGAGGGAATATGGAAGAAGCTGACCTGGATAAAGTTCTAAATTTTTAAGATCTTTTAAAAACTAGGGTGCGCCATAAGTTCATGGCGCACCCTAATTATATCCGCTTTTCTCCTTTATTTGATAAAATATTAAGTATCAATCTTCTTTTGTTTCAAAAATAATCATTATCTTTGCAACCAGCAAGTCATTCATGTCTTCTAGTAAAATGAAGTAGGATGATAAACTGGCGCTTCGCTTTTAATAATATGAGCTTATGAAAGGTAGAAAATATCCTCTCGGAATACAGACTTTCGAGAATATTGTTAAGGGAAACTATGTGTATGTGGACAAGACAGCTCTTGCCTACCAGATGGTTCATGAGAATAAGTATTGCTTTCTGAATCGTCCAAGACGATTTGGAAAGTCTCTGCTTGTTACTATGCTTCAGGCCTATTTCGAAGGAAAACGGGAACTCTTCGAAGGATTAGCGATGGAGCACTTGGAGCATGAATGGTTTAGCTATCCTGTTATCCATTTGGATATCAGTAAGTGTAAGTTTTACGATATGGCTTCCTTACATGCCACTCTCGACAGTCTTCTTGCTGATTACGAAGCAAAATATTCTCTCCATGTGGAATATGAGAAAGCATATAATGTGAGATTGCAGAATATTATTAAGGCTGCTTATGCTCAAACAGGCAGGGAGGCTGTAGTACTTATCGATGAATATGATGCTCCTATGCACGATTCGATGAAGAATTCGGATTTGCAGGAACATATTCGTAATGCAATGCGAAATCTGTTTAGTCCATTAAAGGGTGAAGAGAGACATTTGCGCTTTGTCTTTCTTACGGGTATTTCTAAATTTAGCCAGTTGAGCATCTTTAGTGAGCTTAATAACATTACGAATATCAGTATGTTAGATAAATATAGTGATATTTGTGGAATCAGCAGGAAGGAACTGGTGGCAATTTTTGAGGCTGACATCCGTGAACTGGCAACAGAAAATGAAATGACATATGATGAGGCTTTGTCTGAGCTTCAGCATCTTTATGATGGTTATCATTTCAGTGGGCGTGGTGAGGATGTGTATAATCCTTATAGCCTATTTAATACATTGGCTAGTAATGAATTTGATGATTATTGGTTCTCTACGGGTACTCCTACTTTCCTTATAGAGCTTTTGCAGGAGAAACATTTGGATATGTTGGAACTTGATGATATAACGGCAACGGCAGATCGTTTTGATACACCTACAGAGAAGATTATCGACCCCGTGCCTGTGCTTTATCAGAGTGGTTATCTCACAATAAAAGCGTATAATCACCGCGGTAAAATCTTCAAGCTCGGCTTTCCTAATACTGAGGTGAAAACGGGATTTTCAAATAGTCTGTTCCGTTATTATGCGCCGGATAGTTTGGGTGAAAAGGATGCTTTGTATGCGGCTTACTATAAATGTTTGGTTGAGCATGATGATATGGAGGCATTTATTCCTCATCTGCAGACTTTCTATAAGAAGTTTCCATATACATTGGTCAATAACAATGAGCGTCATTACCAGGCTGTGTTCTATACCTGTTTGTTGATGTTGGGAGCTGATGTCCGTGCCGAAGTTCCTACGGCAGATGGTCGTATAGATATGTTGCTTTTCACGAAGAAGAGCATCTATGTGTTTGAGTTGAAATATGGGCAGAGTGCTGATGTTGCCATGCTGCAAATCAACCTGAAAGATTATGCTGCTGCTTTTGCTGAGGATGGCAGAAAAGTATATAAGGTAGGAATCAATTTTTCTGCTAACAGGAGGAGTATAGAATCTTGGAAGGTTATTCCATGCTAAAATTCTTGTTGCTACATAATATTTTTGAAAAAAGGTGTGTCATAACTCCATGACACACCTTTTTTATCTCTTATTTGTCCTTTCTGAATATCTTATCCACGACAACGGCAATGGCGCCATCGCCTGTTACATTGCAGGCGGTTCCGAAACTGTCCATCGCAATATAAAGGGCTATCATAAGCGCCTGCATATCGGCATTGAAACCCAAAACTGAAGCTAGCGGACCGAGCGCTGCCATGACGGCTCCTCCCGGTACTCCCGGAGCTGCTACCATACAGATGGCGAGCACGAAGATGAAGTTGAGGAAGAGGGGCAGATTGCAAGGCAGACCATTGATGAGACAGATGGTAAGCGCACAGCAGGTAATCTTCATCATCGAACCCGAGAGATGGATGGTGGCACAGAGCGGAATGGTGAATCCGGCGATGAAGGAGAATACGAGGGTACTCATCACATCTACCATGGCAGGTATCTTGATTTCGAAGAACGGTTTGAGTTCTTCCGCTTTATCTACTGCCACATGGGCCGAGTTGGCAATCATGTGAGGGAAGAGAGCCGAACCTGTGCCATAGGCTAGCAGACCAGCCAGAATGGTGTCGGCGAAGGCGATGCCCACGGTGGCAAGAAGAAGTTTTCCCGCTCCATGACCGATGTCGGCAATGGCTGGTGTTACGAGACCGATGATGATGAGCGGTATCATAAAGCCAAGAAACTGGCTGAAGATGCCGTTGAAGGTGAGGAACGCTCTGACGGCTGCTTCATTGAAGAAATTGCCGAAGATGACGCCCAGCAGAATGGCAAGGATAATTCTCGTCAAAAGTGGCATTTTGATTCTTTTTCATGTCGTTTGTTTTGCTTTTTGCTTGCAAAGGTACGATATTTCTGACGAATTTCCAAGTTATTATATAAAAAATGCCCTCCTGTCTTTTCGGCAGGAGGGCACAAACTAATTATTCTCGTACAATTAGTTTTGTCAAATGAATAGTTGATATTGGTTAGAGTATGAATGTCTATTTTTATATCAACTTGAGTATGCGATGGAAGGCTTAGAGAGGGACGTATTCCACAAATGCTTCCATAGCCTCGTAGCACGCCAGACCTAACTCATCATAGAGCTGGGCGGTGCCACGGTTGCGGTCTTCTGCACGCTGCCAGAAGAGGCGCTCGTCGTTACCCAGGAATGGAGCACTCTCCATCTGTGACTGGTGCTTGAGGATAGAGTTACGCTTTGCTCTCAACTCCTCAGGGCTCAATGGAACACACATCTCGATGTTCTCAATCTCCCATTCTGCCCAAGCGCCACGGTACATCCAGATGCGGCAGTCCTTCAACCACTCTGCGCCAGCCTTCTTCTCCTCATCGATGGCAGCGAGAACAGCGTCGGTACACTTCTTGTGAGTTCCGTGTGGGTCAGCCAAGTCACCAGCCACATAGATCTGATGAGGCTTCACCTCCTGCAACAATGCTCTAACAATATCAACATCCTTCTCTGTCATAGGCAACTTCTCAATTTTACCGCTCTCATAGAATGGCAAGTCAAGGAAGTGAACGCGGTTCAGAGGAATCTCGTTGAAAGTACAAGCTGTACGAGCCTCGCCACGACGAATCAGACCCTTGATGGTCAGAATGTCACGGGTATCGAAGTCGCTCTCCTTCTTGTGTGCGAAGAACTCCTTGATCTCCTGGTATTTCTTCGAGATCACGCTATCCTTAGAGTCTGCGAAGATCTGGTTGAAACCATTGATGAAGTGCATGAATCTTGTAACCTCCTCGTCGCCTACTGCGATATTACCGGATGTCTCGTAAGCAACATGTACCTCGTGCTTCTGCTGTACCAATCGGCGGATAGTACCACCCATAGAGATTACGTCATCGTCTGGGTGTGGAGAGAATACGATCACTCTCTTAGGGAATGGTTTCGCACGCTCTGGACGATAAGTGTCGTCAGCATTTGGCTTACCGCCTGGCCAACCTGTGATAGTATGCTGCAAGTCGTTGAATATCTTGATATTTGCATTGTATGCTGAGCCGTAGAGAGCCAAGAGTTCGCTCAAACCATTCTCGTTGTAGTCCTTATTGGTCAGCTTCAGAATAGGCTTGTGCAACTTCTGGCAGAGCCATACCAATGCACTGCGTACCAACTTATCTGTCCACTCGCAGTTTGTTACAAGCCAAGGATGCTTGATACGTGTCAGATTAGAAGCAGCGCTCAGGTCGAGAATCACGTTTGCATTAGGATGAGTCTGGAGGAAGCTGGCTGGCAATGTGTCAGTGATGTTTCCTTCTACTACCTTCTGCATGATGTCAGCCTTCTCGTCGCCCCATGCTGTGAGGTAAACACTCTTGGCAGAGAGCAGGGTAGCGATACCCATGGTGAGAGAGCAAGGAGGAACCTGCTCGTTGGTGCCGAAGCTGTTCTCCATTTCCTCGCGGGAAGTATTGCCGATGAGGATCAGACGGGTAATAGACTGGATGCCAGAGCCTGGCTCGTTGGCAGCGATATTACCCATTCTTCCGATACCGAGGAGAGCGATGTCGAGACCGCCGAAGGTCTTGATGCGCTTCTCATAGAGGTGACAGGTATCCTGCACTGCGTCCTGTGCCACGCTGCCATCTAATGTGAAGATGTTCTGTGGATCGATATCAACATGGTCGAGGAAACGCTCCTTCAACTGGTTGATGCTCTTCAGAGAGCTTTCCTTCTGTACTGGATAGTACTCGTAAGCATTGAATACCACCACGTTTCTGAAACTGAGCTGCTTAGCCTCGCATCTTTTCTGCAATTCCTTGTAGATAGGTGTGAGCGACAAGCCTGTGCCCAATGCCATCACGTAATATCTGCCCTCGTGCTGAGCTGCCTTGATTTCCTTCTCTACTTGGTCAGCTACATGAGCTGCACCCTCCATGGAAGAGGCGAAGATGTCGGTGTGAATTTTCTCCATTCTGGAGATCTCTGAGTACTCTACTGTAGTCTTTGGTTTGTAGTATGCCAATGGTACCTTATTGAGTACAATTTCTGAACTAAGATTTAGTCTCATAGTTTCTTGTCTTTATAGTTATTACTTTGTTTTTTTACAAGTTGTCTTTCTCTATGTCCTTGAAGTACTTGTAGGTGCTTACCTTCAACTCGTCTGTAGCGCTCTCATCGCAAACGATGATACCGTGCTGGTGAGTCTGCAGTGCACTGATAGTCCAAGCCTGAGTTACAGGACCTTCGATAGCTGCCTGGAGGGCACGAGCCTTGTTGTGACCATTGCAGAGAATCATCACCTCTCTAGCTGCCATAACGGTACCCACACCTACTGTGAGGGCTGTAGCTGGCACTGCGTTCATATCGCCACCGAAGAAACGAGAGTTAGCGATGCGGGTATCAGTAGTCAGAGTCTTCACACGAGTGCGAGAGTTGAGAGAAGAGAATGGCTCATTGAAAGCAATGTGACCATCAGGGCCGATACCACCGATGAAGAGGTCGATACCACCTGCTTCTGCAATCATCTCCTCGTAGTGGGCGCACTCAGCCTCGAGATCCTCTGCGTTACCATTGAGAATGTGGATATTCTCCTTAGGGCAATCGATGTGGTCGAAGAGGTTGTGAGCCATGAATGAATGGTAGCTCTCTGGATGAGACTCTGGCAAACCTACGTATTCGTCCATGTTGAAAGTGAGTACATGCTTGAAAGAAACCTCACCAGCCTTGACAGCCTTTACGATTTCTGCATACATACCAATAGGTGATGAACCTGTTGGCAAACCCAATACGAATGGTTTCTCTGCTGTTGGTTGGAACGCCTTGATGGTCTCCACAACGTGACGAGCTGCCCAGCGAGCCAACTCATCGTAATTCTTTTCGATAATTACACGCATAGTTGATATATGTTTATTTAGTTAATGTATTCTTATATATTAATAATGTATTCTTAATCTATTAATTGTTCAGGTACTTACTCCTTGCCATGAGGCAGGCGCCTATCAGTCCTGCATGCTCTTTCAGGGTGGATGCGGCAATCAGTGAATCCTCATTTACCATGTTGAGCGAGAACTTTTTGATGCCCATACAGATAGGTTGGGTAAGATAAGCACCTGTCACCGAGAGGTCTCCTCCGATGACCAGCATCTCCGGATTGAAGATGTTGATGATGCCGGCGAGATTGGTTCCCAGTTCCACTGCCACCTTCTGCAGGGTTTCAATGCTGAGCACATCCTCTTTTTTGATGGCGTCGAGGATATCCTGTAGGGTGAGTTCCTGATGCTGGTTCTTCACCTTGTCGGATAGCACGGATGTTCCGCCGTTCTCCAGTGCCTCTTTCATCTTGCGCAGCAATGCTGAGCCTGATGTTTCAGTTTCCATACAACCTGTTTTTCCACAATGGCAGATGATGTCATTGTTATAGATGTGCATGTGTCCGATTTCACCCGAGAAGCCCGATTTTCCGAGATAGAGCTTGCCGTCGAAGATGATACCGATGCCGATGCCCCAGCTGATGTTCACGAAGATGATGTTTCTCAATCCCTTGCAGACACCTTTCAGATATTCGCCGTAAGTCATGCATCGGGTATCGTTGTCGATGCAGAAAGGCAGGTTGAGTTTTTCGGCCAGTACTTCAGCTAGTGGCATTTCCGTGCAGGTGAAATAATTATAGGCACAGCCTATCTCCGGATTCACTCGTCCACCGATACTCATGCAAGCCTTTTTGATCAGGCCTCTCTCGATACGTAATCTCTGAATGTATTCGTTGATGAGGGTGATGAAACGGTCGAAGCATGTCGGCGTGTCCTGATAGTCAAAGTGTATCAGTTCGGGTTCTGCCACCATGTTACCACAAAAATCACAGATGCCGAAGGTGAGACTTTGCTTTCCTGTATCTATGCCGAGAAAATATCCGGATGTTGCGATGAGGTCATAAATCTTTGGCGCTCTCTTCGAGTAATTGTCTTTCTTGCCTGTTACCTCAATCAAGCCATCCTCAATGAGCTCGTTCAGAGTCTTGGTAGTATATGGCACACTTACCCCCAAACTACTGGATAGTTCGGCGATAGTTTGCCCTCCATGTTCTATGAGCAAGTTCAAAAGAGCTGTCTTAGAGGCAGACCATTTAGTGTGAGGTATGATGCTTTTTGCCATACAGATATTTCTTGTTTAAGTTTTTACGCTGCAAAGATAAATAAATAAATCCGTTTTTTAAATGTTTGTGAGTTAATTAATCTAAATTATTAGAATTAACTTTGTTTTCCCCCTTTTTTAGGGGATGATTTAACTATTTGAGCCCGTGATTTCTAGCTTTTTAAAAAGCTTGAAGAAAAGATAGGGTATCTACCGTCCTTTTATATATATAATAAGGTATAGGGGAGTGAAACGTAAGAATAAATAAATAAACTAATTTATTTAACTTGAATAACGAAAATTGATTCATTAAAATTTGGCTGGTATTAAAATAAGTTGTAAATTTGCACCCGAATAACAAAACTAACAATCGAAATGAAAAATAAAAAGTTTTATCCCTGGTTAGTTGTAGCGCTCCTCTGGGTGGTTGCTCTTCTCAACTATATGGATCGTCAGATGCTTTCCACTATGCAGGCTGCCATGAAGGTTGACATCGTGGAATTGCAGCAGGCTGAAGCCTTTGGTGCTTTGATGGCTGTCTTCCTTTGGATCTATGGTATTGTGAGTCCCTTTGCCGGTATCGTAGCTGATAGAGTCAGTCGAAAGAAATTAGTAGTAGGAAGTCTCTTTGTCTGGTCTCTGGTGACCTATCTGATGGGATATGCCTCCAGTTTTGATCAACTTTACATGTTGAGAGCGTTGATGGGTATCAGTGAGGCGCTTTATATCCCTTCTGCCTTGTCTCTCATTGCCGACTGGCATGAAGGGAAGTCAAGATCTCTGGCCATTGGTGTTCATATGACCGGTTTGTATGTAGGTCAGGCTATCGGAGGATTTGGTGCTACCGTAGCAGCAGCCTTCTCCTGGCACACCACTTTCCACTGGTTCGGTATTCTCGGAATCGCTTATTCTGTCGTATTGCTTCTGTTGTTGCACGATAAAGACAAGGATACTGCGAATATGCCTGTGGCTCAGCAGGAAAAGCCTGCGAAGGGCGGATTGTTCCAAGGCTTATCAGTTGTGCTTTCTACTTGGGCATTCTGGGTGATTCTCTTCTATTTCGCAGTTCCTTCTCTTCCAGGTTGGGCTACCAAGAACTGGCTTCCAACTTTGTTTGCAGAGAATCTGGGTGTACCTATGTCTGAGGCTGGTCCGATGTCAACTATCACCATCGCGGTGTCCTCATTGTTTGGTGTGCTCTTTGGCGGTGTACTTTCCGATAAATGGGTTCACAAGAACATCCGTGGCCGCGTTTATACCAGTGCCATCGGTCTGGGAATGACGATTCCTGCTCTCTTCCTCCTGGGCTTCGGCCACAGTGTGGTAGCGGTAGTGGGAGCTGGCTTGCTCTTCGGTATCGGTTACGGTATGTTTGATGCCAACAATATGCCAATCCTCTGCCAGATTATATCGGCAAAATATAGAGCAACAGCCTATGGTATCATGAATATGGTGGGCGTGTTTGCCGGAGCCATGGTTACCCAGGTAATGGGTAAGTTCTCTGATGGCGGTAATCTGGGCTTGGCCTTTGCCGTATTGGGCGTGGTGGTTATCGCAGCGCTGACACTTCAGCTGGTTTGCTTGAAGCCAAAGACAGATAACTTGGAATAAAAAAGAAAACGGAAATTTTAACTAACTTACATTAATATATATATAATTATGGAAAAAATCATTGGACTTATCGATGCACCGTTTACTCCTTTTTATGCTAACGGTGATGTGAACTTGGAACCTATCGAGGCTTATGCCAAGATGCTTCAGAAGAACGGTCTGAAGGGTGTGTTTATCAATGGTTCTTCAGGCGAGGGCTATATGTTGACCACCGAGGAGAGAATGCTCCTTGCTGAGCGATGGGTTGCAGTGGCTCCTAAGGACTTCAAAATTATCGTTCATGTAGGCAGCTGCTGCCTCCGTGAGAGCCGTCGCTTGGCTGAGCACGCGCAGAAGTTGGGTGTTTGGGGTATCGGTTCAATGGCTCCTCCATTCCCACATATCGGCCGCATCGAGGAACTGGTGAAGTATTGCGAGGAGATTGCTTCTGCTGCTCCTGAGCTTCCTTTCTACTACTATCATATTCCTGCATTCAATGGCGCTTACCTGCCAATGCTCGATCTGTTGAAGGCTGTAGATGGACGCATTCCTAACTTCGCTGGTATCAAATATACCTTCGAGAGCTTGTATGAGTACAACCAGTGCCGTCTCTACAAGAACGGTAAGTACGATATGCTCCACGGTCAGGATGAAACCATTCTCCCTAGCCTGGCTCAGGGCGGTGCCCAGGGTGGTATCGGTGGTACAACCAACTACAATGGTAAGGAGTTGGTAGGCATCATCGAGGCTTGGAAGAACGGCGACATCGAGACAGCCCGTGAGAAGCAGAACTTCGCTCAGGAGGTTATCAACGTCATCTGCCACTACCGTGGTAACATCGTTGGCGGTAAGCGTATCATGAAGCTGATGGGCTTCGATCTGGGTCCAAACCGTACTCCATTCCGCAACATGACCGATGAGGAAGAGCAGGCTATGAAGAAAGAGTTGGAAGCTATCCACTTCTTCGAGCGTTGCAATCAGTTTTAAGTAATATCCACAAGAACCAGTAAGAATGAATATAAAAGAATATATTAAACAGTGGGCTGAATCCTACAAGACTGATCTCACAGAGAACATCATGCCATTCTGGATGGAGCATGGATGGGATAAGGTAAACGGTGGTGTTTACACTTGTCTTGACAGAGATGGAAGTCTGATCGATACCACCAAGTCTGTGTGGTTTCAGGGTAGATTCGCCTTTATATGCGCCTATGCATATAATAATGTAGAGAAGAACCCGATGTGGCTGGAGGCAGCGAAGAGCACCCTCGACTTCATCGAAAGCCATTGTTTCGACGAGAATGGCAGAATGTACTTCTCTGTTACAGCCGAAGGCAAGCCATTGCGCATGCGTCGCTATGTGTTCTCTGAGACTTTCGCAGCTATTGCGATGTCGGAGTATGCTTTGGCTACCGGCGAGCAGAAATATGCAGAGCGTGCCCTCCAGATTTTCAAGGATACACAGCGTTTCCTCACTACTCCAGGTATCCTGGCTCCAAAGTTTGAGGAATCTGTCCAGTTGCAGAGCCACAGCATCATCATGATTCTCATCAACGTAGCTTCCTGCATCCGCAAGGTCATCAACGATCCTAAGCTCACCGAGCAGATTGATGAGTCGATTGCCAAGTTGAAGAAGTACTTCATCCACCCAGAGTTCAAGTGTCTCCTGGAGACCGTAGGAATGAACGGTGAGTTTGTGGATACCTGTATGGGTCGCACCATCAACCCTGGTCATTGCATCGAAACCTCCTGGTTTGTCCTGGATGTAGCTAAGCAGAGAGGTTGGGACAAGGAGTTAACCGATATGGCGCTGCAGATCTTCGACTGGTCTTGGGACTGGGGATGGGACAAGCAGTATGGCGGCATCATCAACTTCAGAGACTGCAGGAATCTTCCTGTACAGGATTATTCACAGGATATGAAGTTCTGGTGGCCACAGACCGAAACCATCATCGCTTCTCTCTATGCTTATCTGGTTACAGGTGATGACGAGTATATCTACAAGCATCAGCGCATCAGCGAGTGGACCTATGCCCACTTCCCGGATACAGAGTTCGGCGAGTGGTATGGTTATCTTCACAGAGACGGTACCGTGGCACAGCCTGCCAAGGGTAATCTCTTCAAGGGACCTTTCCATATTCCGAGAATGATGATCAAGGCATACTCTCTGTGTCAGGAGATTTTGAACAAAGAATAAAAGTATGAACAAGAACTTAGATTTGTGTATATCGAATCTGGGCACCGTAAGAAACAATCAGTATCAGATGGCGATCCTGCCATGGGGAGCAACAGAGCCTCATAACCTGCATCTGCCATATCTTACTGATTGTATCTTATCACATAGTATCGCAGTGGATGCTGCCGTACAGCTTGCTGCCGACAAAGGTGTGAATTGCATGGTACTTCCTCCTGTGGCTATGGGTGCCCAGAATCCCGGACAGCGTGATGTGGCTTTCTGTATCCATTACCGATATGAGACTCAGAAAGCAATTCTGCAGGATATCGTAGAAGCGTTGCAGCATCAGGGAATCATGAAACTCCTCATCGTGAATGGTCATGGAGGAAACACCTTCAAGAACATGATTCGTGATCTGGCTGTGGATTTTCCTGATTTCATCATTGCTTCCAGTGAGTGGTTCAAGATGAGCAATCCAAAAGATTTCTTCGAACAGCCTGGTGATCATGCTGATGAAGTGGAGACTTCTGTGATGATGCATTATCATCCTGAGTTGGTGAACTTGGAAGAAGCTGGCGATGGTGCAGCTAAGGGTTTCAGGATTCCTGCATTGAATAGCGGAAAGGTCTGGATTCCTCGCAACTGGTCGATGGTATCAACGGATACCGGTATCGGAAATCCAGCTTTGGCTACAGCCGAAAAGGGCAAGATGTTTGCAGCAGCCGTTGTTCGTGAATATGTAGAATTCCTCTATCAGTTCTCTCAGGCTGATACAGTATCTGATTTGTATTAAATATAAGTAATAGAAAATCTAAATAGTAAAAATATGATTTTTTCAGCAAATATAAGCAAGGCATTGTGTCTTGCTACTATGGGTATTTCCCTGATGATGCCTGCACAGGTTGCTGCTGCAACCCCTGCTATGGCTGTTGAGACACAGGCTGTGAACGCTCAGGGTGGCATCACCGTCTTCTCTAACAAGGATGCACAGTATCGTATTCCTGCCATCGTAGAGTGCAAGTCGGGTAAGTTGATTGCATTTACCGATCATCGTTATCACAACAGAGATATCGGTGGCGGCCGTCATCTCGACATCGTGATGAAGACCAGTATGGACAAGGGCGCTACCTGGAGCTCTCCTGAGCAGATGGTGGCTAAGGGCGGAAGCGGTATTGCTACCAGTTTCGACTGCGCCCATGGCGATGCGGCTGTCGTAGTAGATAAGAAGAGTGGCAGAATCCTCCTGATGTGTGCATCGGGCGGCATCGGCTATTGGGAGTCAAAGCGTGGCAATCTCCTGATGATGGGTAGATACTATAGCGACGACGAGGGTAAGACATGGTATGGCGAGGAAGTGACCAAGCAGATTTACGACCTCATCCCAGAAGTGGAATCAGCCTTCTTTACCAGTGGTAGAATCTGTCAGAGTAAGCAGATCAAGGTAGGCAAGTATTATCGTGTCTATACCGTGTTGTGTACCCGCAGCGGTAACCGCATTCTCTATAGCGATGACTTCGGTCAGACTTGGAGTGTTTTGGGCAAGAATGTAGCTGAGGCTGCTCCTCACGGAGATGAGGCTAAGATCGAGGAATTGCCAAACGGCAATGTATTGCTCAGCAGTCGTGCGATGGGCGGACGCCACATCAACATCTATACTTATGAGGATAAGAAGACTGCCACAGGCTCTTGGGGCAAGGTAATAGCTTCTGATGCCAAGAATATGGGTGTTGCTGCTCACAAGAACTCTTGCAATGGCGAGGTTCTCATAGTGGATGCCAAGAAGAATGGCAAGAAGGTAAAGCTGTTGCTTCAGAGTGTTCCGGTAGGTCCAGGCCGTAACAACGTAGGTATCTACTACAAGGCATTGGAGACTCCTGCTGATTACGCTACCCCAGAGGCGATTGCCAAGAACTGGGAAGGCTGCTATCAGCTGAGCAATACCACTTCAGCCTATTCTACCATGGTTCAGGGCAAGGATGGCAGCATCTACTTCCTTCTGGAGGAGAATGCCTTTAAGAATCCGAAGACACAGACAGATGACTATTACGACATCCGATTCTATGACCTGAGCGTTGAGCAGATAACAAATAATAGATATAAATAATATTAACTAATTAATTATAATTTTACGACTTATGAAAATCAAAATCAAGCACCTTTTGATGATGCTGTTATGTATTTCAGTATCGTCGATGATGTTGGTTTCGTGCAGTGACGAAGACGAGAGCGTGATGGGCCCAGTTGCTATCAACTCATGTCAGTACACCGCTACGGAGGTGACACCTATTTGGACTTTGGTTCCTAATGACAATTGCGATGGCTACGTAATTAAGCTCTACAAGGGTACACGTGCCAACGTTGGTGACATGGTTGAGGAGAAGAAGCTCGACTATCGTACATGCAAGTGTACTTTCAGCGGTCTGACACCCAACACACAGTATGTCATTTCTACCCAGGCCATTCCAAGTGCAAAGAGTGGCTTCAGCAGTGCGCAGATTTACTGGAAGGAATTTACCACCAGTGCCCAGTAATGGTGTGATTAAAATCTAAACATGTGTAAACAGAACAATATGAAAAATATTAACTTTAAACTCGGATTTGTGGCGATAGCTGTTACTGTATCTCCACTCGGCACATTTGCTACAACTGCCGGCAATCCAGCAGTTGTGAATTTATTACCCCCCCCCCTGCTGGTGTTACTTGCACTGGTGTAGTGCTCGATAATACGGGCGAGACCATTATTGGTGCCAGCGTACGTGTCGTAGGCACAAAACTTGGAACCGTCACCGACATTGACGGTAAATTTACCCTTGCTAATGTTGAAAAGGGATCAACACTCGTAATTTCTTATATAGGATATACTCCACAGCAGGTGAAGTTCAACGGCACTCCGTTGACTATTACTCTTAAGGAAGATGCCAAGGCACTTGACGAAGTTGTGGTAATGGGTTATGGTGTAGCTCAGAAGCGCACCAAGGTAACCAACTCTATCGCCAAGGTTAGTGAGAAAACCCTCACTGTAGGTGCCAACGCCAACCCTGCCCAGGCTCTTGCTGGTGCTGTATCGGGTGTTAAGGTGGACATCACTTCAGGTAGTCCTGCTGCAACTCCTTCTATCACCATCCGTGGTGGTTCTAATTACGACGGTGGTTCGAACGAACCTCTTATTATTGTAGACGGCGTAATCCGTAGTTCATTGTCTGATATCAACCCCAACGACATCGAGTCGATGGACGTGATGAAGGATGCTGGTGCCACTGCTCTTTATGGTGCCCGTGCTGGTAATGGTGTTATTATGATTACCACAAAGCAGGGTAAGAGTGGCAAGGCTAATGTGACATTCAACGCCAAGGTGGGCTTGAACTATTACAACCTTGGCTATAATATGTGCTCGGATGAGGATTACCTCTATTATTATCGTCTTGCTACACAGAACTGTGAATGGACATTGCCTGGCGGTAAGTATGCAGCCAACTATAACTCAAACCTTTATGGTACAAATACTCCCGGTGGTATTGGCCGTACAGAGTTGTCGCAGGGACAGTCGTACAACATTCTGCGCAAGACCGACGACAACGCTTATCTCTTGCAGAAGGGATGGAGCGAGATGCTTGACCCTGTAAGCGACAACTACATACTCTATCGCAACATCGACCCGCTGGAAGTTAACGGACGTTCTCCTTACATTACTCAGGACTATAATGCAAGCATCTCGGGTGGCAATGACCGTGGCCGCTACTACGCCAGCCTTGGTCTGTATGATGCCGATGGTTTCATCAAGGGCACATTCTACAAGCGCTATAACTTTGCGTTGACAGGCAGCTATAAGATTACAAAGTGGTTGGAGTCGAACTCAGTGTTCAACTACACCCGTGCCAACTGGCTGAATGACGATCCTTCTCTTAACACTACATACTTCATGAACCGTGCTATGGCTTACAAGTTTGTACGTTATCGTGATGAGGATGGCAACGAATTGTATGGTACAAATAATCCTACAATCAACGTCAACGTAAACAAGGGCAACTTCGACCGTGACTATCAGAGCGACAAGTTCTCTATGACACAGTCGCTTACCGCTACGCTTTTGCCAGGACTTACATTGAAGGGTACTATGAGCTGGTTCTACAACGAGCAGTATGATGAGTCGTTCAACCACAAGTACATCACAAGTCAGGCTGGTGCTGTAAATCCTGACGGCAACAATGGCGTGAGCCGTAGCTATAATACAAGTGCTCAGTTCTTACGTTATTTCGACCAGACTTACAACCTTGTAGCTAACTTCAACCGTGTGTTCGCTGAGAAGCATACTGTAAACGTTATGGCAGGTACCGAGTTCTACAAGCGTCGCTATCGTGGATTCAACGCAAGTGGTTATAATGCTCCTACAGGCTACTTCCCAGGCCTTGGTCTTACTCAGAACGATGCTGATGTTCAGTCACGCAGTATGAGTTCGTGGCACAACGAAGAGGCTATCATGTCATATTTCGGCCGTGCAGAGTACGACTATATGGACAAGTATCTCTTTGCTGCTACATTCCGTGCCGACGGTTACTCACGACTGGTTAATAACAAGTGGGGTACATTCCCTGGTGTGTCAGGCGGTTGGGTGTTCAGCAAGGAGAACTTCTGGAACAAACTTGGTTTGGAGAACATCATCACCTATGGTAAGTTGCGTGCTTCTTACGGTATGAACGCCACTATCAACAGCTCATACCTTGGCTACTACACTCTTCAGGGTGCATATAGTGCCTACAAGTATGACGGTGCGTATGGCTACCGCATAAGCACACTGCCTAACCCGAACTTGAAGTGGGAGAAGACACGTACAGCTGAAGTAGGTCTTGACCTCGGTTTTCTCAACAACCGTTTCAACCTCGGTATGACTTACTACAATCGTCTGACAATGGACAAGTATTCAGCTCTGTCGTTGCCACGAACAACCGGCTTCTCTACCGTCACATACAACAACGGACAGTATCGCAATGCAGGTGTTGAGCTTGACTTCCAGGGAACATTGTTGCGCACACGTGATTTCCAGTGGACATTGAATGCCAACATCACCTACAACAAGAACACCATCGTGAAGTTGCCTGAGAACGGTTTGAAGAACAACCGTCAAGGCGGTTCAGAGGTGTACACAGGCAATGGCAACGAGACCCACTATGTAGGCGGCTATCAGGAAGGTCAGACTCCGGGCAGTTTCGTAGGTTACGGCGTTGTTAAGATGGCACGTTCGCAGGCTGATATTGATGCTCTTGGTGATTATGTTGATACAGGTACAACCAATGGTGCTGGAGTATATGCCAATGAGGCTGGTCGTCAGCGTCTTTTGGCTGCAGGCTACAAGAACATTGTGCAGCTTATGCCTGGTGACTTCATCTATGAGGATCGCAACGGCGATAACTGGGTTGAGTCAAAGGACCGCAAGGTGCTCGGTAACCTTACTCCGAAGTGGACAGGTGGTTTCAACACCACATTGACATGGAAGGGTCTGTCGCTCTATGCACGCTTCGATATGGGCTTCGACTTCCAGGTGTATGACTCTAACATAGCCTTCTGGCTTGGCGAGGGCCAGGGTGCAATGGCATTCAACGACGACGTACGCAACACATGGACACCAGACAACCCCGGTGCCAAGTATCCTCGCGTGGTATGGGCTTCGCAGTTCGGTACTGACAACTACATCCGTACCAACTCGTTCTTTACACAGAACGGTAGCTATTTGGCTTGCCGCGAGTTGCAGCTCTCATACGCTCTGCCAAAGAGCATCTGTGAGAAGTTGGCTTGTCAGGGTGTGACAGTATCTGTTACAGGACAGAATTTGGGTTACATCAAGTCGTGCACAATCCCATTGCCAGACCGCACCACTTATACAAACGGTAACACAGCTGGTAATGGTGGTACATATAACGTGCCGCGTACACTGCTCTTCGGACTTAATGTCAAATTCTAAACAATGGTTATACACTATATTTAAATATTGATAAAGATATGAACAAATATATAAAGACATTGGCAATTGGCCTTATGACGGGAGCAAGCATGTTGACCACATCTTGCAATCTCGACTATAAGCCTATCGACAACTTCAGCGCCAACAATTTCTGGGGAAGCCAGACTGAGTTTGAAGGATTCATCACTGCCATTTCAAATCATTTCCGTTCCGCTGGTGCTTCTAACGTGTTGTTCAATGCAGGTGAGTTGCGTTCGGGAGTGTTCGAGATGGCAACAATCGACGGCTCAGGTATTATAAATAGTGAGCCTATACAGAACCTTTATGATGCCGACCATCCGCAGTTCAGCACTTTCGGTGGCTACTACGGCTTCATTGCTAATATCAACGAGCTTATCTATCGTTGCAACAATACCAACGTGCTCAGCGACAAGGTGAAGAACGGATTGCTCGGTATGGCATACGGCTATCGTGCTTTCTACTATTTCCAAATGTATCGTATGTATGGCGGCGTAGTATTGCGCATCGAGCCTGATGTGATTCTTGGCAACTATGATGCAACTCTGCTCTACAAGGGTAGAAGTACTGCTGAACAGACATTGAAGCAGATAAAGGATGACATACAGAAGTCGTTGGAGTACTTCGCTCAGACCGACTATGTATATAAGAGCGCAAGCAAGGACTACTACTGGACAAAGGCTGCCACAGAGATGCTTGCCGGTGAGGTTTATCTTTGGTCGGGTAAGGTTGACACAGACGACCATCAGGCTAATCCTGCTGATGTGGCTACAGCTGCCACCTACTTCAACAACGTGATAAACAACTATGGTTTCGAGTTGCAGGATGATTTCTACAGCGTGTGGACAAAGCCTCATAACAAGGAGTCGATATTCAGCGTGTGCTATAGCAGCGAGAACGACGGTGTTTACTACACCAATCCTCCATATATGTTGCTTTGGGCAAGTACAACTGGTACCTCATACCTCAACTATTGGAGCAATATGGACCAGGAAGGCTGGGGACATGTTAAGGGTGTAGCCAACCGCTTTGGTCAGTGGTATGATAAGGAGACTGGCAAGTCGGCTAATATAGAGATTTGGGACAAGACTAAGTTCGGTCCTTGCCGTTACACTTACAAGAACTCTCTCTACTATCAGTTTGACGAGAACGACTCACGTATCAATATGTTCTACCCACAGTGGAACCTCACACAGGAAGAGCGCGACAATAATGTCAAGTATCTTGAGAACTTCGACCCGAAGGATGGCAAGCATAAGTTGGCGGGTACATTCGTTTGCAAGTTCCGTCCATCAATACCTAACGGCAGCACATACTACACAATGGTTGTTGACATGCCTATCTATCGTTTGGCTATGGCTTATCTGTATGCCGCTGAATGTGCCAACTATGCTGGCGACAACACAGCCATGATGAAGTACATCAACAAGGTGCGCGAGCGTGCTTATGGCAGCAACTGGGATGAGAACGTTTATGGCTACAAGGCAGGCGACTTCAAGGCCAACGAGACCGCTCTGATGCGTGAGTGGGACAAGGAGTTCGTAGCTGAGGGCCAGCGCTGGTGGAACCTCCGTCGTCTGACCACCGTTAAGGGTGGTTCGCAGAAGGATCACTTCGTATTCCAGCCAGAGGGATGTCTCGGCTTCGGTCTTGACACAGCCAAAAATCCATGGATGGTTGACATCAACGGCAACCTTATAGAGACAAATGTTCCTGTACTGAATGGAACAACCCAGGATGAGCACCTGCTCCTCTGGCCTCTCGACAAGGGCTTGTTGGGTTCAGACGCGGAATTGGCTGACCAGCAGAACCCAGGCTACTAAGAAGCCTGCATAAAAGTAAAATAGGAATATAAATAAAAGACGCTTCATTCTATGCCAACAACTCTTTCGTAGGCAGCGATGCAAATGTCATTGAGGCTGTGTTGAAGGAGAGATGCCGCGAGTTCCTCTTCGAGGGTAAGCGTTGGTACGACCTCCGTCTGATGGGTACAGAGTATGTTACCAAATATACTTCTGCTCAGGCAAGCAAATTGTTGTGGCCTATTGACGAGAATACTCTTGGCTTGAACAGCCAGTTGCACCAGACTCCTGGTTACGAACAATAAGGGTATATGGAAGTGTCGATAAGACACATCATCTTGTTTGATTATAAAAGTGAGAAGAGAGGGATTCGTTCCCTCTCTTCTTTACAATTTTTTCTCTCTTGAATCAACTTTGTAAATCATCATATATCATCAACAAAATCAACCTAAATAAAATATGAATCGACTCTTGCTTTTTGTGCTATCTATATGTTGGTGCATGGCTGGCATCTCTGCCAATCATCCTTCTTCATTGTTGCCTCTGCCTCAGAAGTATCAGTTCAACGGCAAGAAATCCAGCGGCGAGTTAACGGTGGAGGAGAAATATGTGAGCCAGATTGAAGGAGCCAAGTTCCAGGAAGAGGCTTACCATCTATCGGTTACCAGGAAAGGCATCCTTCTGGAAGCTACCACCCCAAAGGGTATGTATTGGGGACGACAGACACTAGAACAATTGAAATACACTAAAAACAAAAAGACTTGGGTGCCACAGTGTGACATCACCGACTGGCCTGCCTTCCGCATCCGCGGCTTCATGCACGATGTGGGCAGAAGCTATATTCCTGTGGAGGAACTGAAGCGCGAAATCAGTCTCCTCAGCAGATACAAGATCAATGTCTTCCACTGGCATCTCACCGAAAACCAGGCTTGGCGACTGGAATGCAGGAAATATCCGCAGCTCAATGCGCCTGAAAACATGGAGCGTGAGAAGGGTAAGTTCTATACCCTGGATGAGGCTCGCCAGCTCGTGGAATTCTGCAAGCAGCATCAGGTGCTCCTAATTCCTGAAATCGATATGCCGGGCCACAGTGCAGCCTTTGAGCGTACTTTTAAGACCGATATGCAGAGCGAGCAGGGCACACAGATTCTGAAAGATATCATCGATGAGGTATGTGCTACTTTCGACGTACCTTATCTCCATATTGGGACCGACGAGGTTCAGTTCACCAATCCGGATTTCGTTCCGATGATGGTGAAATACATCCGCGACAAGGGCAAGAAGGTCATCTCCTACAACCCTGGCTGGAACTACAAGCCGGGCGAAATCGACATGATGCAGCTCTGGAGCTATCGTGGAAAGGCACAGAAAGGCATCCCTGCCATCGACTGCCGTTACCACTACGCTAACCACTTCGACACCTACGCCGACCTGGTGGCGATGTTCAACAGTCGCATCTACAACCAGACAGAAGGAAGCGACGACCTGGCTGGCTGCATCATTGCCTTCTGGAACGACCGCTTCATAGACAATACCCCTCAGCTCCTGGCTGAGAATAATTTCTATCCATATATGCTCACCCTGGCAGAACGTGCCTGGCGTGGAGGCGGCAACTGCTATTTTGATGGCAAGGGCACCCTGCTGTGGGAAGACGAGCCTGAGCAGTTGGCTGCATTCAGGGAATTTGAACACCGCCTGCTGTGGCAGAAGAAAACCTGGTTGAAGGAGGTTCCGTTCCCATACGTTTGCCAGACCCAGAGCGAATGGCAGATTACCGATGCCTTCCCTAACGGAGGCGATTTGAACAAGGTATTCCCTCCTGAGGAGAAAGAAGATTCCGTATATCAGTATGAGGGCAAGACTTACAAGACCCGTAAGATCATCGGCAACGGCATCTATCTGCGCCATGTCTGGGGCACGCTGGTTCCCGGCTTCTATGCCAATCCGCAGGAGAACCACACCGCTTACGCCACCCGCTGGATTTATTCTCCAAAGGAAAGAAAGGCGAAGCTGGCGCTGGAGTTCCAGAACTACAGCCGTTCGGAGAGCGACCTGGCTCCTCATCAGGGTACCTGGGATTACAAGTGCAGCCGTGCCTGGATCAACGGCAAGGAAATCATGCCTCCTGTATGGGAGAATACGAATACCGAGCGTTCCAACGAGATTGCGTTGAAGAATGAGAATTACATGTCTCGTCCGGCGATAGATATCACCCTGAAGAAGGGGTGGAACAAGCTGATGCTGAAACTTCCTGTCGGCAAGTTCTCTTCCAGAGAGACACGACTCGTGAAGTGGATGTTCACGGCAGCGCTGGTTGATGAATAAAAGTACCGACTCTGGTTGATGAATAAAAGTATTATAAGATAGGTTTATATATATGTTGTATGGTAAGTTAAAGTTTCCTAGTAGAGTGTTGGCAGCAGTTTTGCTGTCGGCACTCTCGATGGGGCTCCAGACTGTGAATGCAGCCCCAAAGAAAAAAGCTGCCCCAAAAGTAAAGGTGGCTTGTGTTGGTAACAGTATTACCTATGGTACAGGTATCCAGGATAGAGAACATTTCTCTTATCCTGTGCAACTTCAGAAGATGTTGGGCGACAAGTACCTGGTAGGTAACTTCGGTAAGCCGGGTGCTACCCTGTTGAAGCATGGACACCGTCCGTATATGCAGCAGGAAGAGTACCGACAGGCAATGGCGTTCAAGGGAGATATTGCTGTCATCCATTTGGGTATCAACGATACGGACCCAAGAAACTGGCCTAACTATCGTGATGAGTTCGTGAAAGATTATCTTTCCCTGATGGACTCTCTTCGTTCCGTGAATCCGAAGGTACGTTTTATTCTGGCTCGAATGACTCCGATTGCCCACCGCCATCCCCGTTTTATCTCGGGTACCAAGCAGTGGCATGATGAAATACAGGAGGCTATCCAGGTGGTAGCAAAGGTGAGCGGAGCGGAAGTGATTGATTTCCATGCTCCTCTCTATCCTTATCCTAATCTGTTGCCGGATGCCATCCATCCGAATGCGGAAGGTGCCGGCATCCTGGCGAAAACCGTTTATGGCGGTATTACCGGAAATTATGGTGGACTTCAACTGTCCGATCTCTATACGGATGATATGGTATTGCAGCGCAATGTGCCGCTCGATATCCATGGCATCGCCAATACGGGCGAGAAGGTGATGGTAAGCATTGCCGGACAGAAAGCTACTGCCATTGCCAACAACCGTGGCGAGTGGAGTGTTACCCTGCAACCTCTGCAGGTAGGCACCGATTATACACTGACCATTCAGGCAGGCAAGCAGAAGAAAGAGTTCCGCCATGTGGCTGTAGGTGAGGTCTGGTTGTGTTCGGGACAGTCGAATATGGCATTCCGATTGAATCAGGCTGTTACCGGAAAGAAGGACATCGCTCAGGCTGATGACCCAGATTTCCGTCTTTTCGATATGAAGGGAAGATGGGAGACTTATGATGTGGCTTGGCCGGCATCCTGTCTGGATTCTCTGAATCATCTGCAGTATTTCAAGCCTACTGCCTGGAAGAAGGTTTCTCCTGAAACAGCAGCCCAGTTCTCTGCCGTAGCTTATTATTATGGTAAGATGTTGCGGGATAGTCTGAAGGTGCCTGTGGGATTGATCTGCAATGCCATCGGCGGTGCTCCTACGGAAGCCTGGGTAGATAGAAACACCTTGGAAACCCAGTTCCCGGCCATCTTGAGAGACTGGTTGCACAATGACTTTATCCAGGATTGGGTAAGAGGCAGGGCTGCCAGGAATCTCACCCACGATGCTACTCATCTCGGTCGTCATCCATACGAGCCATGCTATCTCTACGAGAGTGGTATCCTGCCTTTGCAGCAGTATCCTATCAAGGGAGTAATCTGGTATCAGGGTGAATCGAATGCCCACAATATGGATGCTCACGAAAAGCTCTTCCGCCTGCTGGTGGATAGTTGGAGAAGTAACTGGAAGAATCCTCAGATGCCTTTCTATTTCGTACAGTTGTCCAGTCTGAACCGTCCTTCCTGGACCTGGTTCCGTGACAGTCAGCTCCGATTGATGAAATCCATCCCGAATACCGGAATGGCGGTGTCTTCCGATCAGGGCGATTCGCTCGATGTGCATCCTACAAACAAGCAGCCGGTGGGTGAGCGCCTGGGGCGCTGGGCTTTGAACCAGACCTATGGTCATAGCGTAACCCCATCGGGTCCTATATATAATAAGGTGGTAAGAGAGGGCGAGTCGCTGGTGGTATCATTTACCTATGGCGATGGTCTCCGTACTTCCGACGGCAAGGCTCCATCCTGTTTTGAGATGGCAGAGGAAGATGGACTCTTCTATCCTGCACAGGTGAAGATTGAGGGAAACACGGTTCGACTCACTTCTCCTGAACTCAAGGCGCCGAGATTTGTAAGATATGCATGGCAACCTTTCACACGTGCCAATCTGGTGAACCAGGACGGTTTGCCGGCATCTACATTCCGGGGAGAAATCAAAACAAGCATCAAGTCTCTGTCTGGTTTCCCTTCTGGTGAGGCTGGTTATGAGCTAGGTGTCTCTGCTTGTTTTTCAGGATTCATCGGCGACTACCTGATCGTGGCTGGTGGCTGCAATTTCCCTGAACCTGGAAAGAAGAAGTACTATTCGGGTATCTATGCAGCGAAAGTGACAGGCAAAGAGGAAACCTTACATTGGAAGATGATAGGCCACTTGCCTGAACCTGCGGCTTATGGTGGTGTGGTGACCTCTGGTGATAGCCTGATTCTGGTTGGCGGATGCAATACCGAACATAGTCTGAAAACCGTCTTGAGCATCCACTTGGACAAGAAGAGCGGCAAACCGGTATTGAAATCCTTGCCAGCCCTGCCTTGTACGGTTGATAACATGGGTGTCTGTCTGATGGACAATCGCTTGTTTGTTGTGGGTGGCAATCAGGACGGTCATCCTTCCGCTTCCGTTCTCACCTGTGAACTCGGAAAGAGTCTGGAATGGAAAAAGGAAACGGAAATGATTGGCGAACCGAGAGTTCAGCCGGTCTGCGCTGCCTATGATGGCAAGCTCTATGTCTGGGGCGGATTCTATCAGAATGGCAAGTCTAGCATCGTTGCCACATCGGGATTGCGTTATCAACTTCTGGATAAATGCTGGAATTCGCTTCCGGCACCCCGTAATGGCGAAGGAAAGGAACTCACCTTGACGGGTGCTACTGCCATGCTGGCTGTGGCTCCCGACGGTGAACCCCAGATTATCTGCGCCGGAGGTGTGAACCATGATATCTTCTGGGATGCCATCAGCGGAACCTATTCCAAGGTGGCACAAGCTGATTATTTGAAGAAGGACATTTCGTGGTATCAGTTCAATGGTTGTCCTTTGACATATAAACTGAAAACTGAACGATGGGAAATTCTTTCCCCCCAAACCCCTCTACTGGCTAGAGCGGGAGCCCAAGTGGCAATGCGAAAACATACATTATATTATATTGGCGGTGAATTGAAGCCTGGTCTTCGTTCACCCGGTATAGTTCAGTTGGATTTACGTTAATTAATGATTCTACCAGTGTGTTATGATAGCCGTGTAAGGCTTCATCTGCACTGGTTTTTCTATTTTATGAAGGCTTGTTGCAAAATGAAAGTTAAAACCATTGTTTTCATTTTATTTTGTATTGTGATTTTTAAATCTTATTATCAAATAGTAAGGAAATAAAAATAATAATAGAAAAAAGTGAGTAAATAAGTGTTTTGTTAATCAAAATGTCGTACCTTTGCACTTGAAAACAAACAATATGTAATTTAATAATAGGAGAGATTAACATGAAAAAGATCGAAGCAATTATCCGCAAGACGAAATTTGAGGATGTAAAGGAAGCTTTGCTTGCCGCCGACATTGAGTGGTTCTCTTACTACGATGTAAGAGGAGAGGGCAAGATGCGACAGGCTCGTATCTATCGTGGTGTCATGTATGATACCAGTAGTATTGAGCGAGTGTTGTTGAATATTGTCGTGCGCGACAAGAACGTAGAGAAAACAATTCATGCCATCCAGGAGGCAGCCCGTACCGGTGAGATTGGTGATGGTCGAATCTTTGTAATTCCTGTAGAGGATACCGTAAGAATCCGTACAGGTGAAAGAGGCGACATCGCTCTTTATAATGCGGAGCAGGAGAAGTAATACTTTGAACTTGGAATATGGAACATGATACTTTGAACTTGGAACATGGAACATTGAACTTTATGATTAGTATCGAGAGCTATAACTCCATGAAGCATATCATAAAGTTCAAAGCTCAAAGCTCAAAGTTCAAAGTTTAAAGTAAAAAGATTATGAGTGTACAGGATTTAGGAATTTCATTAGATACCGTATGGATGCTCTTGGCAGCCATGTTGGTCTTTTTCATGCAGCCGGGATTCGCCCTCTGCGAGGCGGGCTTTACCCGTAGTAAAAACACTGCGAACATCTTGTTTAAGAACTTCGTTGACTTTATGATCGGTTCGGTTCTTTTCTGGTTCGGATGGTTCGGATTCAACCCTGGTTCTCAGCTCGCTGCTTCTGGTGAGGTAAACCGTGTTGCTATCAGCCACGTATTCCTGACCACCAATCTGGCTGCAGTTTGTGGTGGTTTGGGTACTATGTTTACCTCTTGGATCAAGTATGGTAAGCCATCATTCTCATTGACATTGAATGGTATCCTGGCTGGTTTGGTAGCCATCACAGCCGGTTGCGACTTGGTAAGCCCATTGGGTTCTGCCATCATCGGTCTCCTGGCAGGAATCATCCTGGTATTCTCTATCGAGTTCATTGATTCCAAGCTTCATATTGATGACCCTGTAGGTGCAAGTTCTGTACATGGTGTATGT
Organism: uncultured Prevotella sp.; assembly: GCA_900544825.1. Taxonomy (GTDB): domain Bacteria; phylum Bacteroidota; class Bacteroidia; order Bacteroidales; family Bacteroidaceae; genus Prevotella. The sequence goes on along the minus strand of UQWP01000017.1, from coordinate 21,584 downwards.
GGTATCTTCGGTACCTTGATGACAGGTCTCTTCGCCATCGATGGCGGTGCCTTCGGATTCTTCGGAGCACAGCTCTTCGGTATCATCGTTATCGACCTTTGGGCAGCTGCAACAGGTATCATCCTCTTCTGGGGTATCAAGAAGATCTGTGGTCTCCGTGTTGACAAGAGAATCGAGGAGGAAGGTCTCGATATCTACGAGCATGGTGAGAGTTGCTACAACTAAGGTACTTTCATATATTGACGAGAGAGATTTATTGATAAAAGTTTTGGTAGGCAAGGTTTTTTGTAGTAACTTTGCAGCCAAAACTTTTTAAAACAGGAACGGAGCTGGTGGATGAATCCACCGCTTACAACAAAAAAGAGGTGGATGAGTTCTACAGTTTCTTATTATTAACGGAAAAATAAGAGAGATTATGAAGAAGATTTTAGATATGAAGAAGATGGGTGCCTTGGCACTCGGTTTGATGGCTTTTGCTCCTGCTGCCATGGCGCAGGACGAGGTAGAAACTTCTATCGGTGCTGATATCGTCAGCCAGTACTACTGGCGTGGTCAGGATTTGGGAGCCGTTTCCTTGCAGCCAACTCTGGGTATCGGATATAAGGGATTGTCTCTTACAGCCTGGGGAAGTGTAGGACTTTCTCAGCCGGAAGATGCCAAGGAGTTTGATCTTACCTTGGCTTACGAGACCGGTGGTTTCCATATCGGAGTAACTGATTACTGGTTCAACTCTCCTAATGAGAAGTATTTCGCTTACAAGGCTCACGAAACCTCTCATGTTTTCGAGGCAAATGTAGGTTATGACTTCGGTCCGCTAGCCTTGAACTGGTACACCAACTTCGCCGGCAACGATGGAGTCAACAAGGATGGCGACCGTGCTTATTCTTCTTATCTCGAGGCTACCGCTCCGTTCAAGTTGGGTGGTTGCGACTGGGAGGCAAGCATTGGTGCCGTACCGTTTGCCACTTCCTTCTATGGTGATGCCAACGGTTTTGCCGTTACCCACGTAGGTGTCAAGGCAACGAAGGATATCAAGATTACCGATTCCTTCTCTGTTCCTGTCTTCGCTCAGGTAGCAGCTAACCCTAGCACAGAGAAAGCTTATCTGGTAGTTGGTTTCACCCTGCAGCCATAAAGTGAGGTCATTTTTTCAGTTAGCATAATTATAAGGGAGTATATCATAAGTTCATGACACACTCCCTTTTTCCCCATTTTTCAATGCCATACTGCAAGAACTGTGAAGAAACTGAAAATAAAACCTTAAAACGACAAAGATAAGAGAATATTTTGTATCTTTGCATAAAATATATATGGGGGAAAAGAATATGGCAAACATCAAACGAAGAAGACTGCCGGTAGGCGTACAGTCTTTCAAGAAAATCAGGGAAGAGGGATACGTCTATGTTGATAAGACAGACATCGTCTGGGAGTTGGCAAACTATGGTGACCAGTATAACTATCTGAGCCGACCACGCCGATTCGGCAAGTCACTGCTGGTAGATACTCTGGAAGCCTATTTCCGTGGCAGAAAGGAACTCTTCGAAGGTCTCAAGATTATGGATATGGAAGATGATTGGAAACAATATCCGGTCATCCGACTCGATATGAGCCGTGGAGGAGCCAGCGCTGAAGGAATCCGCTCGTATCTCAATCTGTGCTTTAAGTCGTATGAACAAAAGTATGCCATAACGCCTGATCCTACCGCTCAACTTGCTGATCGCTTTGATGCCATCATTACCACGGCTTATCAGCAGACTGGCATGCAGGTTGTCGTACTCATCGATGAATACGACTCTCCGCTGCAGCATTCCTGGAAGACTCCTGAGCATGAAGAATGTACCAATGTGTATCGAAACGTGTTCGCCATTTTGAAGGCTGACGATGAGTACGAGCGCTTCGTCTTCATTACCGGCATCACCAAGTTTACGCAGATTTCCCTGTTCTCGGCACTCAACAATCTGACCAATATCAGTTTCCTGCCTCAGTATGCCCCTCTTTGCGGTATCACGGACGAGGAAATCTGCGAGAACTTTATGCCAGAATTGGAGAAAATGGCGGAAGTGAATGGTTGGACTCTGCAGCAGACCCATGACAAACTGAAGGAGTATTATGATGGGTATCACTTCAGCCGTAATAATATGGTAGATATTTATAATCCTTTCAGTCTCATCAATGCGTTGAATTCGAAGAATTTGGCTAATTTCTGGGCTGCATCCGGAGCTACTTCCAGGCTTCATAAGTTTATCACCAATGCCGAGTTGAGTTTGGGTGATTTTGATAATTGCCGTGTTCTGCGCAACATCCTGGAGACGTCGGATGTAACAGGGGGTGGACCAGCCCTGTTCCTTTATCAGTCGGGCTATCTAACCATCAAGGATTGTGATGAGTTCGGCTATGTCTTGGGATTCCCTAATGAGGAGGTGAAGCAGGCGCTCTACGAAACCGTGCTCCCAGCTCTGACTATGCGAGAGATGGGCGACATCCAGTCGTTGCAGGCCAATCTGTATATGCAGTTAGGCACCGGGCAGTTGCCGGATGCGATGAAGTCATTGAAGTCATTGGTTGCCGATGTGCCTTATAGCAACAAGAAGATGGCTTCCATGGATATGGAGGAGCGCTATCGTCTGATCATCAGTACGATTTTCAATGCCATCGGTTTGAAGGTTGAAGTAGAGCATATGCTTTCCACGGGCAGGATAGATATTGTAGCAACTACTTCTCGCTATATCTATGTGATAGAACTGAAATTGAGAAACAATGGTGGCAAGGAAGCCGCCGTTCGCCAGATTATCGATTGTCGCTATATGGAGCCTTTCAAGGCTGACAGGCGAGAGGTGATAGGACTCGGAATCGAACTTGACGAAGAAGGCAAGGGATTGATCGATTGGAAAGTGGTGGAAGAAGAATAGAAATGGCATATTTGACGCCAGTTTGCATAAATATAAATGCCGATAGTTCGCTGGAACTATCGGCATTTTCTATATATATAATAATGTGTATTACAAGTTGTTCAGCAGGTCTGCCTTGCCATCATTGATCAACTTGATGACCAACTCTCCGAAGAGGGTGTTCTGCCATGCGAACCAAGGACGGGTGTATTTAGAAGCATCGTCCTTGTGGAAAGACTCATGGATGAATCCCATACCGGCGTCGGTATTCAGCAGCATCTTCATGCAGAAGCGGATCTCATCATCGCTCTGTGCGGTGAAGCACTTCATCATGATAGACATAGGCCAAGGCATGTCGTAACCGATGTGTGGACCACCGATACCTTCGCCAGCCTTGCCACGGAAGAAGCAAGGATTGTCCTCACTCCATACAAAACGTCGGGTGTTCTGATAGATAGGGTCGTTCATAGGAACATCACCCATATAACCCATACCTAACAAAGATGGAACGTTGGAATCGTCCATCAGAAGCTGGTTGCCGAAACCATCTACCTCGTAAGCGTAGATCTTGCCATACTTAGGATGGTTGTAGATAGCATACTTCTGCAGAGCAGTATGTACCTCATCTGCCAGACTGCTGCAATCCTGCGCAATCTTCAAGGCTGCATCTTTCTTGGCTGCATCCTTCTCTGCCACGTGCTTCAGAATCTCTGCTGCCTTGTTCATGGAAGAAACTGCCATGAAGTTGGATGGAATCAGGAATGGAAGAATGGTAGCATCGTCAGAAGGACGGAACATAGATGCAATCAGTCCAACTGGTTTTACCGGAGCACCGAAGCCGTCCCAGCCGATGGTATCGAAGGCACGGTCAGAAACACGGGTAAAGTGATAAGCCTTGGCTGTCACCTTGCGCTGCTGCTCGTGGAAGGTCTTCAGGATATTCTCGATTGCCTTCATCCATACCTCGCCGAAAATAGAGTCATCGCCTGTCACCTTCCAGTACTCGTAAGCCAGACGGATAGGGTAGCAGAAGGAGTCAATCTCATATTTGCGCTCGAATACATCCGGCTGCATCTTGGTGCGGTCTTTCTGCCAGCCGGCACCGGTAGGACCGTCATTGAAGGCATTGGCGTAGCGGTCGATGTTGATGCACTTCAACTGGCGGAGAATCACACCCTTCAGCATCTTCTTCAATTTCTCGTCCTTGTTGGCGAGGGCTACGTAAGGCCAAACCTGGGCACCGGAGTCGCGGAGCCACATGGCTGGAATATCACCGGTATATACGAATGTATCATCATCACCATTCTCGAGTACACGGTAGTGAACGGTACTCTCCAGGGTGTTAGGATAGCAGTTGGCAAACATCCAAGCCAACTTTGGATTCTTCTTCAGGAGTTTCTGTACTTCCTTGATCTTCTTCTCTACAGCTGTAGAAGTGAAGAGACGGTCCTCTACAGGAGGACGCTTTGACTCATATTTGCCATTCACTGGGGTTACCACCTTGGTATAGCGTGCATGCACATCTACCTCAGCGTTCTCCTGAGCCATAGCGCTCATAGAGGCAAGAAGAGCCATTGTTAAAATAGTCTTTCTCATTATTTATATTTTTGTTAGTTAGTGCTTGATACTTATGGACGGTCAGCAGGACGGGTTCCCCACTTAGATGGCTGGTTGCCCATCTGCAGTTCCAGGGTACCACCCTTCATGATGTCGTTGTACATGATGTATGACTTGCTGTATGGCTTGCCGTTCAGCTTCGCAGACTGCACATACATGTTTTCCTTGCTGTTGTTCTTGCAGACGATGTTGAAGGTCTTGCCCTTGCCCACGTTCAGTTCAGCCTTGTCGAAGATAGGACTGCCGATGATGTACTTGCCGCCGGCTGGCTCTACCTGATAGAGACCCATGGAAGAAAGCACATACCATGCTGACATCTGACCTACGTCCTCGTTGCCGCTCAAACCGTCGAAGTCATCCTTGTACATCTCGTCCAGGGTCTGTCTGAGCAGACGGGCACCCTTCCAAGGCTGGCCTACATAGTTGTACATATAGAGTACGTGATGACTTGGCTCGTTGCCATGAGCATACTGACCAATCAGACCCGAGATATCTGGAGAAGCATTGGCACCCATCTCACCGGTAACGATGAAGAGAGAGTCGAGCTTGGTCACGAATTTCTTTTCATTGCCGAAGAGCTTCACGAGTCCGTGAACATCATGAGGCACCAGCCAGGTATATTGCCATGCATTTCCCTCGGTATAGTCATCTTCACGATGTTCGGCAGAGAATGGGTTGAAAGGAACACGGAACTTGCCGTCAGAACCCAGACCGCGCATAAAGCCTGTCTCCTTGTCGAAGTACTTGCTGTAAGCCTTTGATCTGTTCTCGAAGTACTTGGCATCTTCCTTCTTGCCCAGCATGCGAGCCACCTTAGCCACGCAGGCATCAGCCAGCGCATATTCCAGACCCTTGGCTACAGTTTCCTTGGTAGGCTCCTTGTCGTATGGCAGATAACCGTATTTCTTGAGCAAGCCCAAACCACGCTCATCGAGCATAGCCGACTTCTTCATTGCCTCGTAGGCTCCTTCCTTATCCTTCACATAGCCCTTCAGTACCATATCGGCAAGAACAGGAATACCAGGGTTACCCACCATACAGTTGGTTTCGTTACCCATCAGGTGCCATACTGGCAACTTGCCCTGCTGGCGATAGATATTGATAAAGGTGCTAGCCATATCTGGCAACATGTCGGTATGGATCATGGTCATCAGCGGATGAGCAGCACGATAGGTATCCCAGAGTGACAAGGTGGTATAGTTGGTGAAGTTGCCGTCATAAACCTTGCCGTCGGCACCGCGATACTGACCGTTGACATCTGAGAAGACAGATGGAGCGGTCATGGTATGATACATGGCTGTGTAGAAGATGCGGCGGGAAGTAGAATCGCTGGTCTCGATGTTCACCTTAGCCAGTTCCTTGTTCCAGGCAGCATCTGCATCAGCTACTACCTGACGGAAATCCCAGCCCGGAATCTCTTTCTCCAGGTTCAGCTTGGCATTCTCTGCACTTACAGCCGACATACCGGTCTTTACCAGCAATGGCTTGGTGACATCAGCAGCGGTAATCAGCCATCTGCCGGCGCCCAATGGCTTCACGGTAACAGGCTGAGAGAATTCTGCGAAGAAGAATGCCTTCTGGTCGTTCGCCCATCCCTTGGAGAATCGGTGACCAGCCAGGGTGGTAGCGGTGGTGTTATCTACATTCATGTCCTTGGCGCCATCCCAACCGATACCCTGCTTCAGGTCGAGTACCAGCTGTGCCTGCTGTGCATCAGCACCGAAGGTATAGCGCTGGAAACCGGCACGCTGGGTAGCGGTCAGCTCCACCCATACATTAGGCTGCTGCAGTTTCACGGCATAGTATCCAGGGCGTACGGTCTCGTTGTCGTGACTGAACTTGATTTGTTTCTGGTTGCCATCTGTTACAGGCAGGAAAGCCACGTCGCCCAGGTCGCCGATACCGGTACCGCTCAGGTGCTGGTGTCCGAAACCGATGAGGATGGAGTCAGAATGATGATAGCCAGAACACCAGTCCCATCCGCGGGATGGTTCTGTAGGACCTAGCTGGACGTATCCGAAAGGAACGTTGGCTCCGAGGAAAACGTGTCCATGTCCACCTGTTCCGATTCGAGGGTTGACAAACTGTGTCAGCTTGCTCGACTTAGCCTCTTGAGCAAGCGATACCTGAGAGTAGCCGCCGGCTAGCACGCAGGTCATCATTAAAAGATTTATAAGTTTCTTTCTCATAATGCTATAGTAACATCTACGGAATAATTGAATAAATTAGGTTATTTGTAATAAAACACAATAATACTGCAAAGATACGAAAAAAATGGGAAAAATGGCACAATCCTATATATTTTTTAACTAAACTTTCTGCAGTCGATTTCACGTTCTGAATGGGTTGAAGCTCTCGATTATCTTATTTTTCTCTCTTTGTGTTATTTTGTAACGATTAATATAATTTATGCTTTCAAAATGAAAGATTAAATAGATGAATATGTGTGAATGTGTAATTATATACCTTTTCTTAAGACAAAAGGTAATGAAAATCTTTTGTATATTAACAAAAAGTAGTAATTTTGCATCCGAAACATAACAAAATGTTATTTGTTTTAGGTAAAAAGAGATAAAAATAACCGTAAAAGAAAGGAAAAGATATTATGTGTGGAATCGTATCTATCTTCAATATTCAGGAGCAGACTCCTGAATTGCGACAGCAAGCGCTTCGTATGAGTCAGAAGATCCGCCATCGCGGACCAGACTGGAGCGGAATCTACTGTGGTGGTTCTGCTATCCTGGCACATGAGCGTCTGAGCATCGTTGACCCAGAAAGTGGTCGCCAACCTTTGTTTGCACCAGACAAGAAACAGGTGCTTGCCGTAAACGGTGAGATTTATAATCATCAGGACATCCGTGCCCGCTTTGCTGGCAAATACCAGTATCAGACGGGTTCCGATTGTGAGGTGATTCTTTCTCTCTATCGTGAGATGCGAAAAGATTCCGACTTTGATACCCTTATATATAAAGGTGAGGAAGCCCTTCACGCCCGTATCTCCAAGATGCTTGAAGAGCTGAACGGCATCTTTGCCTTCGCTCTTTACGATGCCGAGCGCGATGAGTTCCTCATCGCCCGCGATCCTATCGGTGTGATTCCTCTTTATATTGGTTATGATAAAGATGGAAAAGTATTGGTGGCAAGCGAGTTGAAGGCTCTGGAAGGTCAGTGCGACCATTACGAGCCATTCCTCCCAGGCCATTATTACTATAGCAAGAACCCTGGCATGAAGCGTTACTATACCCGTGATTGGTTTGAGTACGCTGCCATGCAGAATAAGTATAAGATTGATGATAAGCAAAACGCCGCAGAACAGTTGAAGGATGCTGAACCTCAGGAGAAGGAAGCTGTAGCTGAAATCCATGATGCCCTCGAAGCATCTGTCAAGCGCCAGTTGATGAGCGATGTTCCTTATGGTGTCCTCCTCAGCGGCGGTCTTGATTCTTCAGTTATCTCTGCCGTAGCCGAGAAATATTCTTCTACCCGTGTGGAGAACGGCGGAGAAACCAAGGCTTACTGGCCTCGACTTCACTCCTTCGCCGTTGGTTTGAAAGGTGCGCCTGACTTGGCAAAGGCACGATTGGTTGCCGATCACATCGGTACCGTGCATCACGAAATCAACTACACCATCCAGGAAGGTCTGGATGCCATCCGTGATGTCATCTACTTCATCGAGACCTACGATGTTACCACCGTCCGTGCTTCTACTCCGATGTATCTGCTGGCGAGAGTCATCCGCAGCATGGGTATCAAGATGGTACTTTCCGGTGAGGGTGCCGATGAGGTATTCGGAGGTTATCTCTACTTCCACAAGGCACCGGATGCCAAGGCTTTCCATGAGGAAACTGTGCGCAAGCTCGGTAAACTCTACCTCTACGATTGCCTGAGAGCCAATAAGAGTCTGGCTGCATGGGGTATTGAGGGCCGTGTGCCTTTCCTCGACAAGGAGTTCCTGGATGTAGCGATGGGTATGAACCCGGTATTGAAGATGTGTCCGGATAAGACCATTGAGAAGAAGGTGGTTCGTGAGGCTTTCGCCGATCTGCTTCCAGAAGAAGTAGCATGGCGACAGAAGGAGCAGTTCTCTGATGGAGTGGGCTATTCATGGATTGATACCCTGAAGCAGATTACCGCTTCTGCCGTCAGCGATGAGCAGATGGCGCATGCTGCCGAGCGATTCCCTATCAACCCTCCACAGAACAAGGAGGAGTACTATTATCGCTCAATCTTCGCCGAGCACTTCCCAAGCGACAGCGCTGCCAAGAGTGTACCTAGCGTACCTAGCGTAGCCTGCTCTACTGCCGAAGCTCTTGCCTGGGATGCCTCTTTCAAGAATCAGAACGATCCTAGCGGTAGAGCCGTAGCGGGAGTTCATGAACAGGCGTATAAATAACATAGCTTTTACGAGCAAGCATATCAATAATAAAATAGTTAGAAATAACCGATATAAAACGAACAAGAAATGGAAAAAGGATTGTACAGTTCTGCCTATGAACACGATGCGTGTGGCGTAGGTATGGTGGTGAATATCCACGGTAACAAGAGTCATGAGCTGGTCGATAACGCCTTGAAGGTCCTCGAGAATATGCGCCATCGTGGTGCTGAGGGTGCTGATAACAAGACGGGTGATGGTGCCGGTATCATGCTCCAGATTCCACATGAGTTTATTCTTCTTCAGGGTATCCCTGTACCGGAAAAGGGAAAATATGGTACAGGTCTTGTCTTCTTGCCTAAGGATGAGAAGAAACAGCAGGATATCCTCTCTATTATGATCGAAGAGATTGAACGTGAGGGACTTCAGTTGATGCATCTCCGCAATGTACCTACCAATCCAGACTGTCTGGGTGAGGCTGCATTGAGCAATGAACCTGCCATCAAACAGGTGTTCATTACTGGTGTTACAGATGATAAGGTGCCTGTCTTCGAGCGCATCCTCTATCTCATCCGCAAGCGTATCGAGAAACGTGTCTGTGATCCTGATTTCTATATCTGTTCGTTGTCTAATTCGAACATCGTATATAAGGGTATGTTGAGCAGCCTCCAGCTGCGTCAGTACTATCCTGATTTGACTAATAATTATTTTACAAGCGGTTTGGCTCTGGTTCACTCCCGCTTCTCTACCAACACCTTCCCAACATGGAGTCTGGCTCAGCCATTCCGTCTCCTTGCCCACAATGGTGAGATCAACACCATCCGTGGTAACCGTGCCTGGATGAAGGCTCGTGAGAGTGTGTTGAGCAGTGAGGCTCTGGGCGATATCCGTGAGATTTCTCCTATCGTTCAGCCTGATATGAGTGACTCTGCCAGTCTCGACAATGTATTCGAGTTCTTCGTGATGAGCGGTCTGTCATTGCCTCATGCCATGGCTGTCATGGTACCAGAGAGCTTCAACGACAAGAACCCTATCTCTGAGGATCTGAAGGCTTTCTATGAGTATCACTCTATCCTGATGGAGCCATGGGATGGTCCTGCCGCCCTGCTCTTCAGCGATGGCCGCTACGCCGGTGGTATGCTCGATAGAAACGGTTTGCGCCCAGCCCGCTACACCATTACCAAGAACGATATGATGGTTGTGGCTTCTGAGGTGGGTGTGATGGATTTCGATCCAACCGAGATTGCCGAGAAGGGACGCTTGCAGCCGGGTAAGATTCTCTTGATCGATACCCAGGAAGGCAAGATCTATTATGATGGCGAAATCAAGGAGCGCCTGGCAGAGGCTCATCCTTACCGCCAGTGGTTGAATACCAACCGTATTGAACTGGAAAAGCTCCGCAGCGGACGAAAAGTGGAAAACGCTGTGGAAAACCTCACTCGCAAGGAATTGGAGTTCGGTTTTGGCGAGGAAGACATCGATGGTACCATCATCCCAATGGCTACCAAGGGCCAGGAGCCTACTGCATCCATGGGTAATGATACTCCGCTTGCCGTACTTTCCGACCAGCCACAGATCTTCTTCAACTACTTCCGTCAGCAGTTTGCTCAGGTTACCAACCCGGCAATCGACTCTATCCGTGAGAACCTCGTGATGAGTCTTACCGAGTATATCGGCAGAGTAGGTTCCGGCATCCTGAACCCGGACGAGAGCAACTGCAAGATGGTTCGTCTGCCACATCCTATCCTGACCAACACCCAGCTGGATATCCTTCAGAATATCCGCTACAAGGGCTTCAATACCGTCAAGCTCCACATGCTCTTCGAAACCGCCAAGGGCGAAGAAGGACTGCATGAGGCTTTGGATGAACTCTGCAAGCAGGCAGCACAGAGCGTGGATGATGGCTACAACTATATCATCCTCTCCGACCGTGGCGTGGATGAGACCCATGCCGCCATCCCATCTCTGCTCGCCGTGAGCGCCGTACATCATTATCTGATTGATGCCGGCAAGCGTGTGCAGACAGCCCTCATCGTTGAGAGCGGTGAGATTCGTGAGGTAATGCATGCAGCCCTCCTCTTGGGTTACGGCGCATCAGCCCTCTGTCCATACTTGACATACGCCATCCTCGACGACCTCGTCAAGAAGGGAAAGATTCAGGAGGATTACCATACAGCCGAGCAGAACTATATCAAGGCTGTGAAGAAGGGCTTGTTCAAGATTATGGCTAAGATGGGTATCTCTACCATCCGAAGCTATCGTGGTGCCAAGATCTTTGAGAGCATCGGTTTGAGCGAGAGTCTGCTGAAGAGCTACTTCGGAACAGAGGTGAGCACCATCGGCGGTATCGGACTCGAGACCATCGCCCGTGATGCCATCCGTCTGCACGACAAGGCATTCGAGACCAAGAAGCTCGACTTCCTGCCAAGTCTCGGACAGTTCCACTACCGCAAGGACGGTATCAAGCACGCTTGGAACCCAGAGACCATCGCCACCCTGCAGCTCGCAACCCGCAAGGGCGATTACGATCTCTTCAAGAAATATACACATCTCGTTGACGATAAGCAGGAGCCTATCTTCATCCGCGACTTCTTCGGTTTCCGCAAGAATCCTATCTCTATAGATAAGGTAGAGCCGGTAGAGGAAATCGTGAAGCACTTCGTTACCGGTGCAATGAGTTTCGGTGCCCTCTCTAAGGAGGCTCACGAGGCAATGGCACTCGCCATGAATGCCCTCGGCGCTCGAAGCAATACCGGTGAAGGTGGTGAGGATAACGAGCGATTCCATTCTACACAGGATGGCATCAGCCTCTCCAGCAAGACCAAGCAGGTGGCTTCCGGTCGATTCGGTGTGACTACAGAATATTTGGTAAATGCAGAGGAAATCCAGATCAAGGTAGCACAGGGTGCTAAACCGGGTGAGGGTGGTCAGTTGCCTGGCTTCAAGGTCAACGAGGTCATCGCCAAGACCCGTCACTCTATCCCTGGCATCAGTCTGATTTCTCCTCCACCTCATCACGATATCTACAGTATCGAGGATTTGGCTCAGCTCATCTTCGACCTCAAGAATGTGAACCCTAAGGCGGCTATCTCTGTAAAACTGGTAGCTGAGAGTGGTGTGGGTACCATCGCTGCCGGTGTGGCTAAGGCGAAGGCAGACCTCATCGTCATCTCCGGTGCTGAGGGTGGTACAGGTGCCAGCCCTGCATCTAGTATGCGTTTCGCAGGTATCTCTCCTGAAATCGGACTTTCTGAAACCCAGCAGACGCTGGTGAAGAACGGTCTTCGTGGTCAGGTTCGTCTGCAGGTAGATGGTCAGTTGAAGAGCGGTCGTGACATCATCCTGATGGCTTTGCTCGGTGCTGAGGAATTCAGTTTCGGTACTGCTGCCCTCATCGTATTGGGTTGTGTCATGATGCGTAAGTGTAACCTGAATACCTGTCCTATGGGTGTTGCTACACAGGATCCTAAGCTCCGTGCGCACTTCCGTGGCAGTTACAAGTACCTCATCAACTACTTCCGCTTCCTCGCCGAGGAGGTTCGTGAGTATCTGGCTGAGATGGGTTACACCTCTTTGAACGATATCATCGGTCATACCGAACTCATCGTCCGCAAGAAGGATGAGGAGGTTGTTCCTACCCAGGGTGCTGATGCCTTAGAGCCAGAGGTGGCTAAGAGCATCGAGGAGAAGGCAGACTTGCTCGACTTCTCCCGCTTGCTGTATCGTGAGACAGGCCATTGCTCACTCTATCATACTACCGAGCAGATCCAGGACCTCGACAATGTACTCGACCAGCAGATTATCCGTGGCGCCCAGCGTGCCATCGAGAACCAGGAAGAGGTGAACCTCGACTTCGCCATCAAGAATACCGACCGTGCTGCCGGTGCCATGCTGAGCGGTATGATTGCCGAGAAATATGGTGAGGCGGGTCTTCCTGACAAGACCGTGAACGTGAAGTTCAAGGGTTCTGCAGGTCAGAGCTTCGGTGCCTTCCTGGTCAAGGGAGTAGATTTCAAGCTCGAGGGTGAGACCAATGACTATTTCGCCAAGGGACTTTCAGGAGGTCGTATTTCCATCCTTCCTCCTATCCGCAGCAACTTCTCTGCCGAGGATAACATCATCGCCGGTAACACCGGTCTCTATGGTGCCACAAGCGGTGAGTTGTATATCAATGGTAAGGTAGGCGAGCGCTTCGGTGTTCGTAACTCCGGTGCCATCGCCGTGATTGAGGGTGCTGGCGACCACTGCTGCGAGTACATGACGGGCGGTAGAGTAGTAGTGCTCGGTGAAACCGGCCGTAACTTTGCCGCTGGTATGAGTGGTGGTGTTGCCTACGTATGGGATAAGAACCACAACTTCGATTACTTCTGTAACATGGATATGGTGGAGATCAACCTCGTGGAGGACAGCACCTATCGCAAGGAGTTGCACGAGCTGATCCGTCAGCATTATCTCTATACCGGCAGTAAGCTTGCCCGTACCATGCTCGATGACTGGAACCACTACGTAGAGGATTTCATCCAGGTAGTGCCAATCGAGTACAAGCGAGTTCTCCAGGAGGAGCAGGTAAAGAAGTTGCAGCAGAAGATTGCGGATATGCAGCGCGATTACTAATTTTAAAATTAGAAAAAAGATGGGAAATCCAAAAGCATTTTTGACTATACCTCGCAAGGAAGCAGGTTATAGACCAATTCACGATAGAATCCTCGACTTCAGCGAGGTAGAACAGACATTGAATAGCAACGACCGCCGACAGCAGGCTTCCCGTTGCATGGATTGTGGTGTGCCTTTCTGCCACTGGGCTTGTCCGCTGGGCAACAAGGCACCGGAGTGGAACGATGCCCTCTACAAGGGTGACTGGGAGTTGGCTTACCGACTCCTCAATTCCACCAACGACTTCCCGGAGTTCACAGGACGTATCTGTCCTGCACTCTGTGAGAAGGCTTGTGTATTGAATCTCATGGATCATGAACCAACCACCAACCGTGAGGATGAGTGCGCCATTGTGGAGCACGCCTTCTCTGAGGATTATGTGCATGTTGAGATTCCGGAGCGTAATGGCAAGACGGTGGCTGTCATCGGTGCCGGTCCTGCAGGACTGGTAGCTGCCAACCAGTTGAACCACAAGGGATATAAGGTAACAGTCTTCGAGGCACGTGAGAATGCCGGTGGCTTGTTGCGTTACGGTATTCCTAACTTCAAGCTCAACAAGAGCATCATCGACCGTCGTCTCCATCTTCTCGAAGAGGAGGGCATCGAGTTCAGATACAACCAGCAGATTGATGTTACCAAGTTGCCAGAGGGCTTCGATGCCTACGTGGTATCTACCGGTACACCGACAGCCCGCGACCTGAAGATTCCTGGAAGAGAGCTGAAGGGTGTTTATTTCGCCCTCGAACTGCTTTCTCAGCAGAACCGTATCCTCGCTGGTATGGAGTTCTCTAAGGATGAGCTGGTCAACTGCAAGGGCAAGGATGTATTGGTCATTGGTGGTGGTGATACAGGTTCTGACTGTATCGGTACTGCTCATCGCCAGGGTTGCAAGAGCGTAACCCAGATTGAGATCATGCCTAAGCCGGTAGAGGGTCCTGAGGATCCTAAGAATCCTTGGCCAAACTGGCCTCGCACCCTGAAGACTACTTCCAGTCATGAGGAGGGCTGTACCCGCCGCTGGAACATCAACTCGCTGGAGTTTCTGGGAAAGAACGGCAAGCTGACAGGTGTGAAGGTTCAGCCTATCGACTGGAAGCCAAACCCAGAGGGCGGTCGCCCATTGATGGTAGAGGCTGGTGAGCCTGAGATTATCAAGGCAGAGGCTGTGTTCCTGGCAATGGGCTTCCTGAAGCCACAGCAGCCGGAGTTTGCCGAGAATGTATTCGTGGCTGGTGATGCAGCCAGCGGAGCTTCTCTGGTGGTTCGTGCCATGGCAAGCGGTAGAAAGATTGCTGCTCAGGTAGATAAGTTCCTGAACAAGTAATATTCGGTTATTTTTAACTATAAGTGTAGGGAGGTAAACCTTGTGATGAGGTAAGCCTCCCTTTTTCGTGCTAGGTAAGTAACTTACTTGCGATGGCTAAGTGACTTACTTACGGGGTCTAAGTGACTTACTTACGGGGTCTAAGTGACTTACTTACGGGTGCTAAGTAAGATACTTATGGTGCTAAGGCAACTTGCCCCCGGAATGACAGGGTGACACCGGTGACAGCATTTTCTTAAAAAATCTCTCGCGTAGGCGGGCGGGAGGCTGATTAGAAAATTTTTCCTGCCCGCCCGCCCGCGCGTAGGATTTTTTAGAAAACAGGTGTCATAAGTGTCATAAGTGTCATCGAGTCTCTCTTTCTTTTCCTCTTCTTTTCTTTATTTATTAGACCACTGATATTAGACCACTGAAGTGTCTTTTCGCTCGGGTGGTTGATGTAGGTCAAGCCGGTTGACAAGGATATTTTTGTGTAAACGTTATCATTGTGGTAAAATGGGGGAGAAAAGGGGAAGAAATGGGGAATGAATACTTAAAATATCTAAAATTTAAGGCATTTTGCTAAAAATAACTGGGCAAAAATATTCTAATTCAAAAAAAAACTTTACCTTTGCAGCGGTATATATACAAATTGGTAACGATAAAATTGGAAACTAAGAATGAGTAAAGTAGGAGAGTGACGGCAAGACCTAAGTCAACAACATACACTGGCTGCTTCGTCGAGCCTGACCTTTCTTCAATATAATGAGTTAGACAACATAAGTTTAATTAAATTTTTTATAAAAAATGAAAAGACAATTAACTAGTATTTTGCTCTTCTCTGCCCTCTTGGTGGGTGGAGCTAGCACTTTCGTATCTTGTACAGATCACGAAAGCGACAGTGCTTACAACACTAGCATTTCTCTTGCTGATGCCATCAAGCAGCAGGAGTCTGATTTGTTAAAACTCAATGAGTGGTTGGGTGAGTTGAAGAAGCAGCAGCCATCTTTGGCAGAGGCTATCGACTCTCGTATCAAGGCTAACTGGGAGGCTATGGACAAGGGTGCTATCTCTGAATTGGGTAAGTTTGCTACTTTGGATGCTGCTATTCAGGGTTCTAAGGCTTACACTGATCTTAAGAACAAAGTTGATGACCACATCAGGGCTATCGAGGATTTGCGTAAGAAGGACGAAGCTGCTGCTAAGAAGTTCACTGAAACTTTGAATAAACGTCTTGAGGAGATTGTGGGTTCTGTATCTGATGAGACTGAGGCTCGTGAGAAGGTACAGGCTGTTTACGACCAGGCTTTCGATTACTTGGTAAACAAGAACCTTACTAGTATCGCTATCAATGCAACAGAGAACCCTGTTTTGGGTTACTACAATGCAGCATTCCTTGGCTCTAAGTTGAACTTGGTTTCTTCTTTCTATGGTACAGCTGTTCAGACTAGCCAGGATTGGGGCGTCAAGAAGGATGATTTCTTGAACACTGGTGATGCTGGTAAGATTTATATTACTTTGAACCCAAATGAGATTGAACCTGATTGTATCACAGATCTCAAGTTGGTTGATAGCCAGGGTAACGAGGCTAAGGGTTTCGAGCTGGGTGATATCCAGAAAACTGATAAGGATCTGACTTACGGTTTCACTAAGGCTGCTTCAGCTAATGGTTTCTATGAGGTTCCTGTTCGTGCAACGGATCCAGCTAACGATGACTTCTCTTTGAATGAGGGTGAGTTGAAGGAGGCTGTTAAGAATATCATTGCTGAGTTGCAGAACCCTAAGGAGAATGACTTGAATTTGAGCCAGATTGCTACTACTTTGTATCGTTCTGTAAACAATCAGTTGAAGGCTTATACTGTTAAGGCTACATACTATTTGTATGATCCAACTGTAACAAACGAGGATGGCACTAAGGGCGCTTTAGTTGAGAAACATCAGGTTGCTCCTACATACGATATGGCTGCATTCGCTGTTAAGCCATTGTCTTACAATACTTTGAAGGATAACCAGAGCTTGAAGAACCTCGGTTTGGCTCTCGATAAGTATATGTTGCCTACTTTGTCTGACAAGTTGGGTAAGATCATGGATGCTCTTGATATAAGGGTTGAACTTACAGAAGACAAGCAGAACCTCAATGTTTATACAATTGTTGCATTACCTGATGTTACAGTTCAGTATGACGAGGCTACAAAGACGGCTTGGTTCGAAAAAAAGGATGGTACTCCAATTGAGGGTTCTGAAATTAAGAATGTAACTGAAGTTAAGGAGATTACTTCTATAGACCTCGAGGATGGAAAAAAACAGATAGTTTACAAGATTAAAACAACTGATAGTACAATCGCTGATATTGTTAAAGACTTGAACGACCAGCTCGACACAAAGTTGCAGCCAGTTAAGGATGCTATCCAGAATGCAGCTAACAAGTGGGATTCAGCTATTCAGCCAGTTAACACTTTGCTCCACAAGATCAACGCTATGATTGGTAATGTAAACGAGTTGTTGCAGCCTACTTTGCTTTATAAGAGCACCAAGACAAATTATTGGAACACTTTGAGCACTCTCGGTGGTAAGCTCGGTACACGTATGACAGGTACAGGTTCTACAGTTCTCGTTGCTACATCTTGGACTGGTGAGCTCCTCGCTCCTGCTTACAAGAAGAAGGTATATGTTAAGGAGTCAGGTGCTAATGTGACATTGATGGACGGTAAGACTTCTGCTAAGACTCCATTCTCTGGTAGCACTCAGAAGGTATTGTTCACAGCTACAGCTAAGGGTGACTACACTATCGTTTACGAGGCAGTTGATTACTCTGGCGTTACTGCAAAGAAGGAATATCATATCACTGTAGAGTAATGTAAGAAACGAATAGATGGCGACACTTGTTGCCGCCTTCTACAAGTCTTAATATAAACATTATATAATAAATAAGAATTAAAATTATGAAATTAAATAAAGTATTACTGTCAGGTGTTATTGCTTTGAGTTGCGTTAGTGCGTCAGCTCAGGAAGCAGATAAGACTGTTAATGTCTTCACTCCACATTGGTATGCTCAGGCACAGGTTGGTGGCCAGTACACATTGGGTGAGATTGGTTTCGGTAAGTTGTTGTCTCCAAATGCTCAGGTAGGCGTTGGTTATAACTTCAATCAGGTTGTAGGCGCTCGTCTTTCTTTGAATGCATGGCAGAGCAAGGCTGGTCAGAACGTGGCTGGCAACACTTACAAGTGGAAGTGGAACTATGTAGCTCCTATGGTTGACGCTACATTCAACCTCACAAACCTCTTCTGCGAGTACAACCCAGACCGTTTGGTTGAGGTTGGCGTATTCGGTGGTATCGGCGCTAACATCGCTTGGGGTAACGACGAGGCTGCAGATGCACAGGCTGCTATCTTGAAGACTCCAGGTGCTAATCTCGCTGGTTATGACAAGTCTTCTATGCCATTGGAGAACCTTTGGGATGGTACAAAGACTCGCTTCGTTGCACGTGTAGGTGCTAACGTTGACTTCCGCGTAAGTGATCGCGTTAAGTTGGGCGTTGAGCTTTCTGCTAACACATTGAGCGACAAGTACAACTCAAAGAAGGCTGGTAACCCAGACTGGTACTTCAACGCATTGGTAGGTGTAAAGGTTGCTCTTGGTGAGACTCATACCACTAAGGTAATCCCTGCTCCAAAGCCAGTAGAGAAGATCATCGAGCGTATCATCGAGAAGCCAGCTCCAGCTCCAGCTCCTAAGGTTGAGTCTAAGGTGGTTGAGGAGAACTTCCGTCGTGATATCTTCTTCCCAATCGGTAACACTAACATCGCTAAGTCTCAGAGAACTAAGATCGCTGAGATCGTAGAGTACATGAAGGAGAACCCAGATGCTAAGATCACTTTGACTGGTTACGCTGATAAGGGTACAGGTTCTGTACGCTTCAACGATAAGATTGCCGCTCGCCGTGCCTTGACTGTTTACAACACACTCGCAGCTAAGGGTGTTGCTAAGAGCCGCATGATCAAGCAGTCTAAGGGTTGCCGCGTTCAGCCTTTCGAGGAGAACGATATGAACCGTGTTACTATCTGTATTGCTAAGTAATCAGTTTTAGCTAGAATACATTAGTAAACTAAATAACATAACCGATCTTCATTCTTACTATGTAAGCGATGAAGACCGGTTATTTTTTACTGTTTCTGTTTAAATTAATGAGAATGAGAAAACGACTATACGTACTTTTGATTTCCTGCGCTACCTTGCTCTCTGCTCACGCTCAGTTGAGCGACAAAGGATACTACCGTATTCAGAATGTGAATACCAAAAGATGGATGTCACTCTCTGACAATACAAGTAGGGGGGTTGACAATGTTTCTATGACGGCAGACTGTGGCGCTCTTGTCACCAAGCGCATCTGGGAGGATGTGGTGGCAGACCCGGGTTCCATCTTCTTTATCGAGAAGTTGGCTGATTCCAGTATCAGACCGAATACCATCGAGGCAAATGTCAGCGGTCAGGGTACCAGCATCAAGGAACTCATCAACTATACACTCCTCATCACCAAGGTAGGTTCTGCCTATCGTGCCTGGCAGCAGGAAAAGGGACAGCCGGTTACCCTCTGCGATCAGACAGCCGAGGATTATGATGTCAGTTCGGTCATCACCACGGGCGATAACTTTGCCTGGAACATCACTCCGGTAGATGCAAGCACTAACTACATCGGTGTCAAACCAACCATAACAGTTGGCGGCAAGAAGTATGCTGCTCTCTTCGCCGGTTATCCTTATACCCTGGCAGAGGGTATGAAGGCATACTATATCAATAAGGTGGATGAGGCAAGAGGGGTAGCTGTCTATAAGGAACTCACAGGTGTGATTCCTGCCAAGACTCCAGTGCTGGTAGAGTGTGTATCCAATGATGCGAAGGATAACCTGGTAACACCAGTTATTAGTTCTACAGCCACTCCTGCAGATAATGTTGCCACAGGTATCTACTTCTGTCTGGGTGATGAGTGGACAGCTCATTACAACTCCACCAAGTTTGATGCTACCACCATGCGTGTGCTGGCAGTCAGTGCAGCCGGTAAGCTCGCAGCTACCACTGCTACCGATAACCTCAGCACCGTGGCAATCAAAGAGAAGGATGCCAGCGGACAGCGCAAGACCATTACCGCTATCCCAGCCAACAGCTGGTATCTGAAGGTGTCTGCCAGTGCTCCTAAGGAATTGACCCTGATGAGTGCTGATGAGTATGCTACCGGTATTACCCATGTCAGCAATTCTACAGACAAGCATACCTATGATGTCTATACCTTGCAGGGTGTACAGGTGAAGAAGAATGCAGCTTCGCTGGATAACCTCCCTCAGGGAATCTATATCGTAAATGGTAAAAAAGTAGTTATCAAGTAAATAAAAAGCTCCAAACTCTTGTCAGTTTGGAGCTTTTTGCGTAACTTTGCAGCCGAATTTAATGAAAATCAAGAATTTATGAAGAAATATGTATTTGCCTTGGCAGCTTGGCTGCTGCCAACCCTGGGTACTTTCGCCCAAACATTCAGTGAACCCTGCATTTCTGGCAAGGTGTTCACCAAGAGTATTGATGCTTCCGTGACGATGGGTACCACTGGTATTGGTGTAGATGTAGCGCTGCCTATCAGTGAGGTGGTGAAAGTACGTACCGGTTTCTCCTGGATGCCCCGTTTTCATGCAACCATGAACTTTGGTGTAAAGGTGGGCAACCAGCAGGATACTGAAGAGGAGCAGAACCAGAAGTTTGATAAACTTGCAGATATGTTGGAGGAGATGACTGGTACCCGTGTGGATAAGAGTATCGATATGGTGGGTACACCAACCATGGACAACTTCAAGCTCCTGGTAGAGGTGCATCCTTTCCGCAACAAGAACTGGCACGTAACGGGTGGTTTCTATTGGGGACCTTCTCAGATTGCCAAGGCAGAAAATGCCGTCTATGATGGTACTTCCCTGGTGGCGGTCAATATGTACAACAACCTCTATGAGCGTGTAAAGGCTTCTTATGAGTACTTCATTCCTTATATGTCGATCAATGGTCAGACCGTTTATGCCGACAAGAAGCTTTATGACAAGTTCATGAGCTATGGTCACATGGGAGTGAACCTGGGTGAACGTGAAGATGGATCTATGTTCCGTCTGGAACCGGATGAGAATAATAATGTGTCAGCACGTATCAAGGTAAACAACTTCAAGCCTTACCTGGGGTTCGGCTATGGTGGCAGACTCTTCAAGGATAATGATGACTATTGGGTAGCTTTCGATGCCGGTGTTCTCTTCTGGGGTGGAACTCCTAAGGTTATTACCAATAATATATATAAGATGACCGTAGATGAGAATGGTAACAAGCATGAGAGTATGGAACCAGGCGTGGATTTGGCAAAGGATGTGAAGAATGTACCGGGTAAGGTAGGTGACTATGTGAAGTTCTTCAAGGGAGTGAAGGCTTATCCAGTATTGGAGCTTCGATTGACCCGCCGAATCTGGGTGAAATAAGGAAGAATGTGTGCCTACACACCCAGGTAGCTTAAAAACGGCAATTTGTGGCGAAAATAGGCGATTTGAGGCGTGAAAGTGTTTAAGACTGTTAAATAATGACGGTTTTTGAAACTTTTTTCTTTTAAAATTTGGTGGTTTCGCAAAATGTTAGTACTTTTGCACTCGCTTTTGAGAAATCACTTCTCTCAGCAATATAAAGAAAGAGTTCTTTGAAAGATTTTACATAAACAGACAAGTAGTACAAGAAGC
>UQWP01000016.1 GCA_900544825.1 uncultured Prevotella sp. | reverse complement strand
TTCTCCATAAAAATATACTAATTTTCAGGCGTTTTTTTAATTCCGCCAACAGGTTAGGATAACAGATAAATATAGAGAAAGGATAAAATTATGATGGTATTAGGTATGATTTTGGCAATGATCGTTGCCGGATGCGCTGAGTATGGTGCAAGAACTAATATGAAGAAGTTCGCTTAACAGCCGTTCTTCTTTCAATTTGAGAGAATTTAAACAGTAGTTGCATAGATAAATAAAGGAAAGGCAGTTGTTGGCATTAGAAGGATGCCTGCAGCTGCCTTTTCGTTTTTTCTCAGCTGAACTTTTTCGGTCTCGCTATTTTTTTCGGGCTATTCCTTTGCTTGTATCATTATTTTTTGTAACTTTGCCGAAAGAATTTAAAAAGGCAGCAATATGAAATATCCTATAGGAATACAAGACTTCGAACAAATCATAGAAGGTGATTATGTTTATCTCGATAAGACGGCATTGGTCTATGACTTAGTGACTAATGGTAAAATATACTTTCTGTGTCGTCCTAGACGATTCGGAAAGTCGTTGCTCGTATCTACCTTGAAATACTATTTCGAGGGAAAAAAGGAGTTGTTCAAGGGACTTGCTATTGATAAACTGGAGAAGGAATGGAAGCAATATCCTGTGTTTCATCTCTCTTTTGGTGGTCAAAATTTTGTAGAGCCTTATACGTTAGACAAAGTGTTGGAGGAGTTTGTTGCCATGTCAGAACGTATCTATGGACGTGAGGAGTTGGCCGAGACTTTAGGCAGCCGCTTTAAGGCAGTGTTGGGGAAAGCTCATCAGAAGACTGGAATGAGAGCTGTCGTGCTAATTGATGAATACGATAAGCCGTTATTGGACGTAATGGATATGGATATTCCTGTAGGAAAAACTCAGAACAAAATAAGTTTGGAAGAGTATAACCGTAATCTTCTCAAAGGTTTTTATTCCGTTTTTAAGGAAGCCGATGCCGATTTGCAGTTTGTTTTGTTGACTGGTGTCACCAAGTTCTCTCAGGTCAGTGTGTTCAGTGGTTTTAACCAACCTGATGACATCAGTATGGATGAGCATTACGAGGCACTTTGCGGTATTACGGAAGAGGAGCTGTATTCCACTTTCGAAGAACAGATCAAGGCAATGGCCGTGAGATATAAAACCACAGAGGAAGGGATGAAATACAAGCTGAAAAGGAAGTTCGACGGTTATCATTTTAGCTCTAACATGCTCGATATCTATAATCCGTTTAGTATTTTGAATTCTTTGAGCAAGAAGAGGCTAAGCGATTTTTGGTTCCGCACAGGTTCGCCAACCTATCTTGTTCGCTTGTTGTCTCATTTTGATGAGAACATCAACGAGATGGTCAACAGGTTTTATCCTACGAGTAGTTTTATCGACTACAAGGCAGATGTGGAAGCACCATTGCCTATGATTTATCAGAGCGGTTATCTCACCATTAAAGATTGGAATATGGATACCGATTCCTATCTCCTGGATTTTCCGAATGATGAAGTGCGAAGCGGGTTCCTAACGTTGGTAGCTTCCAGCTATCTGAAGCCTGCGAAGTCAACGGATGCCTGGGTTATTCAGGTAGTAGATGTTATGTCGAAGGGCGATTGCCATCAGTTGGAGAATCTGATGACTTCCTTTTTTGCCAGCATTCCATACACGCAGCGTCGCAAGGATGATGAAAGAGAGAAGGAGCGTTACTTCCAATACACCTTCTATCTTGTATTGAGAATGATCAGCTGCTTCACGGTCTTCATCGAAAAGCAGCAAAGCGAAGGTAGGGTAGATTGCGTGGTAGAGACCCAGAACTATATCTACATCTTCGAATTCAAGCGTGATGGTTCGGCAGAGGAAGCCCTGAAGCAGATAGAAGATATGGGCTATGCCAGGGAATATGCAGCAGATGGCAGAAAGATTTATCAGATAGGCTGCAACTTCTCATCGAAGACGGGAACCATTGATGGGTGGAAGGTGAAGTAGGTGATCTGTAAGTATATCCCGAAAAATAAGTCATATAGCTTATTTTTCAGGATATTCCTTTGCTTGTATCATTATTTTTTGTAACTTTGTCGAAAAATAGTGTTTTAAATCAATTGTGTCATGGAGCAGAATCAGATAAAAGAAGTACCATATGGCGTATCGGATTTCGATGTAGTGAGAAGAGACAATCTATACTATGTCGATAAGACCATGTATTTGCCAAAGTTGGAAAGTCAGGCACGCAACCTCTTTTTCATTCGCCCTCGCCGTTTTGGTAAGAGCTTGTTCATCAGTATGCTTCGTGCTTACTATGATGTGAGACACAAGGATGAATTTCAGGAAAAGTTTGGTGGTTTATGGATAAGTCAGCATCCTACTTTCTTACAGGGAAAGTTTCAGGTGATGTATCTTGATTTCTCACAGGTAGGAGGAAACATTGAAAAACTGGAAGAGCGATTCAATTTCTATCTGGGAGTAGAAATGGATGGTTTTGTGCGTGATTATCATGAATACTATCAGGAGGAAACCATTAGGAAGGTTCGGGAAACAGAAGATGCAGCTGGAAAGTTTTCCATTATCATCAATGAAGCTAAGTCAAAGTCATACCCTCTCTATCTTATTATAGATGAGTATGATAACTTTACGAATACCGTGCTTAACGAGCATGGAGAGGATGTATATAGGGCTATCACGCACGCTGCAGGATTCTATCGTGACATCTTTAAGAAGTTTAAAGGTTCTTTTGATCGTATATTCATTACGGGTGTCAGTCCTGTTACATTGGATGACGTAACCAGTGGCTTCAATATCGGCTGGCATATTTCTACCAATGAGGAATTCAATCAGATGTTGGGTTTCTCTACGGAGGATGTGCGAGAGATGTTCACCTATTATAAGGAAAAAGGGATGATGCGTCCTGATAGCAACATAGAGGAAATCATTGAAGAAATGAAGCCTTGGTATGATAACTATTGCTTTTCCAGAGGGGCCTTGGAAACTCAGAGTAGGATGTTCAACTGCGATATGGTGCTCTATTACCTTCGCAATTTTATGAACCGGGGAGAAGGTCCCAAGGAAATGATAGATCCAAATACAAAGACGGATTACAACAAGATGCGCAAGTTGATTCAGCTTGACAGACTGGATGGTGACCGTAAGGGTATTATTCGGAAGATAGCAGAGACAGGACAGATTATCACTCGACTGGAAGAGACATTCCCAGCCAGAATGATAACCAATCCTCAGATATTCCCGAGTTTGCTTTTCTATTATGGCATGCTTACCATCAAGGGCACCTTTGGCAGCCAGCTGGTTTTGGGGATTCCTAATAATAATGTTCGCAAGCAATATTATGGCTATTTGCTGGAAGAGTATCAGGATGATAGGTATGTCAATCTGTCTGATTTGGAATATAAGTTTACGTTGATGGCTTTTGAAGGAAAGTGGAAGGATACTTTGGAATATATGGCTTCGGCATACGCAGCCGTTTCGTCCGTTCGGGATTCCATAGAAGGCAAGCGCAATCTGCAGGGCTTCTTTATGGCGTATTTGAGTCTTAATAGTTATTATTATACGGCTCCCGAGTTGGAATTGAATCATGGTTATTGTGATTTCTTCCTCTTGCCTGATTTGACGCATTATCCAACGAAGCATAGCTACATATTGGAATTGAAATTAATTCCAAAGAAAGAAAAGGGAATGTCTGGAAAGGTGCATGAGAAGTTGATAGCCAAGCAATGGGAGGAAGCTGAACTTCAGATTAGGAAATATGCCGAGGCTCAGAGAGTTGAGATTTTGCGACAGGGAACCCATTTGCATAGAATCATCATGCAGTTTGATGGTTGGAAGTTGCATAGAATAGATGAGGTGTAGATTGAAAAAGAATGAGCTGAGGCATTATAAAGAATGAGTTTTCTTTACATTAGTTTGCCTGAGATTCTCGTATTTTCAGACGCTTGTTATTTCTTGGAGAATACCGTAAATATGAAGAAAATAGGAAAAGTGTTGGTAATCAGATGTTTGCGATTTCTTGACAAGATGGTCGCGTTGAGGAAAATCTATAGTTGTACGACTATAACCCCTATAGTTGTACAACCATAACTCTACAGTTGTACAACCATAGCATGTATAGTCGTACAACTGTAGCTTTATAGTCGTACAACTATAGGTCTTGTTCTTAATATAGAGCAGAAAACAAGGATTCCCGACCTCTCAATTCCCCTTATTTTTATCGCTAGATTCAATATTTGTAGGTATATAAATTTTGGTTATAAATATTGACGGGAGGTTGGAACGGGAGGGATGCTTGATGAGTGATTTTTTATATGTTTGCAGCAAACCTTGCAAACTTTGCGGAGACTAAGAGTTGGTACGGAGCGGGTACGGAGTTGGTACGGAGCGGGTCTAGCTCATAAGTTAATGATTCACCTTTTTTGTTTGTTGGAATGTTACTCAGATGTTGTTGGAAAACATAGTATAAGTTGTTAGAAAAGATAGTATATGTTTTTGAGATAGTTAGTATCTCCGGTCGCACAACAGCTGTTGTGCGCTTGCATAGCAGCTGATGTGCGCTTGCACAACAGGTGATGTGCATGCGGCGGTCAACTGTTATGCGCCAACTATTATCTAGACTTATGACACGCCCTCTTTGTCATTTGGTACATTGAGAATGGCATTTCATACAAGCCAAGTTTGGATATTTGGCGGATAGAAATAATCTTCTTACTTTTGTACTCGTAATCGGGAAGCGATGGAAAAAAGAATCGTGGAACGAGGAAAATGAAGTATAACCCTTTTAATATATAATAAGGTATGAAGAAGATTATGATTTCTTTGATGATGGGTATGGTGTAGTTGAGAACACCAAGCACCACATCATCGTAGCTACTCCTTTCGGAAAGTACACCATCGAAAAGAAGGATGGCGGCGTCAGTTTTATGGGAATGTCGGCAAAGCTGGTGAGTGCCAAGAATGGCGTGTATCAGGTGAAGTCATCGCTCGGTAATTTCTCGGTGAATACGAGAAAGGGAACGATAACAAAGAGATAATCGTAACAGGTTGTTTACCTTTTCGTAAGGGATGGTATATAGGAATAGGGCATTGAATTGTTGTCATGGAATAGAAATGTGGAAGTATTTTTCTCTCGGCAATGGCAGCGTTCAATGCCTTTTTTGTCCTTTGGGATAAAAAACATCGCTAAAAGTTTGGCAGTATCAAGAATATTGCTTACTTTTGCGGTCAGAGTTGGAGCAGACGGAAAAGAACGGCTGCGATGAAGACTCGAATGAATGAGCGTATTGAGCGTTATCTTGCGAGATAGGAATGTGGAAGTTTCAAAGTCTGCAATGATAATATGCAATTCGGCTCACGCATATGGATTATTGTACCTTTCGCATAAGGGAAGGGTATCGATATATCTTATAGCGTGGGCTATTGCCATATTACTTGCAGACGGGTCCTTCCACAACCTCTATCCCAGTAATAGGCAATAGTCCCACGCTTTTTTGCTTGTTCTTGAATGTTGAATTTAAAAAGAATAAGTATGATGTACAATGGGTTACAGAATGATATGACATCTTTTGCAAAGTTTGCCTTTATTTTTGAAAAAGAAATAAAGGCAAACGTGAAGATTGAGGAGTTTAAAAGCCGTTTTAAAACAGCTTTTGAACTTTATGAGCATAAGGTGAAGTGTCATGTAAGGTATGTAAAACAAAAAGACATAGCCACAATCTCTGAATATGCCAAGTTTACTTTGTTCTTTACCAAGAAACATTCACAGGTTTTAGACTTTTGTCGCCATTTACGAAACTCATTCGTACATGGTATTCTTATTAAAGAGGATAAGTTTCTGGTTATCAATGACAAGAATAATCGACAGAATGTTTCTTCAAAAGGATATTTGGAATATAGCCTTGTGAAGGGATTTGTAAAGGAAATAGTAAATGTGTATGAACATAACAACTAAATCGAAATGATATGGAAATGCAGAAAAATTTAGAAAAGTTAGGCTGTTCCTTTTACAAGGTGGATGGGACAGATATACAAGTTTGTATTACTTCTGGTAAAGACTGGAAAGATATAGCAGTCTTTAAGTTTGAGGAAGGAAAAGTGGTGATGCTTCCCGTGGAAAATAATGAGTTTCGCGGAGAGCGTCTCAACCGTGCAACTTGGTCTCAGCTAGAGTGGTTGAAGTCTTTTGGAGTCAATAAGGCTGTGCTTATTGATGAGAAAGATGCAAATTTTATGCTAAAAGAGTATGTAACAGGTTATTTGTCTAATCATTAAAAATGAACTTATGAAAAGGTTAGCATCTTTGTTGTTTGCGTTATGGATTGCTTCTATCTGTTTCGCAAAATCAGCCCTCCTTAACTACGAATACGATATAGTAGGAGTAGCAATAGCGAAGGAAGGATATTACTTAGTAGAGGTCTCTACATTGGTAGATAAAAAAAAGGAAGCAACGATAGATGTTGCGAAGAAGTGCGCTATCCTCGGTTGCTTGTTTAAAGGATTTGCTGTGGAACGATTTTTCCAAAAGCCAATCATTTCTTCTCCGTCTCAAGCAGAAGAACATAGTGAATACTTTGACAAACTGATAAGCGAACAATTCGATACATATACGAACACAACTCAACCCATTCAGATTGTTAAAGTGGGAAAACGTTTTCGTGTAAAGGCTATTGTAGTAGTCGCCAAGGAAGCGTTAAGAAAAAATCTCGAAAATGCTGGTATTGTAAGAAAGTTAGGTTTACAAAAAAACTAGGAAATATGAAATTAAGACTCATTTATACATTCTTAATGCTCGTAGTGGCATGCACTGTTTTTGCCCAAGGTAAGAACCCAAAAATCATGGTCGTTCCAATGGATACATGGTGTCAAGAGCGCGGTTTTTGGAATGTGTATGAAAATCAAGGAGAAATTAAAGGAGCACCTAATTATGAGCAAGCCGTGCAGGATAGCAGGGAACTCATGTTGGTAATCTCTAAAATCAATTCGTTTATGTCTGATTGTGGTTTCCCTCTTGCGGATTTGTCACAAACAATCAAGAATAATACAAGACGGACTGCAAGGAATACTCTTACAACATCGAGAACTTCAGGTAGTTCTTTGGCTGTTACGGCTCTTGATGAGCTTAACCGACAGGCAAAAGCGGATATTCTTATCGAAGTTGATTTTTCCTACAATACTGTAGGACCGAAGCATAGCGTAACATACAACTTACGAGCACTAGATGCTTATACGGGTAAGCAAGTTGCGGGCGTAGATGGTACTGGTACTCCAACATTTACCTCGGAAATTCCCGTATTACTGGAGGAGGCAGTAGTGGGGCATATGGATAACTTTATCTCAAGGTTGCAAGCTTATTTTGACGACTGTAGAGAAAATGGACGAGAGGTCGTTATTGAAATTGGAGTATTTGATAACGGATCTGGGATTAATCTTGAGAGTGAATATGGTGGTTCTGAACTTTCAGAAGTTATTGAAAATTGGATGGCAGAGAATACTGTAAAACATCAATACCTTACATCTGAATCAACAGAATCAACCATGCTTTTTGAAAATGTAAGGATTCCTCTTGTAAAAGAAAACGGGATGCCAAAAGATGCAGGTAGCTTTGCAAATGAATTACGCAAGTTTCTAAAAACAAAATATGGCATAGAATCAAAGAATAATTCACCTTCACTAGGCTATGCCCAAATAATAATAGGAGAAAAGTAATTATGAAGAAGTATATATTTTCTTTCATACTATGCAGCATGTCAATGTTTATGCATGCCCAGAATTGCGATATAGTGCTTCGTCCTTTGATAACACAATCCACCAACGAAGATGGAAGTCGTTATCCACAAGTAGTTGACTATTTGACAAATCGGTTGCGTGTGCTTACTTCTAAGACTGGTAGTGTTGGAGGGATGGAAAACTCGCAATTCGCCCTGGCTTTTGATTATGATGTTATTGACAAGCAGATTGTCAGTGGAGTTCCCACAAAGATAGTCTATAAGGTAAATGTCTCAATGCATGTTGTTGACTTGAAAGCTCAAAAGGTCTATGCAACCTATTCCAAAGAAATGAAGGGCATAGGAGACAACGAGACGAAGGCTCTTGTTAATACTTTCCAAAAAATAAATGTTTCGAATATTGAAATTCGGAACTTCGTACAACAAGGGAAGCGAAAGATAATAGACTATTATGATAATAACTATCAGAATATCATAAAAGTGGCTCAGTCTCTGGCTGTCATGAAGAATTTTGATGCAGCCATTTACAATCTTATGTTGGTGCCAGAATGTTGCACAGGTTATGAAGCTGTCAATAAAGAATTGATGAAGGTTTATCAACAATTTGTTAATCAGCATTGTAATGAAAATCTGGCACAGGCTCGAGCAGTATGGATTGCTGCGCCTAATAGTGAAGGAGCTGCAACTGCGAGTGTTTATCTCTCAGAAATTTATCCAGATGCAGCATGCTATGGTGATGCCATGGAACTTGCTAACGAGATTAAGAAGAAGATGGGAGAAGAAGTGAAATTCATGATGCGTCAATGGGCAGACAATATATCCTTAGAGAGACAACGTATCAATGCAATGCGGGATATTAGTATAGCCTATGCCAACTCTCATCCCAAAACAGAAGTAACTAATGTATTTTGGAAATAAATATCATAATAAATATACAATGAAAAAAATATTATTAATGATGATTGTTGCCGTTATTGGCACAATCAGTGCAAATGCACAGTTCAAAGTTGGTGACATCTACAGTCAAGGAAATCTAAAGGGTTTGGTGGTTGATGTAGATGCAAGTGGAAAGCATGGCCTTATCCTTTCATTAAGTGAAAGTGACAAGGATTGGCTGGCAGACAAATCTTTGGAGTTGGAAACAAACGCCTTCTTCGAAGATGATGGAATGAAAAACATGGAGGCTATTGCCAAATATATTTCAGAAAAGAATCTCTCATGGGAGAAATTTCCTCTTTTCGCATGGGCTCGCAGTCTTGGAGAGGGATGGTATATCCCTTCTCGTGGTGAACTGAATACAATTTGGAAAAACCTAAATGGTGGCAACCTTGATTTAAACAAAAAGGGTTGCAAACTATGGAAGGCTTATAATAAGATAGTTGAAAGAAATGGTGGAGATAGTTTCTTCTGTTCAAATGCAAGTACTATGGGATTTAAAATGTTGGCTGGAATGATTTCTTCTACTGAGGCTGAAGGTGGTAAAGTTTATACTATCAATACCGAGAAGGGGAAGAATCTGGTTAATCACCCAATGGGAGCACCTAATGTTAAGATTCTGGAGTATCAGTTGAAAAAGGACGCACATCGCTCAGAAGGTGATGCTCTTGGTATGAAACGTGTTCTTCATTTCGATGCACGTGCAGTACATAAATTCTAAAAATAATGCGCCAAATAATTACAATTCTTATTGCGTGTTTTACTTCTCTCATTTGTTCGGCACAAGTCAAAAATGTGAAGAAGGGCGATGTGCTACAAGTAAATGGAGTAAAAGGTATAGTCTTTAATGTATATGAAGATGGTACCCATGGGCAAATGATGAGCATTAAGGCTTTTAGAGGAAAACAGAATTTGTATTGTGTCAAATCTGCATACCTCAAAGGTGTTTCAATGCTTGACGAAAATGACGGAAAGGCAAATACCGATGAACTTTTTGCCTATGCATCTGCAAAAGGAATCTCACTTACCAACTACCCAGTTTATAATTGGTGTAAGTCATTAGGTGACGGATGGTATATTCCTTCTATTAATCAGCTAAAAGCATTTGTAAATTATTGGTTAGGTAATACGGATGTAGAAGTTGATTGGGAGGAAGATGAGAATGTCAACGCTGTGGATGATTCTATGCCGCATACTAAAGTTGTAAATAACATCTTGCTTGAAGCTGGAGGTATTCCTTTCTTAAATGGTGTCTTTACATCAACATTGGATGCCAGTAAGAAAGTGGATGTGTTTAAATACAACAAAGATGATGGCAAGTGGAAGTTTTACAAAATCAATCCCATGAAGCTTGATGCCTTTTGTGTAGGTCGGGCCTTTTATGATTTTTAGTTATGAATAAAAGAATAATGTTATTATATATATGTCTTTGGGTGGTATCGAATGTTACCGCCCAGGACGTATTCAAATATCACAAGGGTTCTATGTATTCTATCATGCTGAAACATGAGAACCAGGAATATTGCAAAGAAATGGTTGATGTATTCGAGAAAATACCAATACAGGATAATTTCTATGAATTCAACCTGTCAAAGCGAGTGTTCAAGGCAGGAGTACTTGAGGAAAGTGATACTACCAAGGCCAACGATCAGAAGCCTCATATTGATATGCTTCTTCGCGATAATGCGATCGGTCGTCGCCTTGTAGCAAAGTGGTTTAATCAAGCCAAGGATGGAACATTTAATCCCAATCTGATTTTGGAAAGAGGATACTACAATGTGAATGCTTCTGATATTCAGACAGCATTATACTCTCATAAAACTCAGGAGGGTATCGTTTATGATGCAGGTGAAGAGCTAATAGGTAATACTTATGTTCTTGTGAACGACATCCAATATGGTGACAAACGTCGAGACAGGGAAAAACGCATGTCTAGTGCTATTGCATTGTCTGCAATTCCTTTTGTCGGTATGGTTGCTATGCCGGTGGCTGGTGTTCTTGCAAATGATTATTCAGGTTTTAATGTGACAGTTACTTCTTATCTGTACCGACTTGATTGGACCAAGGAAATTTCTGACGGATTCTATAATGCATATTATACAGCTACTCAAGATGTTAATAAGAAAGAGGCTTTCAAGAAACAGAAGACTCTTTTCACAGTGAGCTACCTCGGTAGCCAGACTGTGCATAGTCAGAATTCCAACTTTAAAGGAGTAAATGATAGGGAAAGCCAAATTCGACTGGTGTGTACCCGTGCCATAGACAAGGCTATTGCACAATTACAAAAAGAGCATCCGGAGTTCCGTGTAAGAACGCCTCTTCTGAGCAGTAGTCCTATTACAGCCCATATAGGTATTCGTGAAGATGTTACCGAGGATTCAAGGTTTGAAGTATTGGAAGTAGGTGAAACATCCGATGGCAGAACTACTTATAAACGAGTTGCTGTAATTAAACCGAAAAAAGGTAAAATTTGGGATAATCGATATATGGCTGAGTTCGAAGAACACAAAAATGGTATTTTGAAGTCTACTGAGTTTGAACTTGTATCTGGCAGTATTTCCCAAACTGCATGTTTGATAAGAGAAATAGATAAGTAATATAGTATTAAATTTAAAATTAAACAAACAATGAAAAAAACAATTAAGTATTTGATGCTTACGCTTGTAGCAGTGTTCGCATGTGTGACAATCTCTTCTTGTAGTAAGGAAGATGATGACGATCCTAACAAGGGTATTGGCAACTATTATGTCCAGTTGACAGGTGTTGAGACAAATTGTATTGATGCAACAGGTAATAATCTGGCTGATACCTTTAAGTCTGGTTGGATTTCTGAAAACAAGGCAGATGCCCAAGGCAAAAAGACCATAGGTAAGACAGACAATGAAACAGCACGTACATGGTTTAACCAGTTTATTAATACCTTGGTTCAAAGTTTTGATGAGGAGTTACGCGGTAAAAATCTTCTTCCTGAAAATGGTTATATACGTTATTATTTCAGTTTAGGAAGTGATGCTTCATATGGAGGTGCAAATGAAAATGCAATAATTGAAGTCTCAAATTCTGGAGCAATTAAACGATAGATAGAATGAATCCTCTAAAGGGTATTGTTCTGTTGCTATTGTCACTTATTTCTGCAACAGAAATTAATGCGCAGCATACGTATGTAGTATCTGTTGGTATCGCTAATTATCAGAATATTAATGATCTTACGTTTACTGAAGCAGATGTAGCAACATTCAATCAAATTATGGCTCAACATGATGCTGTCATAACAACATTAACAGGTGCTCAGGCAACACATTCTAATATTATTAAGACTGTTCGTTCTGCTTTTGCCAAGGCAACGCCTTCAGATGCTGTAATATTCTTTTTCAGCGGACATGGTTATGAAGGTGGTTTTTGTTGCTATGATATGCAAGCGAACTCTCATCTTGGCGGAATGAGTTATCAAGAAATGCAGATACTATTCCGTAATTGTCGTGCAGGGCGGAAGATGGTTTTTGCGGATGCATGTTTTAGTGGAGGTCTTGGCAAACAGCGTACACAATTGCAGGTACAAGCTGTTGCAAACAATGATGTAATGTTCTTTCTGTCATCTAGATTGGATGAAACTTCGTTGGAATTGCCACAAGGACCAAATGGTCTTTATACATATTTCCTTGCAAAAGGATTAGATGGTGCGGCAGATGTAAATAATGACAGAGTTATTTCTGCTAACGAGATTTATAATTTTGTTAGTAAGAACGTCTCATCGTGGGCAAACCAGATTCCTCACAATCAGCACCCAACTATTTGGGGAAATTTCAACCAAGGCATGTCTGTTTTAGATTTGAGGTGATGAACATTCTACATTAGTTGGGTGGTATTAAATTAAAAATATTGTTAGTCAGTGAAGGAAATTTCCTTCACTGACTTGAAAAGTAAATTAAAAAGTTATGAAGAAATTTTTTATGATGGCAGTTATGGCTGTGTTTACAATGACAGCATCTGCCCAAATAGAAAAGGGAATGCGTTATGGCATTACCTTTACAGGAACAATGAGTAAGTACTCAGAGATACCTGAAGCAGATAACATTTTTGGTTATGGTGGTGGCTTAATTTTGGAGTATAATTTTACTCCAAATGTATATCTAGGCTCAGAAGTGCAGTTTGGAGTAAGAGGCTCAAAGGCAAAAAAACTTGAATTCGGAGGTCAGTCTGTTTTACCGGATGGTTCTTTGAAGTCATATAATCTCATTATACCGATCAATATCGGTGGACGCATTAATCTGTCTGATAAAGTAGCTTTATTTGGTCAAGTCGGTCCTTATGCTTCGTTTGCTATTAAAAAAGCAGAACTCCAGCTTCTAGATATTTCCACAATAAAAGGAGAAAACTTTGACTGGGGATTTAATGGTAAGATTGGTGTCGAGTTTAGCCAAATTCAACTATTTTGTGGATACGAACTTGGCATGAAAGAAGTTTGGATTTGGCCAGAAAATGCTAAGAACCGTTCAATTGTGTTTGGTGTCGGTTATATATTCTAACCTGTATCAAGGTGTTCTGCAACGTATTGTAGATGGTCTTCATAAAATAGGATCAGATTTACAATCAGTTATGTGTGTATGATTTTAGCAAAACGGATGTTTGAAGACTGTTGTCAAGCATCCGTTTTGTCCTTGGGTTGGTGGTAGTACTCGTATCTTTACCATTCGAATTCGTTTTTGAAATCGGCCATCATATCTAGAAAGTCAACGGTGTTGCCTGTTCTTGCATATTCTTCTTCACGAGCTAAGACATGATTCACCAACTCGTCATTATTGCATGATGTCATAAAAGGATATTCTTCGGATTCGTTATGAGCCTCTGTTGCATAATCGTGACGATAGGCAACTGTTGGTTCTTGAACGGTACAGCTGTCCTCGAAAAAGCGTTGGGCTTTATCGTTTAGTCGTTCTTTTGAGTTTGACATTATTTTAGTCATATTGTAATCCTCCTTAATTTTGGTTACTCTAATGTGTTGCAAAATTACGATTAATATTTGAAAGTACCAAAGTTTTTTCTCTTTTCTTATGAATAATCCTAAAGAACTTGAGTTTCGTGCATTTACGTATGTTTTTATATGCTTGGTGGATATGTCTCCGTGCCTTTAATGATTCGTCTTTTGGGGTGAAAGTATTTTTGCGAGCCTTGTGAGATGACCTTGGAAAGTAACTTCCATATCGCTTAAATGCGAACCTTTACAATCTTAAGAAAAGCGGAGCATCCCTCTTCTACTTTTTTTCTGTTAGCCATTCTTTCCTCTCTGGTCATGTTTTCAACACGCTGCATTTCTTCTTCAAATTGACGTGCAGCTTTGCCATAGAGAATTGGCGTTTCTTTGATTGGTCTTGACATATTTCTATCCTCCTATTATTAATGATTATAATTCTGTTGCAAAAGTACGATTAAAAACTGAACTCCCAAAGTTTTGCAACTATTTTTCTCCAATTTTATGCATATTCTTGCAGAAAGGTAAGCAAAAAAGATAAAATTGCAGCAAAAAGCAATAATTTTTGGGATTTTATGCTTGATATTGTAGAAAAAGTCTTAACTTTGCAGCGGATTTGAGAGGATAAGCAGTTTTTGGCTGACAAAACGGTGAAAGATCATCGGGCTGGAAAGGAGCATCCCTTCTTTTCCATAAGATTCACTTATAACAACTTTATAAATTAAAAGATTCGATTATGAAAGTAGCAATTGTTGGTGCAAGTGGCGCAGTAGGACAGGAATTCCTGCGTATCCTTGCTGAGAGAAATTTCCCTATGGATGATTTGGTGTTGTTTGGTTCTGAGCGTTCTGCCGGACGAAAATACAACTTCAAGGGAAAGGACTATGAGGTCAAACTTTTGCAGCATAACGATGACTTTAAAGATGTCGATATCGCCTTTACATCTGCTGGTGGCGGCACTTCTGAAGAGTTTGCTGAGACTATCACCAAGTATGGTGCCGTGATGATTGATAACTCTAGCGCATTCCGTATGTGCGACGACGTGCCTCTGGTTGTGCCTGAGGTAAATGCTGAGGATGCCTTGAACCGCCCTCGCAACATCATCGCCAACCCTAACTGTACCACCATCATGATGGTAGTAGTGTTGAAGCCTATCGATGACTTAAGCCATATCAAGAAGATCCATATCTCTTCTTATCAGAGTGCTTCGGGTGCTGGTGCTGCAGCCATGGCTGAACTTGAGCAGCAGTATAAGGATATCATCGAGACCGGTAAGACTGAGCATATCAATAAGTTCCCTCATCAGTTGGCATACAATGTCATCCCACAGATTGACAAGATGACTCCTAACGATTACACCAAGGAGGAGATGAAGATGTATAACGAGACCCGCAAGATCATGCACTCTGATGTTCGCACCAGTGCTACCTGCGTTCGCGTTTCTTCACTTCGTTCTCACTCAGAGAGTGTTTGGTTCGAGACAGAGAAGCCATTGGCAGTAGAGGACATCCGCAAGGCTTTGGAGGCAGCTCCAGGCGTAACTGTAAAGGATGATGCACAGAACTACGTTTATCCAATGCCATTGGAGAGCGCCGGTAAGGACGATGTTTATGTAGGTCGTATCCGCAAGGATTTGGCAGATGACAATGGTAACACATTGTGGTTGACCGGCGACCAGATTCGTAAGGGTGCTGCCTTGAACGCTGTTCAGATTGCTGAGTATTTGATTAAGGTTGGCAACGTAAAGTAATTACATGCTGGAAAGATTCAAACTTTTGCTCCAGGAGATGAACCGGGGCATTTATGAAAAAAATACTGAAATTTCGCTCTCGCTTCTTGCCGCTCTGGCAGGCGAGAGCGTTATTCTTTTAGGACCTCCGGGTGTGGCGAAGAGTATGGTGGCCAGACAGTTGAAGACGGCTTTCAGGGATGCTCAGAGTTTTGAGTATCTGATGTCTCGATTCTCTACGCCTGATGAAATCTTCGGTCCGGTGAGCATTCAGAAACTGAAGACTTCGGATACTTACGAGCGTGCGGTGGAGGGTTATCTGCCTACTGCCGACGTGGTTTTCCTGGATGAAATCTGGAAGGCGGGACCTGCTATCCAGAACACGCTCCTCACGGTGATTAATGAGAAAATCTTCAGAAACGGCAATCGCGAAATGCATCTTCCGCTGAAACTTCTCGTGGCGGCAAGTAATGAGCTGCCGGCTAAGGGAGAAGGACTGGAGGCGCTTTGGGACCGATTCGTGATTAGAATAGAGAGCCGACCGATTAAGCTGGAGAAGAATTTCAGGGCGATGCTGCTGGAGGCTAATGAGTCTCACACGGATCTCACTGATTCCTCGGATGAGGGGAATGCTATGTCCGTGTGCGATATAAGAATATCCCCTAAGGAGTATGCTGAATGGGCGGAGAAAATCTGTAAGATAGGTGTGAAAGAGGAGGTGCTCGATGCGATTTCCGCCATCCGTAAATCTCTGAGAGCGGTGAATGTGGATGAGGCTGCCGAGCGCCGAAACATCTACGTGAGCGACCGAAGATGGAAGAATATTGTCCGATTGCTCCGTACTTCTGCCTTTATGCAGGATAGGGAAGAGGTGGATATCTGCGATCTGCTTCCTATCTACCATTGTCTGTGGCAGGAACCGGAAGAGCGCGATGCTATCAGAAGCATCGTAATCCGTGCGCTCTTCTCACCTTTTGCAGAAAAACTCGTGGAGATGAAGAATGCTCTTGCCGAGGATATCAAGTATCATCGTGTTCGCAGGAATCCTGAGGATGGTAGAGATTATGAGGGTGAAATCGAAACTCTTTCGGATGGCTTGACTTCGCTGGAAAGGCAGTTGGGCGAGAATCTCTTCGTGTCTTTGGACGACAAGGCTGAAATTTCGGCTTATCTCCGTGACTTCTATACGGAGTTGGCGTTTACCCGACAGGATACGATGAAGCTTTATGAGGTATAATACGATGAAACTCTACGAGTTTTAATAGCCTCCTATTACTTATACATTATTATATATAGAAGACTCAAAACATTATGAACGAACAGATAACTTTGACTCCTGAATTGGAGATGCGTGTTCACCAGGCGGTGGAGAACTTTATGCAGGGCTATGGCTGCTGCCAGTCGGTAGTGGCTGCCTTTGCCGATTTGTATGGTCTTGATGATGAGATGGCAAAGCGCATTGGTGCCGGCTTCGGTGGTGGAGTAGGCAGAATGAGAATGATGTGCGGAGCTGTTTCGGGCATCGTGGTACTTGTTGGTTTGGATTGCGGACAGACCGAGGGGGATGACCGTGAGGGCAAGTCGGCTTGCTACAAGGTGGTGCAGGATTTGTTAGCCAAATCGAAGGAGCAGAATGGCAGCATCATCTGTGCCGAGATTCTGGGCTTGAAGGGCCATGAGAAGGCGCAATCCAGCTATGTGGCTTCGGCAAGAACGGCAGAATACTACAAGTCTCGCCCTTGCGCTGCCAAAGTAGAGAGTGCTGCCAGAATCTTCGCAGAATATCTGGTGGAGAAAGAGAAGGCTTAATCTTCCTATAATATATAAAGAAGCTTTTTACCAGTTTGGTAAAAAATATCGAATAAAATGAAATACCAGAATAACAAGGACTTGGCGGAAGCGCAGTATTACTTGAAGATGCTTGACGATTTCTGCAAGTCGGGGCAGGTGAAGATTCCTGATCCGACAGGCACCGCCATGCCTTGGGATTTGAAGGAAGACCCGCTGAAGGATTATCTGATTCATCTCTTTACCCTGAAAGTGACGATTCCGGAAACTGGTGAAGAGGTGCAGAAATTCATGCGCCAGGTGGTGAACAGCAAAATCAAGAGCAAGGTATTTTATGATTGTGTGGGAAAGTTCATCGTGGAATGCGTTCATCACATGCGATTCCAGCGCCAGCGTGCCTGGACCGAAAGTCATCGGGCAGATGATGTGCTCGACTGGACTCCCTTCAAGAGAATGGATGAGCAGGTGTGGCGTCCGCTCATCGACCAGTTGGAAACGGAACACCAGGAGGATGGGTTCGATAAAGCCTTCTTCCTGAAACTGATGGCTGGCGATGGAGCTTCGAAACCCGAAAACTGGGAGCGACTGGTTAGAGACTGGAAGGTGTGCATCGACCATCAGGTACTGAACAAACTGAAGGATTTTATTTCTCTCCGTCAGAATAACTTCGAAACGGGATTGGTTCGTATGATGGACCAGATAACCCGCAATATGAAGACGAAGGGCGTTTCGGAGCAACGAGCCGTGCAAGCCTGGGAACTGATGACGAACGGATGGACGGAAACGGAGTTTGAACGCCGCCTGAACCAGGTGAAGGTTCAGGATAAATATCCGGAAATCAAGGAGATCGTGGCGAAGATGGGCCGTGTGGCAGATGCCAACGGCAAAGATAGGCTCACCATCGCTTCGGGGGTGGAGATGAAGATGGAGCATTCCGCAGGAAGCGACATCGAGGGCATTACCGTGGGCGATGATCTCAACTCGCTTCTTCCGCTGGAGTTGGCGCAATACAGCGATGAGGATATGGAGGGGCTTTTTATCTATAAGTATCGAACCCGCAGGCTCCAGACTTTCCGTTATAAGAGCGAAATGTCGAAGCCATCCCGCAAACTCGGCTTTACCCATGCCTCCCGAAAGGGTCCGATGATCGTCTGTCTGGATACTTCGGCGAGTATGTATGGAACGCCAGAAAGGATTTCCTCTACGCTGATTTCTCTGTTGGAAGAAACGGCAGAGGATTTGGAGCGGGATTGCTTTCTGATTGATTTCTCCGTGAGCACCCGTGCCATCGATTTGATGGCGAAGCGGAAGGCGGAAAGATTGAAGAGGATAGGAATCACGGTTATGGCTCCTACAGAATCTCCAGAATCTTCGGCGGATTTATCTTCTGAAGGGCAGGCTCATACAGGCCGTGGCGTTCGGCGCCAGCCAACTACAACCCATCTACCATTTATAGGTGGTGGAACTTCGGCAAAGAAGATGATGAACCAGATGTTTGATTTGCTGGATAATGACGGTCTGCATTATGTGAATGCCGATGTGCTTTGGATTACGGATTTCCTGATTCCGAATCCACCGCAGCAGATGTTGGCGAGGGTCAAGGAGTATAAGGAAACGGGCACCAGGTTTTATGGCATCCGGATAGTTCGGGATGATGACAAGGAGCCGAATGAATGGAAGGATTATTTCAATCAGATTTATACCATTAGGTATAGACCAGTGAGGAGGTATTAGAAATATAAACAGTTCGCCCTGTAAAGGCAAAAACTTTGTACTTTCCAGGTACTTAAAAGCTTTTGCTCTTACAGGGCGACATTCTTGCTTATGCGTAAACCCAGGGCGGTGCCCTGGGCTAGGAGCTTCTGCCCTTTACCTTTCCCTTCGGCCGGTGACCGTTGGTTCAGGGCGTATTACTGCGTTTTGTGTTTTTAAGCTTCCTTTTTCTGCGGAATCACCACAGAAGCTCCGATGCTGACGAGCAAGACGAGGATGATGAATACCAGCGAACTTACTGCATCAATCTCGAAGAAATCGTGGATGAGCATCTTTACACCGATGAACACCAGCAGCACGCTCACGCCCACCTTCAAGTAGCGGAACTTATCGGCTATTGCTGCCAACAGGAAGAAGAGGGCACGCAAGCCCAGGATGGCGAAGATATTCGAGAAGAACACCACGAATGGGTCGAGTGAAACCGAGAATACGGCAGGAATACTGTCGAAAGCGAAGATCAGATCGCAGAACTCAATGAACACCACCGTCATCACCAGCGGCCCCAGATGCAGTCGTCGCTGCATAAACTTCACCACCGGATGATCCAGGGCATTGATCTCTTCCTTCTTGTTCCTGTTCAAGAACATCTTGGCGCCGCTGTAAACCAGGAATCCTCCAAATACGAGCAATATCCAGGCGAATCGGCTGATGAGGGCTGCACCCGCAAAGATGAAGACGAAGCGAAGCACAATGGCTCCCAGAATACCCCAGTTCAATACGTGCTGGTAATCTTTCTTATCCACTCCAAACGAACTGAAGATCATCATCATCACGAAGAGATTATCTACCGAGAGCGTCTTCTCTATCAGATAACCCGAAATGTAAGAGATGGTCATGTAGTGGCGATATTGCTGCAGACTCCCTTCATAATCGTTCGGATCCAGTTTGAGATGAGAAGCATAGCGCGAGGCTATCAGCTTCAGGTCGTCGAAGTTCTCTATGCCGTGTACCATGTCGCCATGAAAGTAGATGAACACGGCGAAGGCGAGAGCGAGAATAATCCATACTGCCGTCCAGGAGCCAGCTTCCTTGATAGAAACCACATGCGCCTTTCGGTCAATAACCAGCATGTCTAATACGAGTATGGCGGCAATGAATATCACGAAGCCCACCAAAAACATCGATTCAGTAAAAACATGTTCCATTTTTCTTTTTTCCTTACCTATTTATATATAATTCATTTTTTATAGTTGAATCTTAACAATCATTTCATCCGTTAGAAACGTGGACGCAAAATTAGGAAAAATATCTGGAATAGCGGTAGTTCCGGCAGAAAACTTAATTGAATTTAACGTGAAAGATAGGAATGTAATAGGTTTGTAATACCTGTCGTATTGAATGTAACTCTTAAATTCTCGAAATGTTCTCCTGATTTCCCGAATAATGCCCTTTGTTCTTGTCGCTTTTTTGTATTTTTGCATCATCTTCAGTAATCATCAGGTATCATTGATCTGTAATCATCAGCATCATTGATTCTGTGATTATAAGAGAAACTGACAATTATTGGAAATTAATAACAAAACAATCAATATGAATGTAAAACAGAAAATGGGAATAGCGTTCGGAGTGATGGCGATGGCTTTAGTTCCATCTGCCCTGATGGCTCAGAACGAATGGAAACTGGTATGGAGCGATGAGTTCAATACAGATGGACTTCTAGATTCCAAGGTATGGAACTACGAGGAGGGATTCAAGCGCAACCAAGAGGCGCAATGGTATCAGAAAGCCAATGCCTATTGCAAGGATGGCAATCTCGTGATCGAGGCACGCAAGGAGAAGAAGTCTCGCAGGAATCCCGGTTTCCGGAAGGGCAGCAGCCGATGGCCAGAGAACATCGAAAAGATACAATATACATCTGCCTCGGTGAATACGGCAGAGAAGAAGGAGTTTCTCTATGGCAGGGTAGAGGTCAGGGCGAAGATTCCTACGGCTGGCGGATCCTGGCCTGCCATCTGGCTTCTGGGACGTGGCATGGACTGGCCGTCGAATGGAGAAATCGACATGATGGAGTATTATCGCAAGCAGGGAGTGCCTCATATCCTTGCCAACGCCTGCTGGGGTACCGACAAGCCTTGGACGGCGAAATGGAACAGCAAGGCTATCCCTTTCACCCATTTCACGGATCGGGATGCGCAATGGGCTGATAAGTTCCACGTCTGGCGCATGGATTGGGATGAGCAGAGCATCCGTCTTTACCTGGATGATGAACTTCTGAATGTGATTCGCCAGGATGAGGCGGTGAATGGCAAGCTGGGCAATGGCGA
This sequence comes from uncultured Prevotella sp., assembly GCA_900544825.1. Lineage (GTDB taxonomy): Bacteria > Bacteroidota > Bacteroidia > Bacteroidales > Bacteroidaceae > Prevotella. The sequence continues at coordinate 31,573 of UQWP01000016.1, read as the reverse complement.
GCAGCCTTTCAAGAAGCCGCAGTATCTCCTGCTCAATCTTGCCCTGGGTGGTGATAATGGTGGAGCTATAGATGATTCCGCCCTCCCGATGAAGTATTTCATCGATTATGTAAGGGTGTATCAGAAGAAATAATTCCGCCAACTGCCACAACGAAAAAGCGCCAACTGCCACAACGAAATTGGGTCAACTGCCACAACGCAAAGCACCCATCTCGTATTCTGGAAGCAGAAAAGATGCTTTCTTGATATGAGATGGGTGCTCTTTTTAGATGTGAATAGCTTACTTCTTCTTGGTCAGCACATAGTGCTTAGCCATGGCGCCTTCTGGCTCAGTACCGAGCGAGTCGGTCATGATGAGACTGTTGGCATCCTTCATCTTGAAGTAAGTAGTCTCGCCGCTGGATGGTCGGATGATTTCTACTACGTTGTTAGCCAATACCTTGAAGATACCGCTTGCTTCGTCGTGACCATCCTTGCGCTCCAGATAGTCGGCTGAATACTGATAGGTACTGTCGGCATTGAGCGTCAATACAGTCTTGATTCCAGGACAATCGGCAGCAGGGAGAGTTCCCTCATAGGTGCCGGCGATGGAATCGAGCACGATATCATTGGAATTGAGCGAATCATTTTCTGCATAGCTGAGGCTATCCTGATCTGCTCCCTGGCTATTTGTCTTCTTGCCATTGCAAGAGACAACTGACAATGCAGCGATAACGGCTGCTGTCAAAACTAATTTCTTTTTCATATCTATACTGCTTTTTAAGTGAATTCTTTTCGCAAAAGTACGCTTTTATCTGTTTCGAGCAAACTTTTTGCATAGAATTTATAGAATATTATACTATTTTTTCAATTGATGATGATGGGCACAATCTCCTCCTCGTTAGGCCAATGAGGCAGATAGAGCAGCAGGCGAGGGGTGCCCCCCAAGCCCGTCCAGTCTATCCGTGTAACAAAGTCGAAATCGGGAGGACCGAAGTCGAAACTTCTTCCATAGAGCACGATGGCGCCCCTGCCTTCATCTATTTTCCACAATCCGCCGCCGTAGGTGCATTGCTCGCCTGGAGCCAGCATATCGCGATGCAGATAGACGTGGCCGAACTTCAGCACTCCGTCTCTATTGATGATGAATTTCTGAAACATCTCTATTTCTCTCCCCAAAACATCTTGTCGATGAAATCATAGCGCTTCTCCATCTGGGCATCAGACTTCACAACGGTATTTACATCTATCTGAAGCACAGGAGCTACTGCCTTGCTATTGGTAGATGGCCACTCTGGCAGACCCAGACCATTTGGATTGCCGGTCTTCACGAAGTTGACATAATACTGGCTGAAGATGTCGCTAATCATATAGTCCTCAGGCTGCCAGTCGAATACCCGGTTGGTTGGCAATGTGCCCATCGCATACTCGATGTCGGCAGAGTGAACGGCTCCCTTATCTCGTGGAGCAGGAGCTGCACCTTCCTTGGCATCTACCACGCCGCCAGCCAAAGCTGCCACCTTGCCCTTGATGGCCATTGCAGGACGAGGATGACAATAGCGGTAGCGGTAAACAGGCTGTCCGCCGGTCAACTTGTGCATGTTGCCCCACTTCCAGGTAGAATAATCCAGGAAGATATCCGAAGCCAGATTTACACCCGGCTGCTCCAGTACATCCTTGTCGCTGTTGATTCCGTAAAGGCGGAAGAGTTCATCGATGTTCTCTTCTCCGAAAGTAGCCTTGGCGCCAGCTTTCAGGTTCTCAACGGTTGGCTGTTTACCCATCAGTACTGCAGCAGGAGTCATCTCCTGGTTGTTACCGCCTATAAGCAGAGGCACCTTGGTCTGTTCGCCCTTGGCAAAGACTTCTACAGGCTGTTCTTTCATGAAATAACCATCGATATTATAGACTGGAACCGCTCTTACGCCCGCCAGCTTCATCAGTTTCTCGGCAGGGAGGGCACGAAGTTCGTTGAGATTCTTCATTCCAACGTTCTTTTTCACCTTCTTGCCCGTTTCCTTACCCATCTTCTCTGCTATTTTCTGGGCAAGCTGCACGCCTTTCTCTTCAGCTTCCTTCTGGGTGGCAATCTTCTTGAATCCCATCACCGAACCGCTGGAACCCATCGCCTGCGCAAAGAGTCCCTGGCAGAGAGGGGAAGCCATCAGGGCGCTGACCGACATGGAACCGGCTGATTCGCCTACGATGGTGATGCGGTTAGGGTCGCCGCCGAAAGCCTCGATGTTATCCTTTACCCACTGGATGGCAGCCACCTGATCCATGAATCCATAGTTGCCGGAACCCTTATAGGATGTTTCCTTGGAGAGCTGCGGATGAGCAAAGAAACCGAAGATGCCCTCACGATAGTTGGCTGTGATGGAGATGATGCCCTTGCGCGCCATCGCATCGCCCGCATATCTAGGTTCGCTTCCGCTTCCAGCCATCAGTCCTCCGCCGTTGAAATAGATCAAAACCGGCAGATGTTCCTTCATGGTCTTGGCGGGAGTCCATATATTAAGGTATAGGCAATCTTCGCTGTTTGCCTTTGTGCCGAAGTTCATATCGCCGAAGATAGGTTCCTGCATCGGGTTCGGTCCGAATTCCTTTGCTTCGCGAACGCCCTGCCATTTCTGGGCTGGCTGAGGAGCCTTCCAGCGGAGATTGCCCACAGGAGGGGCTGCAAATGGAATACCCTTGAAAACTGTGATGCCTGAGAGGTCTTTTCCTTCGAGAATACCTTCAGCTGTCTTTACCTGAGTCTGCGCCATCATTCCCATAGCAGGGAGCAGAAAGGCGATGGATAAAAGTAGTTTCTTCATATCGTAAATCTTTAGTTTCTTTTAATCCTATAGAGTAGTTTTGTAAATCATAACCTGCATTTCTGCAACGATAATGCAAAAGTAACTAAAATATCGGTAACTTGTCTTGCTTACCTCAATTTTTTTTCATATTTTTGCAGAAAATAATAAAATGTTGAATCTTTTAAAACCCTAATGATTATGATGAAAGGTTATGAACAGAAGAAGTATCCGGTAGCCACCAAGCGCTATGTGCAGTGGCTGGAGTTGGAATCTGATGAAGAGGCAATCCGCGAGTATCGCCGCCTGCATTCAGAAGGTGTGCAATGGAAGGAGATTCGTGATGGAATCCGTCAAGTAGGTATCCTGGAGATGGAGATTTACATCTTCGGCAACCGACTGGTGATGGTTGTGGATGCTCCCGTAGATTTCGATTGGGACAAGAAAATGGCAGAGCTCGCCACCCTTCCAAGACAGGCAGAGTGGGAGGAAGTGGTAGGCAAGTTCCAGAAGTGCGGCAAGGGTGCTACGAGCGATGAGAAGTGGCACATGATGGAGCGCATTTTTTATCTCTACGATTAAAAGACGTATCTTTAAATTAAAACAGTAAATATGAAGAAAAACCTAAATGATTTCAAGCGTCTCTTGCTGACGGCTTGCTGCACTTTGGTGCTTTCGTGTGGCTGGGCAACAGTCAACGAAAAACCTTTTGTAATCCCTGAACTCAAGCAATGGAGCGGGGCTGAGGGAATGTTTACCCCATCGGGCAAATATGTGGTGAAGGGCGGAAAAAACGCCCAGGATGTGGCGAAACTCTTTGCTGCCGATTATCATGACCTGGTGGGAAAACCGCTCACGCCTAAGACGGGAAAACCTTCTGCCGGCGACATCGTGCTGGTGCTCCAATCTGATAAGAAATTAGCCAGGCAGCTCGGCAAGGAGGGCTATCGCCTCACCATCGGCGACGTAACCACCATCACGGCTTCTTCGGTAGAAGGACTGGTATGGGGAACCCGCACCGTGTTGCAGCTTTCAGAGCAGCAGCGTTCGGCTGGCTTCGTGCTGCCAAAGGGTTCTACCCAGGATACGCCTGCCTATGGGTTGCGAGGCTTCATGATGGATTGCGGCAGAAAGTTCATCCCGATGTCTTATCTGCGTTCGCTGGTCAAGATGATGTCTTATTACAAGATGAACACCCTGCAGATTCATCTCAACGATAACGGATTCCGGCAGTTCTTCGGTAATGATTGGGCGAAGACCCCGGCAGCCTTCCGTCTGGAATGCGACACCTATCCGGGACTCACGGCGAAGGATGGCAGCTATTCCAAGGCTGAGTTTATCGAACTCCAGAAGCTGGCAGAGCAGTATGGTGTCAACATCATCCCCGAGATAGATGTGCCTGCCCATTCGCTCGCCTTCACCCATTACAAGCCGGAAATAGGTTCCAAAGAGTATGGAATGGATCATCTTGACCTATTCAATCCCGAGACCTACAAGTTTGTGGATGGTCTCTTCAAGGAGTATCTGGAGGGCAAGAACCCTGTGTTCCGTGGTAAGGTTGTGCACATCGGTACCGATGAGTATTCCAACGCCAAGAAGGAAGTGGTGGAGAAATTCCGTTACTTCACCGACCATTATATTAAATATGTAGAGTCGTTTGGCAAGCAGGCTGCCGTTTGGGGCGCACTTACCCATGCCAAGGGCGACACCAAGGTGAAGTCGGAGAACGTGATGATGCATTGCTGGTACAATGGTTATGCTGACCCGAAGGAGATGAAGCGCCAGGGTTACAAACTGGTGAGCATTCCTGACGGATTGGTTTACATCGTTCCGGCAGCAGGCTATTATTACGATTATCTGAATTGCCAGTATCTTTACGATTCATGGACTCCGGCACAGATAGGCAACGAGACGTTCGAGGAGAACGACCCTGCCATTCTCGGCGGAATGTTTGCCGTATGGAACGATCATGCAGGCAACGGCATTACGGTGAAGGATATTCACGACCGACTGTTCCCTGCTCTGCAGACCCTGTCGGCAAAGTGCTGGACGGGTGCAGCCACATCATTCTCCTTTGAAGATTTCAATCGTCTTCGCCTTGCGCTCAGCGAGGCTCCTGCGGTTAACGAGGCTGCACGCTGGCAGAAGGGCAAGCAGCTCAGAATAGAGACTTTGAACCCTGGTCAGACCACTGGCGAGAAGGAAGTGGGTTATGGCTATCGGGTGGAGTTCACTATCGAGGGAGCTGATGAAGCAAAGGGCACGGCGTTGTTCTCATCCGATAACGCCACCTTCTATCTTTCTGACCCAGAAAGCGGCCTGCTTGGTTTTGCCCACGAGGGTTATCTCAACAAATTCAACTACAGGGTAGAGAAGGGCAAGAAGGTAACTCTGGCGATTACGGGCGACAACAAGAAGACCTGTCTTTATGTGGATGGCAAGTTGCGCGAGGAGCTTGGTCCGATCACCCTTTATGCGATGCAGCAGAAAGACCTGGCTACATTCCAGAAAAGTGATGCTACAGCCACTCAGCCTATCGTGTATAATCCTTCTGCCAAGATGCACTATCAGCGCACGCTGGTGTTCCCACTCCAGAAGGCTGGCGATTTCAAGAGCCGCATTACGGGAGTGAAGGTGGAGCAGGAGTAGTCTGTAAGTGCCCATAAAAGCCCCCTATTTGTTTAATCAGGTGAAAACTTCGTTAAGATAGTTAAAAATAGGGGGCTAAAGAGTACAGCGTATTCAATTTTTTTGTAATTTCGCACCATTACTACTACAGAAAAACAGCTAGCTGTATCAACTAGATGGTAATAGCAGACAATACCAGAATATTTCTGGCGTATTTCTTCAAATTTTAAAACCTATGAAGAAGAAATATTTAACTAAAAGCCTATGGCTTATTATTGCAGCCTTACTAGTAGTAAGTTGTAGTAAAGAGGATGGCGTGATGGATTCTTCATCACGAAGTGACAAACTGGAAGTTAGCTTCAACTTCTTCGAGAAATCAATCTCAGAAATTGAATCCAGAGCAGGTACTGCTGACGTAGCTCAGGCAGCATCTCCTTGGATTACCCGTGCAGACACTGATGGGAAGAAGAATCTGAGTGAGTGCAAGCAGATTACTGAGTTGGAGGTTGCCCTGTTTCCGGAAGATAAAGATACGATGTATTTGGTAACCCAATTCTCTACCGACAAGAACTTCGGACAGGTAAAACTGTATGTGCCTAGAGGTAATTACAAGATGGTGGCTATTGCCGCTGCCACCGATAACCCTTCAAAAGACAACAAGGTCAGCATCAAATCAAAGACTGAGGTCGTCTTTCCGAAAAATGAGGTCAAAGATATGTTTTATACCTATCAGGATATTGCCGTAAAAGATAGAGAAAAAAGCCAGAACTACGACTGCATCCTGAAACGTGGAGTCACCGTATTGCAGCTCAACTGCCGTGAGGAACCTTGCCCGGACTACATGAAGTCGTTCAAATATACGATTACCGGCAACTGCGGTAATGTCTTCAATCCATCTACGGGCCATTGCCTCAAGCAGGCAACCCTAACCAAGACATACGATATTTCGGACGATCGGTTCACGGCAAAAAGATTCAGTTTCACTATCTATTTCTTCCTGGGTGCGGATGATGTTTCAGATATCACGCTGACTACCCAGTCTACTGATACTGAAGATAAAGTGGTAAAATCCCTGTCGTTCGAAAACGTCCATATGGTGAAGGGAAAGATGACCATCTATAAAGGTCCGTTCCTCTCCACCCATTCTGCCGCATCATTCATTATCGATTCTCCAACCATTCCAGATTCCGGTTTCGGTACCGAATTTGAATAAAAAAGCAAAAAAGAAGGAACAGAGGGTGTGTCATAAGTTCATAACACACCCTCTTTTCGTTTTTACATAGATTTCCTTCATTGACATTTGACACACCCTCTGAATAAAATGAATGCTTTCACTCATCTTTCATCTGTTTGTAATGCGATGGTAACATCCTTTAAATACCTTTGCAGCGGTAAAAAGTATTACAGTATTTTATAAGAAAAAAGAATTTTATAAGAAAGAATAGGAAAGAAATGAATAAGGTATTAAGTTTTATTGCGTTGGCATTTCTGGGATGCGGCTCTGCTGCTGCCCAGCAGGTGAATGCTTCTAACGTTCAGCGCCCCAAACTGGTAGTGGGTATTGTGGTTGACCAGATGCGATGGGATTATCTCTATCGCTATCAGAAACGCTATGGAGAAGGTGGATTCAAGCGATTGCTCAACGAGGGCTTCTCTTGCGAAAACACCAGAATTCCCTATGTTCCATCGGTTACAGCCATCGGTCATACTTGTCTCTATACCGGTAGTGTGCCATCTATCCACGGAATCGCCGGAAACAATTTTGTGAAGAATGGCAAGAAAGTGTATTGTACGGATGATGAAACCGTGAAACCGGTGGGTTCCAACAGCAAGGCGGGCTTGATGTCGCCTAGAAATCTATGGGTTACTACCCTCGGCGATGAGATGAAGATTGCATCCAACGGCAGAGCCAAGGTGGTGGGTGTGGCCTTGAAAGACCGTGCTTCCATCCTTCCTGCTGGTCATAATCCGAACGGCGCCTACTGGTTTGATGATGAGAGCGGCAAGTTCATCACCAGCTCTTATTATATGAACCGGTTGCCCAAGTGGGTGGATGCTTTCAACAGCCAGCATCTGCCTGATCGTTATCTTTCGGAAAAATGGAGCACGCTCTATCCTAAGAATACTTACATCGAGAGTACGGAAGATGAGAACGAGTATGAGGATGGAATCCGCAAGGGTGTGAAGGCTACGCTGCCGCTCAATCTCCCAGCCCTTTATAAGAAATATGGTTATAGTATTATCCGCAAGACTCCTTTCGGCAATTCGCTGACGATAGATTTGGCGAAGGCGGCGATAGACGGAGAGCAGTTGGGTGCAGATGATGAAACCGACTTGCTGGCAGTAAGTTGCTCCAGCACCGATTATATCGGTCATCAGGTGGGAACTCATGCGGTAGAAACCGAGGATACGTATCTGCGACTTGACAAGGCGATTGCCGATTTCCTTTCTTATCTTGATGAGAAGGTGGGCAAGGGCAACTATCTGGTTTTCTTGAGTGCCGATCATGGAGCGATGAACAACGCCCGTTTCCTGCAAGACCGCCGCATTCCTGCGGGCAGTTGGGATGGTGATGCGGTGGCTAAGAAGCTGAACCAGACCCTGGCTCAGGAGTATCCTAACGTGGGTAATCTGGTGAAGACCGTGATGAACTATCAGGTGTTCTTCAACCGCAACATCATCAAGGAAAACAAGTTGGATTTCGCCAAAATCAAGCAGAGTGTGGTGGATGTATTGAAGGAAGACAGTTGCGTGCAGTACGCCTGCGATATGGAGAAGACGATGACCGAGAGCATTCCTGAGGATGTGAAGACGCGTATCGTGAATGGTTACAACCGTGAGCGTAGCGGTGATGTGGCCATCGTATTGAAGCCGAATTTCTATGCCCACAGCATGAAGGGAACCGACCATGGCGAGTGGAATCCATACGACACCCACATTCCATTGGTTTTCATGGGTTGGGGCATTCAGCACGGTGCAACCACCAGGCAGACTTTCATGACGGATATTGTGCCAACCATCGCCGCCCTGCTTCATGTACAGGCACCGAATGGCTGTGTAGGTCAGCCGATATTCTAGCATTTTATTTAGAGCCTTATTCTTGAACCCGATTCAGGAATAGGGCTCTAATCGTATTCTGATTTTTTAACCCTATCTTCATTTTTCTCTAACATCTTTGAAATATGAAACTTATACCTTTGCACTCGGAAAGGGGCGATGAACTGTTTCGTGTAACATGCATCTGCCGCTTCGCCAGCAAAATTAGATGTTTAAAGATGTATAAAGAAAAATGAAGGTAATTTTTGTAATTCAAGGAGAGGGTAGAGGTCATCTCACCCAGGCGTTGGCGCTTAAGCAGATGCTTCTGCACGAGGGCCATGAAGTAGTGAAGGTTTTAGTAGGCAAGAGCAAGAACAGGGTGATTCCCGAGTTCTTCATGAATCAGATAGATTCTTCTGTCGAGCTTTTCGACAGTCCTAATTTCTTGCCGTCTAAGGACAATCGCAAGTTCAATCTCCTGCGCTCCCTGACTTACAACATGCTTCTTACTCCGAGCTATCTTTCAAGTATCCATTTGATACGAAAGAATATTCAGGAGAGTGGAGCCGACATCATCATCAATTTCTACGAGGTGTTGTGCGGCATTACCTGTTCCCTTTTCCGTTTCGGAATCCCGGAGGTTTGCATCGGTCATCAGTACCTCTTCCTCCATCCCTCTTTCCAGATGCCTGGAAAGTATCCGGTACCTGAATCCTTATTGAAAATCTTTACCCGAATCACTTGCGTGGGAGCCACAGCCAAGTTGGCGCTCTCCATCCGTGACTATGAGGATGAGCCGGTGTATGGCATCAAGGTGGTTCCACCGTTGCTCCGCCAGGAAGCCAAGACCATTATCCGCCACCATGGCGACTACATCATGGGCTATATGCTCAATGCCGGTTTTGCAGAGGATGTGAAGGCGTGGCACGAGAAGCATCCCCATACCCAGCTCCATTTCTTCTGGGATCAGCCGGATGCGCCCGAAGAACTCAAAGTGGATGATACGCTCAGTTTTCATCGCATCAACGATGAGAAGTTCCTCAAGATGATGGCTGGCTGCAAGGCATTCGCCACTACCGCCGGATTCGAGAGTGTCTGCGAGGCGCTTTATATGGGCAAGCCCTGCATGCTGATTCCGGCTCATGTAGAACAGGAATGCAATGCGATGGATGCGGAAAGAGAGATGGCAGGCGTGGTGAGCAAGGATTTCGACATTGATAAACTGAAGGCTTTCGCTCGTGATTACGAGGAGGATGTGGAGTTCAGAATGTGGGAGAACCATGCTGACACCCGAATCATCGCCGCCATAGAAAACGCTTACGATACTTATTATCATAGAAAGGAGAACCAGGCTTATGAAGAAGAAAATGACAGACAGCAAAATAGATTGGCCATTTAGCCGTTATTATACTATATAATAAGGTATAGTTTTATTTTGAGAGTAATATAAAAAAATGGCATTTATGGTTGGCGGCTTCCATCGGCTTGGTGGTCATCGCCGGAATGATGATCCGTGAATTTGATGTGGATGCTTTAAGTAAGATAGACCTATCTCCGAGTTTTTTTCTGGGGGTAGGTTTGGCTGTATTGCTCTTTGCCGTCCAGAATCTGATGCTCACCCTTCGCTTCCGACATCTCTGCCAGCGCAAGTTGTCGATAGCGCAGGGTTTTCGCATCAATGTACTTTGTGAGTTTACTTCTGCCGTCACTCCTTCGGCGGTAGGTGGAAGCGGTTTGGCTTTTGTCTATCTGAACCGCGAGGGAGTTTCTATGGGCAGAAGCATTTTCACCATGTTTGCAGCCTTGCTTGCCGATGAGGCTTTTCTTGCCATCAGCTGTATGTTGCTCTATTTCTGTGTTCCATCGCATCTCTTGTTTAGTTTGGCAGATGGAGTGGGGATTTCTGCGGATGCAACCAGCGAATGGATTAAGGGTGGAGTGCAGGTTATCTTCATCATCAGCACCCTTATCGTTGTCGTATGGACCGCCATTCTCTACCTCTTGTTATTGCATCGCCCTCAGATTCTGGGCTGGGTGTTGAAGGGATGCTGCAAGATTCCTTTCCTTCGCAGGTTCCTGCCCAAGGTAGAGAAGTTTTCCGAGGAGATGACGATGGCTTCGAAGGAAGCGAAACAGGAAGGCGGAAGATTCTGGCTGCAGCTGATGGGTTATACTTCCCTGGCCTGGTTGTCGAGATTCGCTATCGTTGTAGCCATTCTCATCGCCTTTCATTGTCAGGGCAACATGCTGGTGGCTTGGTGTCGCCAATGGGTGATGTGGATGATTTCCATCCTGAGTCCTACGCCTGGCGGAAGCGGCGTGGCGGAGTTGATGTTCCGCCTTTATTATGCCGATTTTCTGCCCGATGCCTCAGTAGCCATTCTTGCTGCCATGCTCTGGCGCGCCATCTTCTATTACCCATTCCTGGTAATGGGCACCCTGGTTTTGCCGAAATGGATTGCTAAGAAATAAGAATGAGACAATCTTTCTATGCACCAAGATTTTCGTCTATGGACGAAAAAAATGCTGTTTTTAACTTGGTTGTTTAATTTTTCAGAACTTTCGCAAGTAAGCTCCACACGCCCTTTCAAGGCGTGCTGCTTCTAGAGCTTTTGGGCCTTCAGCCCGTACTTAAAACACATACGATAGTTCAGTAATTCTCTCTTTCCTTTAGAAATTCACATAGAGTCTGGCACTAAGTGTCGTGAAGTCTCCATTGTCGTTTTTGATGTATTGGAACGATGGCTGAAGGGAGATGGATTCCGTCAGCTGTCTTTTCCATGTTACTTCCAGCGAATACTCAGAACCCTGCTGGAAACGGGCGTACTGGCCCGACAAGCCGCACTCATTCTTCTCGTCCTGATAGGCGCCACCCAGTTCTGCATATCGGTAGCAGACATTCTGATGACTGGTGTTCTCTGAATATTGCACCATGCACGAAATATTCTTGTCGCCAGACTTCCAAACGCTCTGCTCTCCGTAAACCCACCAGGCACCGGTAACCTTGCCCTTGGATTCATCGGCAGAAACCATTTCTCCATCCTCATTGATCGGATATTGACGGGTATGAACGGCAACACCCGCAAAATATTTTCCCCCTTTATCATTGTACTCCAACTGCGACATGTTGAAGATTCCATCCTTCTTGGGGCGAACCAGGAAAGGATTGTCGTGGGCTTTCCAGCCATTATATCCCGTACCATTATACAGACTGTTTCTGAAAGTCCATTTCCCCTTGGTTACATCAAAGTAAAGGGTCAAACCCGAATACGGATAGTTGGCTATCGGATAGCAGGATGCAACGGTAGGAAAGATTCCCTCAGAACTGTTCTGGAAAAGTGCCGTAACGTCAGAGGTAAAGAAATCCTCGTTCACATTCCTCACACCCACAAACAGATGGCCCGAATTCCACTCGTGCATGTAGCCCAGTACGGCAAGCATGGCGAAATTATTATCTGCATCTATATTGGAAAATCCCTGCCAGTCGTCGATAATGCCATCGTTGGTCTTTGCCACATGCAGCGTTGCCGCTTCAAACGAATCCTTTCCTTTTCCAATAGGAACACTCAGTTCCAACCTCAGCTGATTCACCAGGTTGGTGTTCCTATTCATATCCCATTGCCATTCAGAAATATATTGTCCGTTAAAGCTCTGTGCATAAGCAAGGCAAATATTAATGCAGCCTAAAATAATTAAAATAATTCTCTTCATTTCTTAATGTTTTGTATAATTCTTAATGTTTTTGTATCATTTCTTGTTCGCTTGCCCGCCGCCTGCGGGCACCTCTTTAATTCATGCTGCAAAGGTAGTGGGTATTTCAAAATCCTGCAATACTTAATAATCGGTATTTTTATTTCTTCTAAATAGCGAGGGCTTTATCTTTATCCCCATTTCTAGGTATTTTTATTCCTTCTAAATAGTTGAGGCTCCGTCTAACCCCTATTTTTAGGTAATCAGAGGGAATTAATAATAATAATTTTTAAAAACTTTGCCTTCTCAGATATTATTCGTATCTTTGCGTGGTCTTTTAAACAGTTTTATCAGTTAGAAATCAGTTTAATCAGTTAGAAAATGAAGAAGATATTAAATCCATATTTGAACAAGGAGGGTTACAACTGCGTTTGCTGTGCCCCCAACAATCCTGTAGGATTGCATCTTGAGTTTTGGGAAGAGGGTGAGGATGTGCTTACCATCTGGAATCCCGGCGAGAATTACCAGGGCTGGATCAATACCCTGCATGGCGGAATCATCAGTATGCTGATGGATGAAGTGGCAGGCTGGGTCATCAACCGCAAACTGCAGACTACGGGTGTGACGATGCAGCTCAACGTGAAATACAAGAAGCCCGTAATGACCACCGATTCTCAGATTACGGTGCGTGGTCACATCGCCAGTCAGCGCCGTAACATAGTCACCATCCACTTGACTCTGGAGAACTCCCAAGGCGAGGTTTGTGATGAGGGCGAAGCTATCTACTTCACCTTCGGTCCTGATAAAGCCAAGGAGATGGGGTTCGACTGCTGCAAGGTAGAGGGGGAGGAATAACTCTCCCCCTTATGCTGCGACTGCCTTCTTGTTGAAGAGCCAAATCGACAGAATGACGACTGCGATGCTTACAAGGCTGAGGCCTCCTTCCATCAACGGAGTTCTGGCGATGTAAGTATCGTAGCATTCTTCTGGAATCAGGCAGAGCGTATTGTTGGTGATGTGGATGATGATGCCCGGAATCAAACTCCTGGTTCTGTAACACATCCACGCCATGACGATTCCCAGAATGATGGCTCCTGGAATCTGAGCCGGGTTGAGATGGATGAGGCCGAACATGATGCTTGAGCCGATGATAGCGTACCAGGGGCTGATGTTCCATCTCAGCATCTTTCGCATCATCAATCCGCGGAAGAGGTATTCTTCGGCTATAGGAGCAATGATGCAGAGTACCAGGATTCCAATCGGATTATGTGCCATGTCAACAAAATCCTGCCCCATGTAATCAGGCAAATCCATGAAACTTTCTAATGCAGATATCGGAATGGCCTGGAACAATCCCACTATAAAGGCCAGCAAGAAGATGATGGTCTTAGGCATCTGCTGAATCTTTTCCAGGCGAACACGCAGATGGAATTTCTTCCGGCATTTATGAATCATATATAGCTCTGCAGCCAGCATATAAATTGCCGGAATCCATGCACTATTGATGGTTGTCTTCGTCAGGAATTCGATAAATTCGCAGCTCAAAGCTGCTGCAATGCCAACCGGAAAGGCTGCAAGCATGGACATCAGGTAGACGTAGATGGCACTTCTGGTGCTAGGCCATGCACGATACAGAAACCATCCCTTGGTTCCGTTTCTTCCCTTTGACAGGATTGCTGAAAGTTTCTCTTTTTCCATAAAGCTGTAGTTTTTGTTTGTTATTTAAATCTTTTGCAAAGATATAATAAAATCCTGGCTTCTTGGGTTTAGTGCATGTTATCTTTATGTTAAAATATCGCCACCCTCGAAGAAGTTAAGTTTTGTTTGTCATGCTCTGTCTGTGTTTTAGAGTTCCTTGAATCACAATTCCCCAGAAAGCTGTTTCCTGCCCATTTTGTGGTCTTCATTGATGACCGGCGCCTGCCATCTATTAAGACCAGCCTCGGTCTTCATAGATGACCGACTTTTGGCACAAGAAGACTGTTCTTTCGATTGCCGGTGCAAAGATACAAAAAATCATCCGAGGATGCAATGGTTTTCCTGCCACTTGATTTCATTTTTCCCGTGTGTCGTGAAAACGGGATGGTAGTGAATCATTGCCATCTGGTCATTAATGACCGGTCATTTTCGGTCATTAAGAAAAAACAGTTCCGGTCATTTAGTCCTATAGTATAATATTAAATTAATTTAATATTATACTATAGATCATTTTCGCCGCCCACGAAAAAGCTTAATGACCGATAATGACCGGGCATTAATGACCGGATTCTTGCCTGGTGCGGTCATTAAGGTCATGGTCATTTTCGGTCATTAAGGTTTTTCGTTTTTTTTGAAATTTCTAAACATTCTTCTGTGAAAATTGCCTATACTAAAAAGGGTGGTTTATGGGGACAAAATCTATATTTTGTTAAGGAAAAATCCAGTTTTTTCGAAAAAGTGTAGTTTTCAACCCCTATTTTCGTAGGAAAAGTGTAGTTTTTAACTATTGATTTTATAGGAAAAGTGTGTTTTTTATTTGGTTATTTCGTAGAAAAAGTGTATATTTGCACCGTTGAACTCATAGGAAAAGTGTAATTATAAGGTGGTCTAGGACGGCTTAGCTTATCTGCCAATCTATTTATATTAAATATGTATAAAGCTAAAAGAGGCGGAAGATGAAGTGCTGCTGTAATAGTTGAGGATAGGTATTTCCATTACAGCATCACAGTTTAGTATGAATATAAAAAGTAATCGTTTTATGGATGATATAAAGAAGATAACTCCTCCTATTTTTGAGGATAAGGATTTAGGACAGTTGGCTGATAGTATTGCTCACTTGGTGGGTGATGCTAAGGTGCATTTGGTACAAACGGTTAATACTACAATTGTCCAGACGAATTGGAATATTGGAAGATATATTGTTGAGTTTGAACAGAAAGGCAATGCTAAAGCTAAGTATGGAACGGGTTTGTTGACTTCTTTGGCTAAGCTTTTGCGGGTTAAGCTTGGTAAAGGTTATAGTCGTCCAAATCTTTATAATATGAGACGTTTCTATTTGCTTTATCCAAATTTCCAGACGGTGTCTAGAAAATTAAGCTGGTCTCATGTCTGTGAACTTCTCGCTATTGATGACGACCTGGAAAGAAGTTTCTATGAATAAGGAATGTATTGTTGAAAATTGGGGGGTAAGATCTTTGCGTCGTCAAATAAATAGTGCTTTGTATTTACGTTTAGCTGCTAGCAAGGATAAAGACGGTATCATGGAGTTGGCGAAAAAGGGGATTGTTGTACAGCAACCAGAAGATATTGTAAAACAAACTTATACGTTGGAATTCTTAGGAATCCCAGAACGCAAACGCTATAGTGAGAAAGATTTGGAGCAACGTTTAATAGATAATCTTCAAACATTTCTCTTGGAATTGGGAAAAGGATTTGCTTTTATTGGTCGCCAATATCCATTGACTATCAATAATCATCATTATCGCATAGATTTGGTTTTTTATCATAGAATATTGAAATGCTTCGTTTTAATTGATTTGAAAAAAAATGCCGTAAAACACCAAGATATAGGACAAATGAATATGTATATGGGGTATTTTGCTAAAGAGGAAAATGCGTCTGATGATAATCCGCCCATCGGTATTGTTTTAGGACATACCAAAGATGAATTGATGGTTGAATATGCAACGTATGGAATGGATTCAAATTTATTTGTATCCAAGTATGAACTATATTTGCCAAATAAGGAAGATTTAAGAAGATTGGTGGATAGTATATTGCAAGATGAATAAGAAAATGGCAGGTTCCAAATTAATGCATCAGGAACCTGCCATTTTCTATCATTTTACGCCATTCTCAACCTCAGCGAATTAAGCACTACGCTCACACTTGAGAAGGCCATCAGGGCACTTGCCCACATCGGGGTTATCTGGAAATCAATGCCGAAGATATGAAGGGCTCCGGCTGCCAATGGGATGCAGATGATGTTGTAGATGAACGCCCAGAAGAGATTCTGCCAAATCATGTGAACCGTCTTCTGGCTCAGTTTTACGGCTTCCGGAAGCGCCAGCAGGTCGTCGCTCATCAGCGTAATCTGCGCCACATCCATCGCCACATCCGTTCCCTTTCCTATCGCCATACTCACGTTGGCAAGGGCCAGCGCCTGGGTGTCGTTGATTCCGTCGCCCACCATTGCTACCTGCTTGCCTTCGTCCTGAAGTTTCTTTACCAAAGTCTGCTTGTCGCCAGGCAGCACCTTGCTCTGGTAATGCTTGATGCCGGCTTTCTCAGCCCAGTAATCTCGCCAATTTGCTTGGCTCTCATGCGGAGCTTTCCCTGACTCGGAATGGTGCCAGCCAGCACGTTATCGCCTGCCTTTTTCATCGCCGGAGTCGGTTCGCCGCTAATCATCGCTTCATCTACATAGGCTGCATCGGGAGTCATGAAACTCTCTGCCTGGGTAACCACGCCATCCACCGGAATCTTCTCGCCGGCTCTTACTTCTATCATGTCGCCTATCTGAATGGTAGAAATCGGAACTTCCTCCATCTTGTAGTCGTTGGTGCCTTCTATCTTCTCGTAAGTTACCAGTCGGGCGGTCTTCGGCTGCATTCCCATCAGTTGTCGGATGCTGCTCGCCGTACTGTCCTTCGCCTTTTCTTCCAGGCATCTGCCGGTCAGCACGAAGGTGATAATCATCACGGAAGCATCGAAATAAGTATGCTATTCTATGCCTCTCGCTCTCCATACCATTTCTCCGAAAAAGGTGTTGAAGGTGCTGAAAATGAAGGCGATGAGGGTGCTGAGTGCCACGAGCGAATCCATGTTTGCCGTATGATGAAGGAGCTGCTTCCAGGCGGAAACATAAAACTGCTTGCCGCAGTAGAGCAGGTTGGCGAGTGGCAGAAGCAGACAGATCTGGTTGGCGAAGGAACTGGTATGGGAAATCCATCCCATGGAGAAACTCATGGTCAGGATGGCGAAGAGCCAGGATGCGAGGGTTCGGCGGCGTAGGAGGGTGAACTCACGGCGGTTGATTTCCTCTACGCTTCTGTCGCTTTCGATAACGAGGTCGTAGCCGGCGTTGCTGATTTCCCGTTTCATATCTTCCAGAGAGATGATGTCGGGGTTATAATCTACCAGGGCAGTTCGGCTCGCCAGGGAAACCGAGGCGGAGTTGATGCCTTCTAGCGATTGCAGCTTCTTCTCTACATTGGCAGAGCATACGCTGCAAGCCATGCCTATTACTGGAATTGTTTTCTTCATCTGTTTCTTATATAAATGTTCTGAAATCTATACGCAGAAGCTTTGATATCTGCTTTTCTGCCTGCAAAATTACATATTAATTATGCCCCCCGCAAGATTTATGGAAGAAATATCCCGATGGATGGATGAAAATCATGATAATAAGGTAGATGAAAAATGCGATGGTTCAGGTAAGGGCACAAAAAAAGGCAGGTTCCAAATTGCCTTGGAATCTGCCTCAATCATTTATGGGAGATGATTATTTGACTTCGATATTCTTGGTTGCCTTAGCCTCCTCCTTAGGGGCAAGCTTTGGAATCTCAACCTCAAGAACACCATCAGCTACCTTTGCTGAAATCTTCTCACGGTCAGCGTCCTCAGGGAGTGTGTAGCTCTGCTGATAGTTGCTGTAAGAGAACTCGCGGCGCAGATAGTGCTCGTGCTTATCTTCATCCTTGTGTTCCATCTTGTTCTCGATAGCCACATTCAGGTTGCCATCGTTATCGATGTTGATGCGAACCCATTCCTTCTTCAGTCCAGGGGCTGCAATCTCCATCTGGTAAGCCTTCTCTGTCTCCTTTACGTTAATGGCAGGAGCGGTAGCATTCATGCGTGGCATCAACTCTGTGTTGAAGAATGCATCATCAAAGAAGTTACTCAACCAATCTGAATTATTATTTCTACGTGCTAACAACATAATTAAAACCTCCAATTTTATTTTACTCATCCTCTCGGTTCCTTGCGGCCCCGTCGGGATTTCTGCTTGTTATTTATTAATGTTCTTTATCTGTTACTTTTTTGATTGCCTCCGCCTCGAAACTCCGTTGTTCTTTCGAACTCCTTCATCTTTTGACTTCAGCTTTCACTATTATGCTGAGCAACTTGTGTGCCAGCGTCGGATTGATGACAATATTGGCAGCAAAGTATAAATATTTTAAACTTTGCTGCCAAAATGGGAGGCTTTTCTTAAGCAGGATGCTCTCGTTTTATTTCCCGAATCTGGAAGTATCTACTTCTTCATGCTGCTTGGCCTTGTAGCCGCCGAAACGATAGGTGAGGGAGAGACCGATGATTCTGCCAAAGTACATTTTGTTGATGACGTGCTGACCTCGGTAGGTGTCGTGCAGATGGTTGTCGCCAGTCTCGAAGATGTCGTTGCAGTAGGCTTTCAGCTGGAGCTTGTCGTCCTTGAGAGGCTTCCAGGTGAGGGCTGCGTTGAGATAGCCCGAGGCTGGGATGTCGATGATTCCCTGGATGGCGTCGGTATGGACGGAAGCATTAAGGTTGAGAAGCACATGCTTGCCACAGAGAAAAGTGCCGTTCCACTGGGCTTGACAGAACCATTTGCTGCGGTCGAATGGGAGATCATAGAAGTGGGAATTCTTGTCGTTCTGATAAACGCCAGTGAAAGTAAGGCGATTCTGCCACCAGTTACCTATGTTGATTGGGGCTGTAAGCATCAAACCTACCTGGTTTACATGGTCGAAGTTGACATGCTTGTATTCCATTTCCTTCTTCGTGTCGCTCTGGTAAGGAAGCTGACGAAATTCATCTTTCGAGTTGTTGAAGAAGAGACTTGCCACGTATCTGCTGTGCAGAATGTAGGTAAGCGAGAGGCTGAGCTCTCGTGAAGGCTTCAACGTCGGGTTTCCTACAATCTTTCCATAACCGCCCGCATTATAGGTGGTGAAGTTCTTCACCGACCAATAAGTAGGGTAGTCTCTGTCGCAATCCAAGTCGAATTGGATGACGTGTCCTGCCTTTGGTAGATAGGTGATGGAGAGTGTAGGGAAGAGATTCCACTCATTCCAGATTGGGGTGTGGTAATATTCTTCCATGAGCGATGCTTCCATCGTGAGTTTTTGTCCGAATGACTTGCTGGCTCCGATGTAGAAACTCATTTGGTCTTCGTTTTGAATGGTGTTGTCACCAGAAGACTTGTTGTTGTTCTCCTGCGAACTCTTGTCTCTTGATGTGGTGTAATTGATGCCGTAGTTCAAACCCCAGTCTTTTCCTAAGTCGTGCTCCTGCTTGAGGTAAGCGTGCCATTTGTCGATTCGCTGCTGGCTTGTGATGTCGTAAATCTCATCGTAGAGACTGCTTTTCAGCCATTGTTCATCCGGTGAATTATAATAGGTGTATTCTGCTCCTGCCGAGAAGCCGAATGGTGTGGAGTAATCCAGACGGAAATTGTGAAACTGACTCTTGGCATGGATTCTGAGAAGGGATGTGAAATCGCCATCATCCTCTGAAGTTCCTCTCGTGTTATTGAGTTGTGAGGTGTAGGCAAAGCTGAGCTGATGATTCTTCGCCAGATGATAGTTGATTCCCAGTCGGATGTTATGATTGAGATGGCGTTTGTTGTTGTCGCTATGTGTAGAGAAGGCATAGGAAGTGCCGTCAGTCAAGGTGTGGGCAAACTCATTTTCATAATAATAATATCTCTTGCCATGACCGAAGGAATAGAGCAAGTCTATTTCCCATTTCTTGTTGGTGAAGAGCAGTGAGGCGCGCTCTGTGTAACTGTTGCGGTTCTGGTGGGTGTAGCCCCCGAAGAACTCGCCTTGCAGGGAGTGAAAGCCTGTGTTGTGCTTCAGCAGGAGGTTGATGACCTGTCCCTTTACCTGATAGCGGGCTGGGGCAGAATAGATGACTTCGGCGTTGGCGATACGGCTGGTAGGAATCGTTTTCAGAAGCGAATAGAGCTGTTCGATGGTCATGGTGGAAGTTTTGCCGTCTATCATCACGGTTACGGATTGGGCGTTGAGGGTCAAGGCGTCATCTTGTTCGCTCACACCAGGCAGTTGCTTGATGGCTTCATAGGCATTATCCACCGGATGGTTTTTGATGAGTTGAGGCAGGTCATAGGTCAATGCCGCTTCTTTCACCTTTACGATAGGTCGGTTGCCTTTTACCATCACATCGGGGAGGGAATGGATGATGCTGTCCATTCTCAGGGAGTCATTTATGTTATCTTGTGCCCAGCCGGCAAGACTGATGGCCAGGCAAGCGTTTAATATAACCAATCTTTTCATAATCTTCTTATCTTTTTTTATCGTTCTATCTTTTTATCGTTCTTTCGGAAGATCCTCTTCCGATTTCGGTTGCAAAAGTACTGCAAAAATCTCGTGTCAGCAAGGAATTTTGATTATCAAGTCTTATCAGAAGTGTTATTTAGTCTTATCAAAATGAAAATATTTCTCCTTAAAGAATCAATATATCTTCTTTTTTATTACTTTTGCAAGCATGAAAGAGAAACGAAGATTATTCATAATGGCAGTTGTGGCTTGCTTTTGTCCTTTGGTAATGCAAGCACAGGAAGTGAAGAGTGTTTCCTTGGATTCCATTCCGAAAGCATCTTTGCCTAAGGAAGGTATGTCGTTGGAATATTCTCGTCCTTCGCTTGGTGGATTTCCTGTACTTCAAAGCAAATCTTATTACTCTGAATCGAATGCACCTTGGATGTCGGAAGAAGGAAAACCTTTGGAGATTGCGCCGAATGCAATACCTCATTTTTCTCTTCCTTCTCCGAATTTGGGTACGATGGTGGTATATTCTTCGGGTATTGAAGTCCCAGGACTGATGAACAAGCAGACTGCAGGGGTCGTTTATCAACAAAATTTCGGGCGTTTTGTTTTTTCTCCTTATGTCGGGATAGAAAAGATAAACACGGGAGTATATGGATTCGGCAATCTCACCAAAGCTTCTTTTGGTGGAAGAATGGCTTATCAGGTAAACGACTGGCTCACTGTTGGATTCTATGGACAATATGTTCCAACGAAAACTTCTGATCCTAGAAGCGTCATCATGTCTCCTTTCAATCCCAAGAGCAGCTATGGTGGCTTCATGGAAGTGATGTTCAATCAACATTGGGGGGTAGGAGCCAAGATGGGACGAGAGTTTGCGCCACAAAAGAATGGTAAATGGGGATGGAAGAATACCACGGAGTTTTATCCGATTTTCAGAAAATGAGTATTGAATTCATCTGGAAAAATCTTTAATAAAGGGAAGAATGAAGTTACATCTTAAATACATTGTTACGCTCGTCATTACGGCTCTGGTCTGCATCTTCGCTTATCAGACCTATTGGCTCGTGGGGCTTTATCAGTCTCAGGAAAAGGAGGTTGAAGCAAAAATCAAGGGTGGAATGGAGTACGCTCACTTCATGGAGATGAGGAAGCGAATCGAACGATTGCGCAATGATGATAAAGGACCTCATAGGCAGTTGACGGGTTCTGTTGCTTTTTCTATGGATGAAGACGATGATATTGATCAAAAGGTAAAGGTTAAAAAGGTTCGTGGAGGAAAGGTAGTTCAGTCTGTTCAAACAACTTTTACCAAGCACGAGAAGCGTAGTGAAGATGACAAAGACCAGGAATTGATGATGATGATGTCGGGCAAGTTGGCAACTATGGTGCAACAAGCACTGTTTGGCAAATTGAATGAAATCGCCAAACCAGACATCAATGACTATGATAGCGCATGGGTTGCCAAGATGCTTTCAGACAGTTTGTTGGTGAGTGACAATGCTCATCCGCTCCCGCATCAGATTCAACTTTTTGCAGGAAAGAAGGTTTTGGCGAAAGTGACGACGAAGGGATATGAGCCTTCCGCCAATGCCAAGCAATACCAATGTGTGGTTTGCAATGAGGGGGAGGCGAATGAGGAGAAATATGTCCTCACCCTAGAGCCGCTTACGATGACTGTGCTCAGCCAGATGGCAGGTATTCTTGCCACCTCGCTCTTCATCATGCTCATCCTGGCTTTCGTCTTCTGGTTCCTGGTTCATACGATGCTCAAGCAGAAGACGCTTGATGAGATGAAGAGCGATTTCACCAATAATATCACCCACGAATTGAAGACTCCGATAGCCGTAGCCTATGCTGCCACCGATTCCCTGCTGAACTACGGAATGCTCCAGCATCCTGATAAGGCGCGCAAGTATCTCACCATCGCCCAGGAGCAGTTGCAGACGCTCAGCGGATTGGTGGAACAGATTCTGTCGATGAGTATGGAACGACGGAAATCGATGCTGCTCAATATCGTGGAAGTTCCTGTAAAGGAGGTGATAGAACCATTAATCTCCCAGCATCAGCTGAAAGTGAAATCTGGAGAAAGAAAGGATAAAAAGGTGAATATTTCGCTGTCCGTAGAACCGGAAAATCTGGTGGTCCCTGCCGACCGGATGCATTTCTCAAACATCGTGAGCAATCTCATAGACAATGCCATCAAGTATTCTGAAGATAGCGTGAAGATAGAAATCAAGGCTTTCCTGAAAGCCGAGGATGAAGTGTTGGTTTCCGTATCAGATAATGGAATCGGCATTGCCCATGATAGATTGCCTTATATTTTCGACAAGTTCTATCGGGTGACGGATGGCAATAAATATACGGTCAAGGGCTATGGTCTCGGGCTTTTCTATGTCAAGAGCCTGATGGAGAAAATGGGCGGTTCTGTTTCCGTAGAAAGCGAACTCGGGAAGGGAAGCAGCTTCATCCTGCATTTTTCCCAGCGATTCCATCGCTGGTCCCCTAAGTCTTAATCTTAAAAGTAAAAAAGAAGCAATGAATAAGATAAAAGTATTACTAGTAGAAGACGAAGCATCCTTGGCGATGATTCTGAGCGACACCTTGGAGGCGCAGGGCTTCGAGATGCGCACGGCGCATGATGGCGAAGAGGGGTTTCGTATGTTTGCAGAACAGAAGCCTGATGTGCTGGTAGCGGATGTAATGATGCCCAAAATGGACGGTTTCGAGATGGTGCGCCGTATCCGCAAGACGGATTCCCGTACTCCTGTGCTTTTCCTCACGGCTCGTTCGGCGGTGAATGATGTGGTAGAGGGATTTGAATTGGGTGGCAATGATTATCTGAAGAAGCCGTTTGCCATCCAGGAACTCATCGTCCGTATCAAGTCGCTTTGTCATCGGGCTTCTGTAGGAAATATTTCTTCTGAAGAACAGGAAGGAGGGAATGTTTCTCTAGATAATCCGGATGCTGCTGACCAATGGCTCTCCATCGGTCGTTATAGCCTGAATGTTACTAGTCAGATTCTGCAGTTGGAAGGTAAGGATACAGAACTGTCACATCGTGAATCCGAAATCCTTCGCATGCTTGTGGAGAGCAAGAATCAAGTGGTAGAGAGCAAGGATATTCTCCTGAAACTCTGGGGCGATGACAGCTTCTTCAATTCCCGCAGTCTCCATGTTTTCATCACCAAGCTCCGCCACAAGTTATCTGCCGATGAAAATATCAGAATCATCAATGTGAGGGGAATTGGGTATAAAATGATTTATTAGAGAAAAATGAAAACTGTTAAAAAGAAGATAATAATAGCTTGCGACTCTTATAAGGGTTGCCTTTCGAGCAGGGAGGTGAACGAGGCGATTGCTTCGGGAGTGAAGGAATGGAATGCGGACGATGATGCTGCTTCCGAAATCATTACCCTGGCAATGAGTGATGGGGGAGAAGGAATGCTCGATGCTTTTCTCTCGGCGATGAAGGGAGAACGAGTGAGGATTCATGCCCATGATGCGCTGATGCGATGGATTGAGGCGGAATACGGAATCGTGGATGATACGGCGATTATCGAGATTGCGCAGACCGCCGGACTGGCTCTGATTGAGCCTGAACAGCGCAACCCGATGAAGGCTACTTCCTGGGGCGTGGGCGAGATGATTATGAATGCTTATCGCCGGGGCGTGCGCCATTTCATCGTGGGCTTGGGCGGCAGCGCTACATCTGATTGCGGCATCGGAATGCTCAAGGCGATGGGCGACGACTGGAAGAAAATCCGACAGGACTGCAGTTTTGTACTGGCTTCGGATGTTACCAATCCGCTTTGCGGTGAAAACGGGGCGGCTTATGTCTTTGCGCCTCAGAAGGGAGCCGATGCTAAGATGGTGCTGATGCTGGATGATAGGGCAAGGAAGTTTGCCGAGGTAAGCGCCAAGCATTTCGGATATGATAGGAGTGAGGCTCCTGGAGCTGGTGCTGCCGGAGGTTTGGGCTATGCTTTCCTGCAATTTTTCAATGCCGAGGCTCGTCCTGGGGCAGAGCTTCTTTTAGATGAGATAGGTTTTGATGCGCTCATTCAGAATGCTGATTTCGTGATTACGGGCGAGGGACATAGCGACCGTCAGACTTTGATGGGGAAATTGCCGCAGCGCATATTGGAGCATGTTCTGAAGTGTAAGGAATCGGATAAAAGCCATGTTGCTTGCTCGCAGCTTGCCCGGGATTGCAAATCCCCGGAATCTTCATTCCCCCTTGTGTGGCTCGTGTCGGGCGGCGTGAGCGATAGGCAGGCGATGCTGGATGCAGGGTTCGATAGAGTTATTCAGGTTACTCCGGATAGCATGCTTTTGGAAGAGGCGATGAAACCAGAAGTGGCTTGTCATAATCTCGTAAGGGCGATTCGTGAGCAATTTGCTTTGTAGTTTCAGTAATTATCCGTACCTTTGTGCTCGTTTTCAAATAAGATAAGAATAATGAAGTATATAATTTTTGATTTTGATGGAACCATCGGCGATTCGCAGAGTCTCATTGTGAAGACCCTGCAGGATACGATGCGTGCAAGAAAACTGGAAGTGAAATCGGAGGAGGCTTGTGCCAAGACCATCGGTTTAAGACTGGATGAGGCCTTCGTTTCGCTCTTCGGAATGAGTGTTGAGGAAGGTATGGAATGTGCGGCAACCTATCGCGAAATTTTCCTGGATAACAAGAAGACGATGATCGTGCAGCCTTTTCCTCATGTAATAGATACCCTTCGGGAGTTGCACCGTCGGGGCTATATTCTGGGTGTGGCTAGCAGCCGCAACCATTGTTCGCTCGACGGATACGTGAAGCAGATGCAGCTGGAAGATATCTTCTCTTCCATTGTGGCTGGCGATGATGTGGAGTATGTGAAGCCGGCACCCGATATGGTCTTCAAGGCTTTGGGAGAGATGAAGGGAATGAAGAATCCCGGAGCTTCAGTAGAAGATGTTCTGAATCCCGTAACTTCAGCAGAAGCAGAAGATATCAAGGATGTTCTTGCCGAAACCCTCGTAGTAGGAGATATGAACTTCGATGTGGATATGGCTCACCATGCTGGTTGCAAGGCCTGTGCCGTAACCTATGGAAACGGAACCCGAGAGCAGTTGGCTTCTGCCGAATTCATCATTGATGATTTTGCAGAACTCCTGGAACTGGTCTGAAATTTATTCAGAACTATCGTATGTGGGTTAACTTCGCTTAATTCTCTTACTTTTGAGACAATTAGTTTACAAAGCAATCAAGATATTAAAAGCCCTTAAAGAAAAATTTTCCTATCCTTAAGGAAAAATAAATTTTCCCTTAAGGATAAATAAAAAAATCCTTAAGGGAAAATATACAACCTCTATATCTCCTGATTTTTCGGGCGTTAACTCCGAAAAATCAGGAGATAGAATTATATTTACATGCAGAAGTTTCGAATGTGGCTCTAGCACGCCCTGAAAGCTCAAAAGCTTCTGCCCTTTCTGGGCATGAGAGCTTACTTCCGAAATTTGAGTTTCATAGAATAGACGACTATTCCTCCATCAACTTGCGATAACGACCCTTTTTGATTTCTGTATCGCCCAGGCGGCGAGCCTTGTTGATTTCATACTCAGAATAGCTGCCCTCGAAGAAGAAGACCTCACCATTGCCCTCGAAGGCAAGAATGTGGGTACAGATTCGGTCGAGGAACCAGCGGTCGTGGCTGATTACCACCGCACAACCTGCAAATGCTTCCAAACCTTCCTCCAAAGCACGCAGCGTGTTCACGTCGATATCGTTGGTAGGCTCATCGAGGAGCAGTACATTTCCCTCCTGCTTCAATGCCAAAGCCAACTGCAGACGGTTGCGCTCACCACCCGAGAGAACGCTGCAGAGCTTGCTCTGGTCGGTGCCCGAGAAGTTGAAGCGGCTGATGTAAGCACGCGCATTCACGTCTCTGCCACCCAGACGCAAGGTCTCGTTGCCCTGCGAAATCACCTCGTAAACAGTCTTCTGAGGGTCGATGTCCTTGTGCTGTTGGTCAACATAAGCCAGCTTCACGGTCTCACCCACCTCGAATGTGCCGCCATCAGCCTGCTCCAATCCCATGATGAGGCGGAAGAGGGTAGTCTTGCCGGCTCCGTTAGGACCAATCACACCTACGATGCCGTTAGGAGGAAGCATGAAGTTGAGGTCGTTGAAGAGAACCTTCTCGCCGAACGCCTTCTTCACATGCTGAGCCTCAATCACCTTGTTGCCCAGACGAGGACCGTTAGGGATGAAGATTTCCAGCTTCTCCTCGCGCTCCTTCTGCTCCTGGTTGAGCATCTGCTCGTAAGAGTTCAGACGAGCCTTACCCTTAGCCTGACGGGCCTTAGGCGCCATGCGAACCCATTCCAACTCGCGCTCCAATGTCTTGCGGCGCTTAGAGGCAGTCTTCTCCTCCTGAATCATTCGCTTGGTCTTCTGGTCGAGCCATGAAGAGTAGTTGCCCTTCCATGGAATACCCTCGCCACGGTCCAACTCCAGAATCCACTCGCTCACGTCGTCGAGGAAGTAGCGGTCGTGGGTTACGGCGATGACGGTTCCCTCATACTGCTGCAGGTGCTGCTCCAGCCAGTCGATGCTCTCAGCATCCAGGTGGTTGGTAGGCTCATCGAGCAGGAGTACATCCGGCTTCTGCAGGAGCAGGCGGCAGAGAGCCACGCGGCGGCGCTCACCACCCGAGAGATTGGTAACAGGCCAATCGCCAGGAGGACAGTGCAGGGCTGCCATCGCACGCTCCAGCTTGGAGTCGATGTTCCAGGCATCGGTAGCATCAATGATATCCTGCACCTCAGCCTGACGCTGCATCAGCTTGTCCATCTTATCAGGGTCTCCGTAATATTCTTCGAGACCGAACTTATTGTTGATGTCCTCGTATTCTGCGAGTGCATCATAGATTTTCTGCACACCCTCCATCACGTTTTCCTTCACGGTCTTGTTCTCGTCGAGTGGAGGATCCTGAGGCAAGTAGCCCACAGAGTAGCCTGGGCTCCAAACCACCTCACCCTGGGTAGGTTGCTCAAGTCCTGCGATGATTTTCATCAACGTAGATTTACCGGCACCGTTCAAACCGATGATACCGATTTTTGCTCCGTAGAAGAACGATAGGTAGATGTTCTTCAGAATCTGTTTCTGGTTTTGTGGGATAATCTTGGATACGCCCACCATTGAGAAGATGATCTTCTTGTCGTCAACTGTTGCCATATATATATTAATGTGTATTTATGATTTCGAAAAGGGTTGATATTATAATTTTTTGCAAATATAGGAAGAAAATCGCATATTACCAAATAAAATCGGCATGAAGTTGTCCGAAAATTCATTTTTTTGTCGTAACTTTGCACCCGCAATTGGTTCACTGCCACGTCGCACCGCCGTAGGAGCGATGAAGTCTTGGGGTAGAAAACACCCATCGGGATGTGTGCGTAGTGATTAAAAGGGAATCGGGTGAGAAGCCCGGACAGTCCCGCTGCTGTAAGCGTCTTATTGCGGCAAGCACGATGGTCACTGACATTTTTTCGGGAAGACCGCTTGCCATGAGTTTTGCATCTTTTTATGGTAACATAGAGTGAGATGCTGGGAGGATGCGAGTCAGAAGACCTGCCGTTGCCATCGGAAATAATATGATGAAAGAGTGTCTTTAGGATAAGAGATTCCGATGATTCTATCCAACCCCGTGGGATGGGTTCGGGATGGAGACATAGATACATAATATAAAAGATAGAAAGAATGAAGGCATTGAGGAAAATTTGTCTCGGTGGCTTGCTACTGTTGTACGCACAGGTGGGTATGGGGCAAGATTCCATTCGTACTGAGCACTTGCAGGAAGTAAAAGTGAATGCCCGGCAGCACCGGATACTTACGAGCACATCGCCTCTCCAGCTTTTGGACAAAGGGGATATGTTGAAGCTCGGCGTTACGGATATGGCCGATGCCTTGCACCGAATGCCAGGCATCAATCTGCGCGACTATGGCGGGGCTGGAGGAATGAAGACGGTAGCTGTACGTGGATTCGGAGCGGGACATACGGGAGTGAGTTACGATGGTGTGCTGCTCAGCGAATGTCAGGGCGGAGAAATTGATGTGTCCCGTTATTCGCTCGACCAAGTGCAGACTTTGCGACTCACCATTGGCGACAACGACGACATCTTCATCTCGGCCCGGCAAGCCTCGGTGGCTGCTTTGCTCGCCATCGAAACGATGAGCGAGATTCCCATCGACAGTCAGCCTCACCTCTCTACTCAGTTGCAGATGGGGTCCTTCGGATACGTCTCGCCTTATCTGCGCTATGTGCAGAGATTGTCAGATAGGTTCACCCTCCAGGCGATGGGTGAATATACCTATGCCGACAACGACTATCCCTTCATCTTGTGCAACGGTAAATATACCACCCATGAGCGGCGAACCAACAGTAGGATGAACTCGGGACATGGCGAACTGAATATGCACTGGATGATGGGCAGGCGAGCCGACGGCATGAGCCGGAGCCAATTGTGGGCAAAGCTCTATTATTATGACAACGACCGGCAGTTGCCAGGCATCGTGAGATATTACACCAATGTAACTGCCGAGCAGTTGCACGACCGCAACGCCTTTGCCCAGGCAAGATGGCAAGCCAGAAGCCTCGATGACCATTGGATGCTGAAGGTGCAAGCCAAGATGAACTGGGCGAGCTCTGCCTATCAGGACACGCTCGTGGCAAATCGACGCAATGATGCCACCTACTGGCAGAGGGAATATTATACTTCGGCAGCACTGATGTGGATGCCGGGGGATGGCTGGGCGGTGGATTACTCCGCCGACTGGATGATGAACTCGCTCAACAGCACCCTCTCCACCGACCTGCGACCTCATCGACATGGCATTCTGCAGTCGCTCTCTGCCCGATATGCGAAGGGAAGATGGGTGGCTCTTGCCAGAATGCTGGCTTCGGTTTACCTCAACAGCGTGGGGCGCAAGATAGAGACTCAGCCAGGCAGTACCAATCCTACCCAAGCAGGACAGGCAGCTAAGGATGCACGCCGGCTTTCGCCATCGCTTTCGCTTTCTTATCGGCTCCTGGGGAATGGTACTGCCAGCGATGAGCTCTATCTCAGGGCTTCGTACAAGGATATCTTCCGGGTTCCTACTTTCAACGAGAACTATTTCTTCCATTATGGAAGTTCTGATCTGAAGCCTGAGAAAACCAGACAGTTGAATGTCGGGCTTACGTGGAAAAAGACTTCTTCGGGAGATGGGGGAAACGGCGAATCCCTGCGTTACAAGGGATGGGATGTTCAAGCTACGCTGGACGGCTATTGCAATCGGGTGACCGACAAGATTGTGGGCGTTCCTTACAATATGTTCGTTTGGCGTACTGTGAACTTGGCACGGGTCGATGTCGTTGGCGTGGATGCCTCCTTGCGTGGCAACTGGCAGATGGCTCCGGGGCAGCAGCTCTCGCTGCTGGGATCGTATAGCTACCAGCACGTGGTGAATCATACCGACCGCTCGTCCAAATATTATGGCAATCAAGTAGCCTATATCCCCCTACACTCGGGCAGTATGGCTTTGGGATGGGAGAATCCCTGGGTGAATGTCTCGCTCCATGGACAGGGAATGAGCAAGCGATGGGCCAATAACGAGCACTATGACGGCACCGAAGTGGATGGCTACTGGGACATGGGGCTGACGCTCTATCGCCAGCTGGATGATCTGAGTCTTTTGGGAAAATCCCTGCGGGGCGTGAAGGTCAGGATGGATGTGAAAAACCTGCTGGCAAAGCAGTATGAACTCGTGGGGCATTATCCGATGCCTCGCCGCAGCTGGATGTTAAGCATCGGATATAACTTCTAGATAATGACAATTAGATAATAACAAATTAGATTCAAATATAAACAGAAGAAGAAAATGAAAAAGTATTTATTAGGTTTGGCGGTGCTCTTGATGGGCACAGCAGTGATGACATCATGTAGCGACGACAACGATGGTCCTGAGACTTATCTCCAGGTGTATAGTACGGGCGCTTACGTCGTGAATTCAGGTAACATGCGTAGCAATATCGAGAGCTCTCTCACTGCCATCGACTATGCTTCAAGCACAGCCACACAGAATGTTTTTAAGGCGGCTAATGGTCGTCCGCTCGGTAATACTGCCAACGACGGCATCGTATATGGCAACAAGATTTATCTTGCCGTAGACCAGAGCAACACCATCGAGGTAATCGACAAGAAAACCAAGCAGAGTATCAAACAAATCAAGACCACAGAGTTACTGGGCAATGCCGAGGGTGTTGAGCCTCGCCATATCATCGCAGATGGTGGCAAGGTATATTTCACTACATACGGTGGCTATGTAGCAGCTGTGGACACCACAGATTTTGCTCTTCAGAAGAAGTGGCAGGTGGGCAGCTATCCTGAGGGCTTGGTCATCGGTAAAGGCAATATTTACGTTGCCAACAGCAACTATGCTGCTGGTGGTGGAAACATCTCTTGCATCAATCTTTCCAACGACAATGTAGAGACTAAAAATATCGAGGGCGTGAACAATCCTACCGGTATCTATTATGCTGCTGGTCTTTTGTATGTTCTCGACAACCAGTATTATGATGCTTCTTGGAATGCTTATGGCGAGAATGCCCTGCGCATCGTGGAATTCGCCCAGGGCACGTCACAGAAGGTGGCAGATGGCAACTATGCTGCATGCGTAACCACAGGTGCTGCAACAACAGCACGTACGAGTGTGGAGGTGGTTCGTCCTTATTTCTTTGTACTCAATGCACCTTATGGCGGAACTCCTAGCGTGAGTGTGTTCGTAGCTGGAAGTACACAACCACAGGCGCTGACACTCTCTGAGATGCCTGTGAGCCCATGCGGAATCTTCGTCGACCCATTGAACGGTCATATCTTCGTGCTCTCTTATAGATTGGGCGATAGTGGCTATGCCGATTATAATGGTAACGGCTATGTAGTGGAGTATGACAGCACTGGTCAGAAGCTGCATGAGTATAAGACTGGCGTAGGTTCTTGCGCGATGTTCTTCGACTCAGCCTGCAAGATTTCATACATTGAATAAGATGTCGCGAGACAGATGATTATATAACTAATTCAATCTATGGGGAAAGTATCGTTTCGGTGCTTCCCTTTTTGTTTGACTAGCATGTGTGTTGTCTAATGGGTGCAAGTCCCTAACGAGCC
>UQWP01000015.1 GCA_900544825.1 uncultured Prevotella sp. | reverse complement strand
GTTAGGGACTTGCACCCATTAGACAACACACATGCTAGTCAAACAAAAGGTCCCTACATCTATTATTTTCACAATAGACGTAGGGACTCAACATACAAACCTATGAGAAAGCAGACAGCTTTCACTACAAACCTAATTCTATCAAACTCTTGAATGACAGGATACCCAGATGATTCTTATCCAATCGGGAAGCCTCTTTCAGATAACGCTCAGCATGCTTCTTATCGCCCAAGCCATAGAAACCAAGGGCAAGCATGTACTTGCAATGTATCTGATTAGAGAGATTCAAATCACCCTCCCAAATCTGTAAATCAGGCAATGATACGGCAAAGTAATCCATCACCACATCCTCGAAGAGATGATTCTTGCCATAATTGATGAGCTTGTAGAATCTGCCATGAGCCTCATCCACTCTGCCGAGTTTCAACAGAGCCAATCCCTGATAGAAAATCTTATCAGGCTTGGCATCATTGTAATACATGGCAGCAGCTGGTTCCTGAGGTCCCTTGGTTGCCTCTTCCCAACATTCGTTAGCCTTATCAGCCATGCCCTTTGCTGCGTATGCGCAACCCAGGAAATAATAGAAATCATTCTCCTGTGCACCATAGAGCTTGCCTTCACCAAGATGATGAGGATAAACCAGACATGCCTCAAGTAGCTGGATAGCCTTGTCATAATCCTTAGCTGCCAAAGCCTTCTTGGCAAGTTCCAAACGAGAGAGCTGATACTGTCCGCTTACTTTGCCTTCGCCACCTTCCCATGGATGGAACTGATGGGCATCCAACTTCTTCATCGCCTCAGCATAGTTACCCATCTGATTCAGAAGCGTAATTTCTTCCAAGAGCAGGTCATCACGCTTGGCTATCAACTCCGGATATTGCTGAAGATGTTTCAGGCGCATCGCATGCTCGTAGCCCAGACGCTTGTACAACTGATCCAGCTCCATCAGGATACGTGCATCGGCGGTATCAAGCTGGAAGGCCTTCTCCATATACTTCACTGCCTCTTCGCCCTTCTGCTCCTTGTTGAACAATCCGAGTGCGAGATTACGCCATACGGTAGGGAACTTAGGATCAATTTCTGCCGACTCTCTCCATACCTCCATCGCCACATCATACTGGCGCTTGTCGTAATAGAGACATCCCAGATAATAAGGGGCCTTGGCATCCTTATCGTTAACATTAATGGCATCTTTCAATGCCAGAACGGCCTCAGGACGGTTAGGGAAGCAGTAGTCTGATGGATATTTCGATGCCTGTTCATAAGCAGATTTAGCAATCTCCCAATCATCCGTATCCTTCTTACGAAGTACCCAACCCAGATAATAATAAGTCATCGGAGTAATAGCCTTATTATCAATGGCTGCCTGCAAAACCTTCAGAGCTTCACCAAAAAGACCGGCACCTGCATAATCGAGCGCCAACTCATCATAGTTGTTCGGCATACCATGCATCATCTCTACCATCTTATCAAGATATTTCTTATTATCTGTAGAGAGGAAGAGTTCGAAGAGACAACCATAGTTAAACTGGTCTATCTTCAAAGACTCCTCGCACCAGGCGATAGCTTCATCCTTCTTATCAGTCAATCTGAGAATAGCAGCCTTCAAGGCACGAGCCTTGTGATTATGGGTATTG
Source organism: uncultured Prevotella sp. (assembly GCA_900544825.1). GTDB lineage: Bacteria > Bacteroidota > Bacteroidia > Bacteroidales > Bacteroidaceae > Prevotella. The sequence goes on along the minus strand of UQWP01000015.1, from coordinate 51,360 downwards.
CGAATCAGACAGTTCTCGATTTCTTCTCTTGCATCATCCATGCGATGCAGCATCACGGAAATCTGAGCACACTCAAAGAAGCCGGCATCCTGCCATGCACCATTCCAGGTTGACTTGTAGAACATATCGTATGCCTCCCAGAAATTACCCTGATATTTCAAGACAAGACCGAGGTTGTAGATAGGTTCACCATCGTATGGATTAGGATTACGCTTCATCAATACCTTCACGGCACGACGCAGATACTTCTCTGCCTTATCGAAACGGCACTTGCGAATATACCATAAACCCAGGGCATTGTTGCATCGGTAATCCATAGGATCACGGCGGAGTGCCTCCTCGTAATAATCCACCGGATTATAGGTGGCATGACGATACTGCTCCAAGTGAAGACCCGTCAGATAGAGTTGGTCGTTGGTCTTGATCTGCTCAGGAAGCAAGGCAGCCTCAGCTGGGTCTGGAATCGGACGGATTTCATCATCCTCATGGGTCCAAATCATCAGGTTCTTACCATCCAGAGACTTGATAGTGAAAGCCAAATCATACCATGCGCAGTCTCCTACCTCTACCGTCTCATCCAGAACATTTTCCGGACTAAGAGTCACCACTTTATTATAGCATTCCCCATCATTATTATCAAGACACACCCTCACCTCCTGCTTGGAAGTAGCAAACACCTTGAAGTTCACCTTTCCGGAAGTGTTTTCCTGGGTCACATTTCCCTGATCATCCACAAAGTCAATGTTCATAATCAGGTCCTTGGTAGCATCCTTCACCACGCCCAACTCTCTATAAGGCATGAAATACTGGGTGAAGCGCTTCTCCTCGTATGGCATCAACCAGGTGAAATCAGGCTGATTTTCAGTGAATACACCTGCCATCAACTCGATATACGGTCCATCCTCATCGGTAAGGTTGCGGTCCCAGGCCTGTCCGAAATCACCATTACCCCAGGTCCACTGCTTCTTACCCGGAGATACGTGATGATTGGCTACATGCAGCATACCAGCCTGGGTATCATTCTCATAACCGCCCTCGAAATCATACATTGAGTTGACACCCATATAAGATGTAGGCACCTTGATATTCTTATAGTTAGAGATATCAACACCTGCCGAATAGTCCATCTTGTAATAGGTGCCCGTGGCGATAGGGAAACTGCTCACGGCACGCTTGCCATGATCGAACACGGCATTGATATCAGGTGGGAATACACTCTGGTAATAATCGTTCACAGCCACGGCAGGATTCGCCCACCAGAGGAAAGTCTGAGGCACGTTGGTGCAGTTGTAGAGCTGACCCTTGATTTCCAGGTAAGCCTTGCCAGGACGCAGGGTAAAGCCCGCCATACCCTTCTGGTGGAACATCTTTTCTGTTTCGCTCACCCACACGGTAACTGAACCATCCTCATTCTCCTCGATGGTACTATCCACTGGCAGATAAGTACTTGGACGATGGTGCTGAGGCCAGTTGAACTCGATACCACCGCTGATCCACGGACCCGTCAAACCCACCAATGCCGGTTTGATGACATGATTATAATATACAAAATGACGCTTCTTGATCTTATCGTATGCCATCTGCACACGACCGCCCAATTCCGGCAGAATCATCACCTTGATGTATTCATTCTCAATCCAGATGGCGTGCCACTCCTTATCCACCTTTTCATCGCTGATACTCTCGATGACAGGATAAGGATAAACCACTCCACTCGAACCCTGATAAACTCGTTTTTCCAAGAAAATAGGATTCTTCTCTGGGGTTCCCACCTCATAGGTTGGAATCACCACTGTTTCTCTCCAAGCTTTTACCATAATTATTTAATGTTTTATTAATTCTTTTTCCAATTCTTCGAGCGATTTGCCTTTGGTCTCAGGTAACAGTAAAGAGATGAAGAGGAAACCACCCAGACATACTGCACTATAAATCCAGAAGATACCATAACTGCCCAATGCCACATTGAGCAAAGGGAACGTATAGGTAAGCGTAGAACTTCCCACCCAAAGGGCAAAGGTACTGGTAGCTACCGCTACGGCGCGCACCCTGTTAGGGAAGATTTCTGCCAGAAGCACCCAGGTAACAGGTCCCAAAGTCATCGCATAGCAGGCAATGGCTGCCACCACCAGCACAATCATAAACCATCCCGTAATCTGGAAGAAATAACAGATGCCCAGAATGAGATAAATGCCGCAAAGTCCGCCGGCACCCAGTTTCATCAAAGCCTTTCTTCCCCATTTATCAACCGTGAAGATGGCCACAAATGTAAAGATAACATTGGCTATTCCCGTTACCACGATATTGAAAAGCACATCGCCGATGGCATAACCTGCCGACTGGAATATCTCCTGCGCATAATTGAAGATAACATTCGTTCCACACCATTGCTGGAAGAAGGCAACCACCACACCTAGCAGGAGCACCTTGCGATAAGGCTGGCTGAACAAAGTCTTCAATCCTGCCTGCGAGGAGTCCTTTTCGTTAGCCTCTCGCACGGCCTGCAATTCTGCCTGCGCATAGCTGTTTCCACCTATCTTATTCAATGTAACAAAAGCTTTCTTGTCTCTATTTTTCATAGCCAGCCAACGGGGACTTTCCGGGATGAAGCAAGCCATCACACAGAATACAGCCGCAGGAAAGGCTGCCGCCCAAAACATCCATAGCCAGCCCATCTGTCCATTCCAGGATGCAGCAATATCTGCCGAGGAGAAAGAAGACGGGATAGGTTCTGCTATCAGCCAGTTGGTTATCTGTGCCGCCAGAATACCAAGCACGATGGTCAATTGGTTCAAAGAAACCAGTTTTCCTCTGATGGAGGTAGGTGCCACCTCTGCAATATACATAGGTGAAAGTCCTGAAGCCACTCCGATGCCGATGCCTCCGAAGAAACGGGCTACCAGAAAGTAGCTGAAGGTATCAGCCATTCCCGTTGCTATCGCCGAGAAGAAAAAAATCAGGGCAGCAACAACCAGGAGTTTCTTTCTTCCGATACGGTCGGCAAGCGAACCGCAGAGCATCGCTCCTATCAGACAGCCTATCAAGGCGATAGTCATCGCCAAACCTTGGTCTGAAGGGTTATCGGCTATCTGATAATACAGTTCGTAGAAGGGTTTGGCACCGCCAATCACCACCCAATCGTAACCGAACAGCAATCCACCCATCGCCGATACCAGACAGATGAAATACACAAATCTTTTGTTTATTTTTTCCATGTCAGTTGTTTATTTGTTATTTGTTTTTTCCGGGTGCAAAGGTATAGCTTTTATCGGAAAGACGGAATAGAATAAAATCGGAAAATAATGGAGAATCTTACGAAAAATCCCATAGACTTCACTTTTTAAGTCTATGGGATACTTTTTTACTTTATTCTGAAAGCCTATGGGATACTTTTGCTGCCACAAACGCGATCATCAAGCCCAGGCAGGCGGCGATGCTGATGGCAATGCGGAGACCGGTGGCCTCAGCAAGCCATCCGATAACCGGGGGACCTACCAGGAAACCGAAGAAGCTGATGCTCGAAACAATGGTGATGGCGATGCTCGCCTTGATGGTTCCGAGTTTTCCGGCGATGCTGTAACAGATAGGCACCGATGAAGAGATGCCGAAACCTACCAGCAGGAAGCCCAAGGTGGCAGGAATCAGATAAGGCAAGGCGGCAGCCAGCCACAAACCACCCAATATCAAACCTCCACAAACCTTCAAGACTCTGGCTGGGCCGTATTTCGTAACAAAACCATCGGCAAGGAATCTACCCAGAGTCATCGCTCCCATGCCAGCTACATAGCCCGCACGGATAAAAGCCTCATCGGGTTTTACTACAGATGAGAAATACACACCAGACCAATCATAAACAGTACCTTCACAGAACATGCCGGCAAATCCCATCAATCCCAGGAGGAACAGAATCGGGTCGATGGTCTTGAAAGAGAACTTCGGAACATCCTCCTCTTCCGCCTTTGCCGTAGCATCATCTACCAGATATCTGAATCCGATGGCGATGATAAGAAGGCTCATCGCCAGGATGGCTCCAAAGTGAACCTCTATCGGAAGCAGGGTATTGGCAAAGACGGCTCCGATGATACCACCCGCAAATCCGCCCAAACTCCACAAGCCATGAAACGACGACATGATGTTGCGCCCATACATCTTTTCCACCAGGCAAGCCTGGGTGTTGGTGGCGATGTTCATCAGATTCGCCATCATTCCGAAAGCGACAAGAGAAAGAATCAGCTGGAACACCGTACTGCTGCTACCTATGCAGAACAATACAAAGGCATAGAGCACCTCAGCAAGCAGAATCATCTTCCTGCTGCCAAACTTACTCACCAGAACGCCCGAAAAAGCCATCATCAGAAGCTGACCGATAGGAATGGCAAAAAGCACCTTCCCAACTGGCCGTTGCTCAGATGCAACATCTGTTTAACATCCGGAATACGGCTTGCCCAACTGGCAAACACCACTCCCGGTACAAAATAATAAGCCGCCACAGCCACTCGCTTGCGGGCTAAATCTCCTAAATGGTTCAAACTAACAGTCATCCCTCTTAATACCTTATTTAATAATACCAATTTTATATTTGCGGGTGCAAAATTACGAAAAAAGCAGAAAAAGAACGATATTTGAACAAAAAATATAGCTTAGTATGAGATTTTTGCCGTACCTTTGCGCCTAGAAAGAGATTAAAAACAAACTAGCAATGAAGAAACAAACAATGATTACTCTGGTACTTGCCCTCAGTTTGGCGATGCCAACCCAGCCAGCATTCGCCCAAAAGGCGATGAGCAAGAAAGAAATCGCCGAAAAGGAAAAGGCTTTCAAGAACCTTCATCATCCCTGGAAAGGCAAGAAGGTGGCTTACTTCGGTGACTCCATCACAGATCCGAACATCAAGGCTTCAAAAGTGAAATACTGGGGATTCCTGCAGGATTGGCTCGGCATCACCCCATACGTTTATGGTGTGAGCGGCAGACAGTGGAACGACATTCCCCGTCAGGCAGATCAGCTCCAGAAGGAGCATGGCGATGATTTCGATGCCATCCTCATCTTTATGGGTACCAACGATTACAACAATGGTGTGCCTATCGGTGAATGGTACACGGAGACTTTCGACAGCGTGAGGGTAGCCCGCCACAAGCCAAGCGAAATGGTTCAGCGTCGCCATCGCCACTTCAGCATGGACAAGAACACCTTGAAAGGTCGTATTAACATCGCCATGTCGAAGTTGAAGCAGATGTACCCTACCAAGCAGATTGTGGTGATGACACCTGTGCATCGTGCGCTCTTCGCCAGCGGTGACAAGAACATCCAGCCTGATGAGATGTACGAGAACGTTCGTGGCATCTTCTTCGATGAATACGTTAAGGCAATTAAGGAAGTGGGCAATGTATGGGCGGTTCCGGTCATCGACCTCAACTCCCATTCAGGTCTCTTCCCTCTTTATGATGCTGGTGCCCAGATGTTCAACAAGCCAGACACCGATCGTCTTCATCCAAACGATGCCGGCCATTCCCGTATGGCAAAGACCATCATGCAGCAGCTCTCTGCATTGCCTTGCGTCTTCTAAATATCGTAAGTGCTTGCATCATATATCGTAAGTGCTTGCGTAATATATCGTAAGTGCTTGCGTAATATATCGTAAGTACTTGCCCGATACATCGAGGACATGTCCTCCATACAACGAGGATACGTGCCCCTTACAACGAAGACAAGTGCCCGAAACTTCTGGTCAAAAGCACCCAACGTTTCGGGCGCAAATGGGCAGCGTTTCGGTTGACTTTCCTTCAGCCTTGGGCATAGTATAAAGAACGTATCGGTGTGGCAATAGGTGGCTATAAAAAAGCACCTTATTGCCACCCATTATTCTATCTGTATCAACCACTTACACACAGCGTGGCAGATGTGGCATTAAAATAGAAAAAAAACTTTTTTCTATATATACTGCAAAATCATATCAACCATAGTTTCCAGATAGCCTTTATCATCCTTAAACAGCACATGATTCTTTTGGAATTCACCTTTCTCAAATGGATTCTTCAACCAAAACTCAACTTGCTCCATTGGCGTATTGCTGATAATGAAACTGTTCAACATCAGGTGAGCGTTGCCCAACTGAGAAGCTACTTCTGTCTGTAAATACTTGAAGAGTTGAATCTTATCATCCTCCAATCCTTTAAGATTGCGAATACCTTTCGGATCGATAAAGGTGATGTATTGCTTCTCTCCATCCAATATCCATAAGATAAAATCAGGATAGAAGTTGTTTGCCTCAAAGAAGCCCAATCCCCTCTTGCTCTCATTGCGAAGCAGATAAACCTGCTTACCAGCTAGCACATCGTCTTGATGAACCCTACAATATTCACGGAAGGAAGTTACAAAGTTCTGTTCTCCCAAATTTAACGCCACTGGAGACACCTTTAACTTTGGCTCACCAGTTACAACATCTACATAAGGACGATTACCATTGGTATTTTTCTCTGCAAGGAAAACCAAAGGCTTATACAGATGTTCCTCCACATCCAAAGCCTTGAAATAAGGAGCATCAAGAACTAAGTCTTCACCAAATTCATTGGCCTCCACCTGCGCCTGCAATATTTTCAAATGATCTACCACATTATACAGGTCGTTACGAACCTCTATTTCATATTCATCAGGCATACCTATATTATAATAGGTAACCGGCGTCTCCTTCAGATGTTTTTGCTCTTCCTTCGACTTGGCTTTCTTATAAGCCATATCCATATAGCCTCGAAGCAGACTGATTGTAACATCCTGCCACAACTCCACATTCTTTCCGAAATCATGAAAGTTCAAACGGTCCTCAGGAATAGACAATTCGTACCAGAAAGGATTCGCCATCAAATACTTCAAGTCTTCCAATCGCAATTCCAGATTATACCAACCACGCTCCGCCTTCATACCTTGCAAGGCAAAGAACACTTCCGTCCAGTCTATCCAATTCAGATGCTCCTGTCCCAAAACACCTATATAGTGACTTGCAGCATTAGCAGTTTGGACATTCTTGCTTCTCAGCAAATCCACCTTTGGATATTTGTCCAGTTTTACATTCACCTTTTTCAACAGGCTTTCTTCGGCAGGTTCCACCACGGCAGACTTCTTGAAGTTATAGCCATCTACGACTTTCGGCAATGAAAGATGAAGAGCGTCTAAATCAACAGACTTAATGGTTTTGATGACAATCTTCTCATAGTCAATCTCATTGGTTGGCAAACCTTCATCCTCCAAGTATGCCTTGAAGGCTTCCATATAATCAGCCCGCACGCCAAAGATATTCAGAGTCTCTATAGTTGACAAATTCTTTGGAATCATCTCGTCCTGATAGCAGGCATCCAGCATCTTGCTTCGCTTCAGGGAACATCTGTATCCCTTCAGACGAACGCCACGACCGAAAAGCTGAATAATCTCAGAACCTTCGCTGCGTCCCACATTCATCAGCCCCATCACGGAAACTCGCCAACTGCTCCATCCCTCGGTAAACTTCTTGGAACCAATCAGGATGTTGACAGTTGAATCTTGAGAATTGATATTGTTGAAGAGGCTGGAAGTTCCGAATGCTTTCGTTTCACAAAGGAATCCTTTATCCTGCAGGAGTTTCAGCAATTCCTTACCATCGCCCACATTGATGACGCCGAAATAATCCTTTGCACTTCCTACTCTCAATCCAATCTCCTCAAAACCTCCTTTTTGAAGGTCGATATGAAGTTGGGCACCATGGATATTGGAGTGGAAAAGATCCTGCAAGATAGCATCGTAGATGTTCTCGGCAAACTTCTGTTTGTCATCTTCTACGAGATAACCACCTTTAAGCGCCAGGAAAGAGTTGCCAAAAACAGAATAACCATTCTTTGTTTTCAATCCATCTTCCGAACTGAGCAAACGACGGATATAACCTGAAAACTCTGTACGATTCCTGATAAAATCCTGCAAGAACAAGAGTATCTGAGTTACATCCGATACCTGATTCTTATTTTCCTTGCTCACAGCCTTTACGCTACTTCCCACAAAAATGCCCAATGGCTTCTCCACCAGAAACCTGTTATGAATCCGCACATCACTCTGATAGATTTTTGTCTGCTCATAAAGACATAACAAATATGCCGTGAGATACATATTGAGCAGATCATCATCATTCCAATCGTTCATATTCATGATACGATAATCCTTGCCATATCCATCGGCATAGAAATAACGATAGGAATAATCAAAGAGTGTAGCCTTACCATATTGGTCGAACATCGCCTTCCGGTCTTTGGCATTACTTTTTGCAGAAATGGCTTGACCAAAGGTTGCGGAATACTCAAAAGAGAAGCCTTCCTCGGTCAGTTTCTGACGATACCCCATCCAGACATCGCCACAGGAACCTTTGTGACCTTCATCTACCAATACCAGGTTGTTGCCCTCGAAAGCCTCAACTGCTACCGTTTTATCTCCATCCTTATCAGCCAATTTATTGATGTCGATGATTTCTACAGCCTTGCCTTGAAACAAACCACCAACACCCTGCTTGCTGAACATAGCAACATCCATATTAGAAGCCTTCAACTCTTCATAATGCTGACGGCTCAATCCTTCATTTGGAGTCAATACGATGATGCGGTTGAGTTTCTTGGCATGATGGATTCTGGCATACTCCTGATTTTGCTTGATGTTGACATGCATCAGCAGAGTCTTGCCCGAACCGGTTGCATTCCAATAAGCCAACTTATTCAAGTCATCAACCGTAAAGTCGGGCAACTCATGCCAGGTTTCTGCACGATGATTGAAGTCATCATGCAGAAAACGATTCAGGTTGTCGCAAAGTACCTGCGGATTACTGAAATACTGGTCGAGATAGATTTCCGTGAACAAGAGGGATAGATACTGGAAGCACTTCCACTTAATAGGTTCACTCCGCTTCTCGTTAATCTCATCAGTAAACTTCACGATATGCAGGTCGTAAAAGTACAACTGTTCTATGGACAAAGGACCGGTAGCATAGAGCTTATGACAAAGCTCATGATAGAGTTTTGACTCGTGGTCATCATTCAATCCTTCGTATGCAGGATCCTTGAGATCACGAGACAAAGCCTCCAAGTCCTTACAGCCAAACAGCTGCAAGATATAATGAAACAGGACCAGTGCCTGCTGCAGTTTTCCTTTCTTCTGTATTTTCTTAGCCATAATAAGACCTATTCAAACATTCTCTTCTTAAATTCTTCCTCAATGAGTACTACTTTCCAATGCTCCTCATCCGTCTTGATATTCGGTAATGTATTATCACCATTTACATAAATCTTATCGAACTCTGAGTCTGTGGTGCAGTAGGCTTGCTTTCGGAAGAATTCATTCAAGTCTTCGTTGCTCACCTTGTTGCAGTTTCTCCAAATCACGAGGGTTCGCTCATTGCCGATATGGGTAGTTCCTTCCACCACACAGTAGCCATCCTTAGGATAACGGAGCGTCTCTACATTCAGACCGATAAGGTAGTTGAAGGTTTCCACCATATCAACATGGGTATCTACCAACTCATTATCCTTGGTTGTCTTGATAGACATGGCAAACGGATTCTTAAACCATTCCAGGTTGAAGAGATCTCCCTTGGTTTCTGTATCGAGCATATAACGGAGGAAATAGGTTTCCTCGAAATCTCCCTTGCCATTCTCGTTATCGAAGTCGAGTCGCTGATTCTTTGGCTGCAAGTTATTCAATGTATCCTCGTATTGCTCCAAACGGATGTACTTGAAGCATTGAGAAATGCCTTTGCGGGAAACAGGCTTGCCATTCTTCCAATCCTCGGAATAGATTACTTTTTCCATGCGAGGCTTGGTTGATGTTTTAAAATACTCTGCCATTTCACAAAGGATATATTTTCTATTACCTTTATCTTCTTTATTTAATTTCAGAACAGAATGTCCGTACGTTCCTGAACCTGCAAAGAAATCAAGAATTATAGAGTTTTTTTCTGTAAACGAACCAATATGTTCTCTTCCTAAGTCTGTTACCTTTGGAGTATCAAAAGGGATATCCATATTATGAAGCATTTCTGTATCTGAGCCACCATTATAAGCCAAAGAAGGAATATTCTCATACATATTCTCACGAAGTAGATATTTACGTCGTGGTTGTGTAGTTTCATCTGGGCCAAATATTATCATATTAGCTTCTAATAAAGCACTCATTGTTGCAGGTGGATTTCTCCATCCCCTTGCAGGAACAGGACATGGTTTTAGTGTCTTCGGATGAATCAGAGGTATAAAATACTCATCTGGAGCTTTTTTCTTGTTTGGCCAAGACATAGAAACAGACTGATAAGGCTCACCTTTACTATCTATCATATTATACGCTTTTTCACCTCCGCTAAAACCTATTTGGCTATTTATCCATTTTACAAAATCCTGATTAGCTTGGGATAATGTATATGCATCATCAGCTGTGTTATTTGGCTTAATCTTCCCAAAAAGTTGATGCGCTTTATTTAATATAAGTTCAGCATTACGCTTTGGTCGCTGAACCTTACAACTCTCTACTAAAGCTGCTCCATTTTTAGCATATGCGAGAATATACTCATGCTGATAAGCAATTCCTTTAGAGTCTCCTTTAGGATTGCGCTTATCCCATACAATTGTTCCTAAATCATTATCTTTTCCAAAAACATCAGAGATTAATAATTCTGCATCAGAGATTTCATGCTCGTCCATATTCATCAAGAAGACTCCTTTTTCTGATATATATGACCTAACTAAAGACAATCTTTCATTCATCATTGTTAACCAGCTAGAATGCTGAAAACTGTCTTTGTAAAAGAAATCATTTTTTCCTGTATTATAAGGCGGATCAATATAAACACATTTCACTGTCTCACGAAACTTCTCCTGCAACAGTTCCAAAGCCTGGAAATTCTCACTATTTATCAGCAATCCATTACACTCCTCATCCACTTTCTCCATGCTCCCCACGAGTTTATGCTTGAACTCGGCACTAAAGAACTTGGTGTCAAGCACAAGGAAAGGATTGTCTTCCAGGAACTTTTCTGTTAATGGCTCACTATAGCCCTCGGTCATCATATCCCCTTTGATTTCATCGATGGCAAAGAGGCGAACCCATTCTTTTCTTTGGGCATCATTGGCTATAATCTCAGAGTAAAGGGTACGAGGAATGCGGTCGAGCGTGATACAATAATCACAACCGACTACAAACTTTTTCTTGAGCCACAACTTCTTTTGGAAATCTTCGAGCTGGGCAAGGAAGGTGATAATCTTCTCTCCTACCAGCTTGATGGCTTTCACTTGTGCCAAATGCTCCATGATATGAGTGGCATCCAAATCATCCAAAAACATCACCTCGTTTTTGACATAGAAATCAAGTTCTCTACGAAGGAAACCGCCCAGGTCTTTGTGGATGAAATAATCAAAGTTGTTCTTTGCAGTATAGTCTTGCAGATGCTTCATCAGCAAAGTGCGTTCCTTATTCTTTTCTGTTGGCACCTTTTCATTAACCAACTCCGCAAAGTCTGCATATTTTCCTTCTGCAAACAAGGAAATAATCTTAGCCTCAGCATCCTTGACAAGTGCATCCTGCTTGGTAGTCTTCGGCATCAACTCATAAGTAAAGAAGATGTTTAGCTCATCATCTTCCTCTGCTATACAATCCTCTTCACAAAGTTGGAAACGGCGCTCCATATTGTTGGCAGCCTTGTTGTTGTTCTGCTCCGTATCCGCATCACGAAGAACAAAGTGTACCTTACGACGACTGGTTGGCAACACGAACAAGTAATTCTTGAAATACTCAGAAGTCTTGATGTAATACTGGTCGGCATTTGCCCAATACAACTTCACTTCCTCACCGCTATAAGGAATAGCATAGGCATCGTCCTTATAGCGACGTTTAGAGATAAAATCGCCACCCTCATAATAACGGCTAAAGAATTTAGCCAAATGAGAAAACACCTCATTCTCCATGGCAGAAATATCCGTTCCTGCAGCAGTTTGAGCCTTCAAAATCTTAGTAACTTCAGGAACAAGGCGATTGTTCAAGAACGCCTCAATATCCTTACGCTTCTGATTCATGATGCGATATATACCAAAGTCGAGTTCGGCTTGGTCGAGTTGCAGTATTTCTGCAAGTATATCTCTAAATTTCTGTTCGTATTGTGTCATTGTTTATATTTATATTATCTTGCTTTGATTCCGTTTCATTTCTTTAAAGTCCAATGCACACAGAAGAGTTCTTCTTCCGTAATATGCTGCTGGATAAAAGCCTTCACTTTGTCTATCATTCCGTCTCGCTTCTCCTCTATCTCATCTTCCAGATTAAAGATTTCGGCTCGCTTACGCTTCTGCTGGCGAGTAAGGGTATTCAAATCCTTTTCCAGGGTCAATGTTTGCTGTGCATTCTCCGAACGACCCAAAAGTCTTTTCTTCTCCTTGATTTTTGCCTTGATGTCTTTCAGTTCATTCTCCAAAGTGAGCTGCTGGTCTTCTGCCCATTTCTCGATATGCTGGATTTCAGCATCAAGCAAAGCCTTGTTTCGTTCTTCTATCTGAACGGTCAAGGCTGCTCGCCGGTTATCGTACAGGGAAGCCAGCTTCTGGTTTGCTTTCTCCTGCACATAAGCATTTCCTGTAACTACCGATGGTACATTCAATAGTTTTTCAGCAAACTCCTGACCTAAAGCCGTTCCATCTTCCGCAAGTGCCGTCAGCACAATGTGCTGTTCCTGCTGTCCTTCGGATATAAAAGAAACAAGATGAGCCTGAAGCCATCCACTTTCATAAGCACATTGTTCAATATCTGCTACCTTATAACGGTATAGGCTATAATCGAAGAGGAGATTCTGCAGACTTTGCTCATTTTGCTTACACAAGGCAATGACCTTTTGAGCCAAAGGATGCGACAAACGATAATTGATGTATTGCGATTGCAGCGTAGTTATCTGATACATACCACATTCTGCTGCCACATCAGGATAAGGATTGTGCTTCAAGCGAAAGACAAGATTGGTTTCATCTGCCACTTCTACATTCTCCTTACCAAGCGTAGCAATGGTTATCGACCAAAGCCAGCGATGGAACTTATTCAGATTTCCCATATCCTTGCCTTGGCGAATCTTCAACAGACCCACCACATCCTCATCAAAGTTTTCAAGCAGTTGCTTGCGGGTATCTTGCATCGTTGCCTTGATACTTGCATCCATCTCTTGCTGAATCTGGTCGAAGGCTGCATTGATTTCTTCAGGAGTACGGCACAGCTGATAGATGTTGAGCATCCGCTTCTCGAAGTCAACACCCGACTCGATGCTACCCAACACCTCATCACTCGAACCGAAGACACCATCAAAGAGATGGAATTTCTCAGAAAGCAGTTGGAACACACGCACATCAGCTGCATTTGCCTTGTTGATGAAGTTGAAAACCACAACATCATTCTTCTGTCCATAACGATGGCATCTACCTATACGCTGTTCAACCCTTTGAGGATTCCACGGCAAATCATAATTCACGATAAGCGAACAAAACTGAAGGTTGATACCTTCGGATGCCGCCTCGGTAGCAATCATGATTTCGGCTTCGTCTCTGAAATAATCTACAATAGCCTGACGCTTGTTTGCCGACAAAGAAGGGGTAAAGGCTGATATACTTATATTCCGCTCTTTCCATGCCTTATATATCTTCAGGGAAGTTTCATCGTTGTTGGAACCATTGAAGAGTACTATCTTGCCCATATAACCATTCTCCTCTAAAAGCTGTTTCAGATAGAGCTGGGTACGGGTACTTTCCGTGAATATCAAAGCTTTGCGGTTGGCTCCCAACTCTTCCATCTTCCGAAATCCGGTATGGAGTGCCGACAAGAGGCAATCACCTTTTTTATTGCTACTGATGCCATTGGCAAGATCATATAGACGTTGAAGTTCCTTGATTTCATCCTTGATACCTTCTATCTCATCGGGAGTAAGGATTTCTCCTTCCTGTCCGTTCTCATCCTGCTCATTCCATTCATCCCAATCATCGCCCAGCATATCCTCGGCAACCATGGCTATTTCTCCATCTTCTCCATACCAGCCCTGCTGTTTATCGGCAGAATATGGAGCAATCTTGGTCTGCAAACGGTCGATAAGTGTTTTGAGCGTATAGCCGATGGCAAAGGTTGATGAAGACATGAGTTTGCGGAATATCAGCGTAATCAACTGGCGTTGACTGGTTGGCAATCCGTAAGAATCATCACGGCGAAGATACTCGCTGATTTGATTATAGAGTTTCTGCTCTTCAACGGCAGGATAATATTCCTGCGCCATCGGGATACGGGAAGTATATTTTACATACTCCGTTACCTGTTTGCGAAGCGTGCGATGCACGATGGGGCGAAGACGCTTGCGAAGATCTCCAAAAGCAATATCATCGTTTTTGTTACTATAGCAATACTGAGCCTTGAAACTCTTCAAGTCACCAAAGTAATGGTCATCGATGATACTTACCAGACCATACAATTCCTCAATGTTGTTCTGGAGCGGAGTGGCGGTAAGGAGGAGTTTATGACTATCAGAAAAAGCTGATTTCAGCCGGGAAGCCATCGAAGGGGTTGACTTATAAACGTTACGCAGTTTATGAGCCTCATCATAAACCACCAGGTCCCAATGAGTGCGCGACAAGATTTCGGCTTGTCTGGAAGCAAACTGATAAGAGCAGATATAGATTTGCTTGCCATCGGAAAGATGGTCTAAAGAAATCCCCTTTTTCTTTTCGAGAATAAAAGAATCCAGAAAGAACTTTTCCTCCAGCTCCATGCTCCACTGTCGGCGGAGGGTAGCTGGGGCAACGATGAGGATACGACGCTTACGTTCAGCCCAAAACTGGCTGATAACAATACCAGCCTCTATCGTTTTTCCCAATCCCACCTCGTCGGCAAGGATAACACCTTTGGAGAAAGGAGATTGGAATGCAAAAAGAGCCGCCATCACCTGATGGGGGTTCAGATCGACACGTGCCTCCGACAAGACACCCGTCAACTTATCATCATCTGCACCGCCCCTATTACGTGACAACTGCCAAGCATAATACAAGAGCTGCGCAGATGAATAAGGGATTTCCTGTTTCATCGTCGCTTATAAGGGATTATGAGCGTAAACTTTATCGGAATTAGCAGGTCACACTTTTGCTATGCTTTGGCAAACTTCCAGGCTTACTAAAACAATGCAGAAGAGACAAATACCTTGTTGGCGAAACTATATAAGAAAGGCGTAAGCCTCACTTATCAGTCTCTAAGGTATTTGGCGTAACCTGCTGTACATAGATAAGTTTAGCTCACGCCTTATGAGCGTGAGCATTCACTTATATTTACAATGTACAGTCTTTTTTCAATCGCCAAATTTCAAGAGACTCCAAATAATCGTAAACGCTTGTATATTATTATATTATATGTCTAAAGTTTATTCTTTCTGTTTCTTATTATTCAATTTTATTTGTTCAACATTATGTTACAAGGGATCAGCCGCCTTCGGCAACCTTTCCCCTTTCGAGGGCAAAGTTACAAAAAATAAATGAAATATGCAACTTAATACCTCAAAATATCTTTTATCGAGTAAATTTTACTTGAAGCATCAAAGGAGAAATACTGGTCATCCATAATCATATAATCCTCTCTCTGCTTCTTGCTCAGACTCTTAATATCGGGAAATATGGATATCGGAACTATCACTTCTCGACCATCAGATATGCAAATTGAAGCTCATTTTTTCCAATCGGTGATTGGAAAATGTTTTGGAAAGCCTTATAGAATCTTGTTAAGTTCTATAAACAACTCTTAGCAAATCTCTTGCTATATGTATTATTAATAGAACAAATACACATTTTTTATATAAAAGTTTGGAGAATACAAAGAAAACTTGTAATTTTGCCTGAAAGAATGGATTTTTAGCAGTACGAACAAAATAAACAGAAGAAATCATGATAAACGACAGAAGACAACTGGCTGACGTGTATCAGCAAACTATAGATATTGTACTGGAGGGACATTACACCTCTGAGAATGGGGAGGAAGTGAAACTGCTCGACAACACGAAGATGCTGAAGGGAAGCAGATTCTATACCAAGCCACAGGATGCTTCAAACATACCTACCCTTGCTGAAGGCTCCACAAAGATTATTGTGAAGAATGACGACAGCATCCATTGCGGTCATCAGTTGCAGCAAGAAGGATATAATCCCGTGGTTCTCAACCTGGCAAGCCGTCGCAACCCGGGCGGTGGCGTGAAGAACGGAAGCCGGGCACAGGAAGAGAGCCTCTTCCGCAGCACCAACCTCTTTCTCTCGATGTATCGCTATGCAGAATACGCCGAGGATTACGGACTGGAGAAAAGCAGGTTCCAATATCCGATGCCTGTAAGATTCGGAGGCATCTATGTGCCAGACGCTACCGTGTTCAGGACTGGAGCCAAGGATGACTTTGCCTTGCTCGATACTCCTTATTATATGTCGTTCGTGGCAGTAGCAGCCATCAATCATCCTGATTTAGATAGAGATGGAAACATCTGTGAAGAAGACGCCGCATTGACAAAGAACAAAATGAGGACGATGCTGCGTATCGGTCTGCAGAACGGACACGACAGCATCGTGCTCGGAGCATTCGGTTGCGGTGCCTTCCATAATCCTCCGAAACATATCGCAAGACTGTTTCACGAAGTCATCGACGAGAAGGAGTTCAAGGACAAGTACAAGCTCATCGCCTTCGCCATCCTTGAAGACCATAACTCGCCAAGAGGTGGAAACCTGCAACCCTTCATCGAGGAATTCAAGTCATAAGCTCCCACAGATTTGGCTTTCCCTTCGGCCGCCGATTTTCAATTCACAGATTTACACAGATGGGGGGTGATTCATATCAGAGAAACATTCCCCTACTTCCAGCAGTAATCAATTCCTCGTTTCTCGCATTCTCCTCGCAGAGCGGCGAGGAAGTAACTGCGCTCGCTGCCCCAACCACGAACCTTTCGCTCGTAATCCACGGTCTGCTTCAAACGCTCATCGCTGTATGCGGCAAAACGGGCTGCATACTCAGAAATTCTTGACTCGGCATAGCCTGCATCAACAGTTGAAGACTCGGCATTAACTGCCATTACACTCTCATTGTTCTTTAAATCTGAATTTGGATTCATAAAGATAATTATTTTAAGTTGTTAAACACTTACACATTCTTTTACCACCGTGGTTATCTCTATGAGAAACTCGGTTGGTGTGCCGCAATTGGGCAACTCTTAATGCTTGATTTCGGGTGCAAAAGTACATCAATATTCTGAAACCACCAAATATTTTCGGGATTATTTTTCTTGTTTTTTTTCCTTCTTCTAAAGAAGAAGATTTTTCGGGGTAGCAGATAGCAAGGAAATACCCGACTTGATTAGAAGAGATATACTCGACTTGATAGAAGGAGATACCCTTAAATGGTTAAACTTTCCTATATTTGCATTATAATAGTATCATAATAATAAAATTATAATTATCTTTGCACTATGATTATCAGAAAGATATAAGACTATTCAAAGACAATAAAAAGGTAATATACAATGATAGAGAATCCGTTTATTCTGCGAGGATACATATCCGACGCTTACTTCTGTGATAGAGAAAAGGAAACCATCGACTTGATAAGAGAAATCAAGAATGACAATAATATCACCCTGATTGCACCTAGAAGAATCGGCAAGACTGGGTTGGTGCAACACGTCTATGCCCAGGAAGAAATCAAGGATAAATACTATACATTCCTTGTAGATATTTATGCCACGAAAACCCTAGCCGACTTCATTCAGGAACTAGGCAGAAGTATTCTGCAAAGTCTGAAACCTAAAGGCACTAAAGTAGTGGAACATTTTCTTAACTGCCTCCACTCACTCCGTTCATCCATCAGCTTCGATATGAATGGCGTGCCTTCGTGGGGAGTGGATTTGGGAGAAATCACCAGTCCAACCACAACGCTCGATGAAATTTTCCATTATCTGGAGAGTGCTGATAAGCCTTGCATCGTTGCCATTGATGAATTCCAAACCATCAGCAGCTATAGAGAAGCTAATGTGGAAGCCATACTGCGCACTTACATCCAGCACTGCCATAATGCCAGTTTCATCTTTGCCGGATCTCAGCGCAACATGATGTCGGAAATGTTCTTGAGCCATGCCCGTCCTTTCTATCAGAGCACCTCCATAAAAACTCTGAAAGCTATTGATAGAGAGGTGTATGCCGACTTCGCCACTCGTCTTTTCGAGGAAAGACAGAAGTGTATCAAACGAGAAACCATTTATCAGATATACGACCGTTTTGACGGCATCACCTGGTATCTGCAAAGGATGCTCAATAAGATTTTCTCGCTCACGGAAAAGGCTGATGACAAGATGATGGAAAGGGCTGATGACAAGATGATGGAACTGGCGCTCAACTCGATTATAGACGAAAGTGCTTTTGCCTATGAAGCCCTCCTTTTCCAGTTGCCAGCCAAGCAAAAGGAACTTCTCTTTGCCATCTGCAACGCAGGCAAGGCTCAAAACATCATGTCATCGGCATTCATCAAGAAGCACAATCTTCCTTCCGCCAGTTTTGTACAAGGTGGTATCAAGGGATTATTGGAGAAAGATTTTGTTACGGAGACGGATGGAACTTACGAACTGTACGATAAGTTCTTCGGTGAATGGCTGAAAAAGGAATTATAAAGAATACAGATAAAATTATACAGAATATAAACAAAAAGAAGAATATGATACAGCAAGTTGAATTTTCATTGCGCCCGCTTCCTCGCGGTTTTCACCTTGTAACCAACGAGGTGATGAGGAACTTACCAGCGCTGCCTAAGACGGGGATTCTGAATCTCTTCGTAAGACATACCAGTTGCGGATTGTCGCTGAACGAGAACTTCGACCCGGATGTGAGACATGATTTGAAGGGTATCTTCGAAAGACTGGTTCCGGATGGCGACCCAAGATATCTGCACCAGGATGAAGGACCTACAGATATGTCAGCGCATGCCAAATCGAGCATGGTGGGGGTATCGCTCACCATTCCTATTACCAACGGCAGGTTGAACCTTGGTACATGGCAGGGGATTTATCTCTGCGAATTCAGAGAAGGAGGC
Source organism: uncultured Prevotella sp. (assembly GCA_900544825.1). Classification (GTDB taxonomy): domain Bacteria; phylum Bacteroidota; class Bacteroidia; order Bacteroidales; family Bacteroidaceae; genus Prevotella. Next base: position 32,253 of record UQWP01000015.1, on the reverse strand, counting down.
GGAAGCCGACACCTCATCGCAACGATTATCGGGGAATAAATAACCGTTGCGACGAATCGAAGACGCCTCTATTTTTTGAAAGAATCGGAGGCGTCTTTATCTATTTCACGGAAGAGACCGAAGTATCTCTTGCATATCCAGACGATACCGACTACCATTGCTATGACGAGGATTCCTCTTAAAAAGCCACCTAACATCTTTGGCATACAATCCCAAATAGGCAGGAGATGCATTGCAAACCCTAAAGCCATCGTCAATACCAAAACACCGATGGTCAGGAGCTTTTCGTTTTTGATAGCTGGCTCTGGATCCTCAACTTCTACCAGATTTCTCAACCGGTATATCTTACAAAAAAAGAAAACACCATTCAGACATAAAAGAACACAGCAAGCTATCATTCCACCAAGAAACAAATCCTCGTTATCTATCAAATCAACACAACTAATCCATAAAAAGAAGAGGGCTGACCATAAAGCTGCATAACGACCTAACAGAGACAGATAATATACCTGTCGGGCATTAACAATCTTGACGAAAGGAACGTCATTGGCCTTTGGATGATAGCTGTGAAGCAAACAAGCAATAGGGAAAAAAGTACCCATCCCAGCCAACAGAAGATAATAAGGCCAATCATCAGATGTGTCATGAATGATATTTCTGATGGTGAGCAGCCACATGGCAAGAACCAGGATTCCTACCAGGAATTCAAAGACCCTTGCACTTGTAGAACGATAGATTTTGACTTGCGCAAAGATGCCAGCTGGCTCTTCCTTATTGCCATTCTTGAATAAATCGAGCACAAAACTAAATATTTTATTCTTCATCTTTCTTTTTCCCTTCTATTTGATTTGAATCGACTTCTTCCTTAGTTTTCTTTGATGCAGCCTTCTTTTTCTTCGGCAGTCTGCCAGCCTTGCGCAGCGCTTCGGCGATGATCCATTGCAGCTGGCCGTTGGTTGAGCGGAACTCATCCTCAGCCCATGCCTCAATGGCACCCATCGTTTCCGAATCGATGCGCAATATAAAACTCTTTGTATTTGTTTCCTTTTTGGCCATACTTTTTTAATGATTCAATGTTCCCGTATTCACCACAGGCTGGGCAGTATCATCGCCGCAGAGCACTACGAGCAGATTGCTGACCATGGCAGCCTTCTTGTCGTCATCAAGCTCTACCACATCTTCATCGCTCAACTTCTGCAATGCCATCTTCACCATCGAAACTGCACCCTCTACTATCTTCTCCCTGGCAGAGATGATGGCTGATGCCTGCTGGCGACGAAGCATCACGGCGGCAATCTCCGGTGCATAAGCCAGATAGTTGATACGAGCCTCTACTACCTCAATACCTGCCATTGCCAATCGCTCATCGATACGAGTCTCCAACTCCTTGTTGATTTCATCACTTCCATCACGAAGCGTAATCTGATTCTCCTTTCCACCCTCATCATCATCATAGGCATACTGTCCGGCTACCTGTCGGAGAGCGGCATCTGCCTGAATCTGAACAAAGCGGCCCAACATATTCATGATCTGTGCAGCAGAAGCACCGATGCCGGCCTGACCCGTAGAACCCTCAGCCATGGTCTGGGTATCAATCTCGAAGATAGCCTTGTAGGTATCCTTCAGTTTCCATACCAGCACCATACCAATCATAATCGGATTACCCGTCTTGTCATTCACCTTGATAGGTTCGGCATCGAGGTTGCGCACACGAAGCGAAAGCTTCTTCTGACTGATAAACGGATTCAGCCAATAGTAACCCGGCTCTGTAAAAGTGCCACGATATTTACCGAAGAAAAGCAATACGCGAGCCTGACCAGGCTCCACCAGGATGAAACCGCAAACGCAGATGATGCTCAAGATGAGAAGCAGTACGCCGCAAACGCCACTGACATTTGCCAACCAGCCTTCTTGCGAAACGCAGGCAAATATAAACAAGCCAACTCCAGCCAGGAAGCCGATGATGTTTAATACTAACATCAGGTTGCCATTCAAGGTCTTTCCCTGATACGTAAATTCCTTATTCTCCATAATTTTACTTTATTTATTACGTTATTAATGTTGATATCATTTTGATATCGCAAATATACGATATTAAAATGATATCACAAGGGCTGAAGAAAATGATTTTAAATACTTTAACAGAAAAAGGCCGTTGGGACAATTCCCAACGACCTTTTCTCAGTTTTTCACCTATTTATATATAGAAAACAGATTCTATCTTCAAGTAGAGACAGCTCCTATCTTCCATAGAAATATTATTCTATCACTTCCATTTCTTCCTCTTCTATTTCCTCCTTGATCTCCTTCTCTTTCTTTCCGAACTCAGGATCTATCTTCAGGAAAGCAGTAACCAGGAAGGTGATGGCGCAGCATGCCATCACGATGATGAAGAACAAGCGATAGCCTACCATATCTTTCAGATATCCCGAAACCATACCAGGCAGCATCAAACCTAAATAAGAGATACCAGTACAGATGGAATAATGGGATGTCTTGAACTTGCCCTGGCTATAGAACAGCATATAAAGGGTAAGAACCGTGAAGCCCAAACCATAACCAAACTGCTCGATAAAGAGGCAGCTCGAAACCACGACGATGTCGCTATTGAGTGAGTAGCTCAAATAGATGTAAACCACATCAGGCAAGGTAATGGCACAAACCATCGGCCAAAGCCATTTCTTCATGCCATCCCTACTCACCAGAATACCACCGATGATGCCACCCAGCAACAAACCGATCAGTCCTACAGTACCATTGGCAAAGCCATATTCCTGCGGAGACAATCCCAGTCCGCCCTGCGAATTAGGACGAAGGATGAATGTCTTGGTCATCGTATTCAAGAGTGCTTCCGGGAAACGATAGAGCAGGAGGAAGAGCATCACACAGATGGTTTCTCCCAATCCGAACTTCACGAAGAAGGTGCGGAACATATTCTTCAGTTCGTGCGCCACTTCACTCACCGTTCTGTCGGTCTGTACATCCTCCTTCGGACGAGGCATGAATCTGCTATGATAGAGCCACAATCCGATGAAGATACCTGCCAATCCGTAGAAGATAAGCGCCCACGAGAAACGGATCTGATTACGGAACAGCACCTGGAGAACACCAGCCAACATCACCAGGAATCCATTCACGAAGATGATGGCAAGGCGATAGAAGGTGTTTCTCAAACCCACAAACTTGGTCTGCGTATGCTCATCCAACTCTATCATATAGAAACCATCCGCCGAAATATCGTGGGTGGCACTACAGAAGGCGATGAGGAAGAAGAAGCACATCGTGGCCTGGAACCAGAAGGCAGTAGGCAGCGAGAAAGCGATGCCGGCAAGAGCTGCTCCGATGAGCGCCTGCATTGTCAATACCCACCAACGCTTGGTCTTCAGCAGATCGATGAATGGGCTCCACAAGGGTTTGATAACCCAAGGCAGGGCGAGCCATCCGGTATAGAGACCCACCTCTGCATCGGTCAAGCCCAACTGCATATACATTACCACAGAGAGGGCTGTCACGATGACGTTAGGCAGTCCTTCCGCAAAGTAGAGTGTCGGAATCCAAGCCCATGGATTCCGACTATTTTTCAATGTTACCATTCTACAACTTATTTATAGAGTTTCTTGATTTCTGCACCCTGATAGTAATAGAGAAGGATGGCATCATAGAGATAACCCTCCTCACCCATCATCGCAGCACCAATCTGACAGAGACCTACGCCATGGCCCCATCCTGCACCGATGAGTTCGAAACGCTGAGGTACACCCTGCTCGTCTTCATCCAGTTTATCTACCACAAAGGCAGAACTTAAAAGATGAGAGTCGCTGAGCGCACGTCGGATTTCGAGTTCCTTACCGATGGTGAAGTTTTTCTCGGTACCGATAATCTGGAGTTTGCTGATTCTTCCACTCTTACCTCGCTCTACGGCTTTCAGGTCGAGGATGGCACCAAAGTCCATCTTCAGTTTGTCAGCGATAAGCTGCTGGAGTTTCTCCTGAGTGAGCGTTACCTTCCAGCGATAGAAATCGGCAGTCTCCTGGTCATAGTCATTCAATACTTGCGAAAGAATCTTCTTATCTGTTGTGTTACAGAAAGCAGGTGGGTTTGAGCGAATCCACTTCTCAGCCTCTTCCTCGATGGTAAGATCAGGCATAACCTTTGCATCCTCGATACCCAAGGCAATATCCCTTACAGCTGTGAGATAATTCTTCGGAGTATTCTCCCAGCAATACTGGAACTCCTCGGTAATACCGCCACAACACTTCGAGAATCTGGCATCACAAATCTCATCACCATCCAGCAGAACCTGTCCTCTGGTGAGTCTTACAGCCTCTGCCACATGTGGTGAGGTCTCCTTCGTAATTCCCTGATAACGCTGACAATGGTCATCGGCACAAACATCGAAAAGAGTATGGTCTTCGCGATCGTACCAACGGATGAGCGTATCCTCCTTCTTCACGAAAGAGAAGAAATTGTTGCCGCTCTCTGCCACCTCTCTGCGATGCTGCATCTGAGCCAAAAGCCAAGAACGGGAAATTACGGCATGCGCCTTCAGGAGTTCGAGACTGGATGTGGCACTCATCTCACTACTGATGACACTCTCCAGATATTTCTCTACAGGCAGCTCGTTGATGGCTAAAATCTTATCAGATTCTACCAGGAATCTCAGCGTACCCAGGAAAGTCTGAGTTTCCTTACGCTCCCAATGGAAGTTCACACCGATGGTTACATCACTCAATGAGAAAGAGGCATCCGGACTCTGCGGATGGAAAGTCAGCGAACTATACTGGTTTCCATTCCAAAGCACGCCACCTTCGGAGAATTCCACCTCCTGCTCACCAATCACGATTTCTCCCTTGGCAAGATAAGGTTTGTTGAGTATGAAATGAACCTTCTGTGCACTCACGATTCCCACAGTCACCTCAGGTTCCTTTCCATTATTATATAAGGCAGAAGCTCCGACAGCAGCCTTAGCCTCCTTTGCCGCCTTCAGCTTGTTAACGATAGTCTCTACCTTCTCTGGACTGACACCGCATTCCTGCAAGATAGCAGTAGCCTTTTCATCGGTGAGTTTACGGAAATCTTCCTCACGAGGAGTAATGATGAGTCCGCTCATATCGAGTGCTCCCGGCGAAACCATCACCTGTGCATCCCCTTCAGCAAAGTAAGCATCTGGTCGATGTTTCTCTCTAGGGATAACCACTGTGATGAATTCTTCACCCTTACGCCAGGCTACGATGTTCATCATTGGCTCTTTCTCGTCGCCACGATGAGGCAAAGCCTTGTAAAGACGGCGGAAGAGGGTTTCATCACTCTCTTCGCTCTTCGAGATGATAACAAAGGCTGGCACGATGAAATCGCGAACCAAAGCAATCTTCTCATCATCATTCAGCGAGATGATATCGGTAAGATTGCGGGAAAGACGCTGCCAGTTTGCCTGCAAAGGAAGAAGTCCACTAGAACCTGCCTGGAAATGCAGGTGGTCTGGAGCAGAAGCTCCACACTTCGGACCATTATAGAATACCATCAAGTCGCTGTGCAGACTCAGGAATCTGTGCATCTCACCATAGTTCTTATAGATGAGCTGATACTGGTGCTTACGTGCCGGGATCGTGAAATGGATTGGCAAGATAGGGAACGGATTCACCAACAGCTGGAACTTGTCGTCTATCTGCTGCACCATCTGTTCTTCCGGACGATTGGCAGCACATAGGAAACAAGGGCGCTCGCTCAAAGCCTTCTTGTCTATTTTGGCTCCCGTGCTAACCATACGAGCCGGATTCCACTGCAACTTCACAAACTCAGAGAGTGTCTTGGTTTCTACGTGCTTGAGGTCGCGATAACGATGTCGAGCCTCCTCCCATTGCTCCAACTGTCGATTGAAGAATCGGGAGATACTGCTATCTTCCATAATATCAGCCTTTCCCAACAGCATCTGCTGACGTGCCTTCAACTCCATGGTGCGCAAACGGTCTTTATAAAGATTATTGGCGTTCACCTTTTCTATACTGAGGGCTGCATCAGAGTTTCCTCCCCAGCGACGACAGAGGTAGAGTTCCTCATAGATTCTGCCGATGCGGTAGCGGCGAGAGAAAGCCAAGCCCATCGCATAGTCCTCGCCATAGCTGGTATTTGGAAATTGTATCTGTCTTGCCAACGGGGTAAAGAAAGCACGAGGAGCACCTAAACCGTTGATGCGCAAGGCATTGTTGCAGCCATTCTCCTCGGTCCACTCCTTATGGTCGATAAGTCCAGGAGGAAGGGTCTGCAAATCAAAGTCACACATACGATAAGAACCCACAATCATCGCAGCCTTCTGCTGATGGAAAGCATCTACTATCTTCTGCAGAGTCTCGGTAGAAGAATAGAGGTCATCGCTATCGAGCTGAACGGCAAACTTACCGCAAAACTCACTAGAGACGGCCAGATTCCAGCAGCCACCTATTCCTAGGTCTTTGCTTGCAGGTTGGAGCAGGAAGAGACGTGGAGCCAGCTTTTCCCGCATCGTACATTTTACCTTTCCCTCCTTATATTCCAAATCAAGTTTCTCTACATCCCAGTTCGTACTATCAGCTATTTCCTGCACGATTTCACCTGTACGATCGGTAGAATGATTATCTACAACTATGACGTTGAACTTAAAATTGGTCTTCTGGCTCATCGCACTAAGCACTGCGTCTGCAATGGTCTTCTCTCTATTGAAAACCGGGATGATGACAGATGCCTCATATTCAAAGTCCTGTTCATCAAAATTCGGCTGACGATAGTAACAGGTATCAATCAAGGCACCCAATTTACCAAGATGCTGGGTACAAGCCTTTTCCATTTCTATCTGCACCTCTCTATTACGAGGATTTACATAGTCGAACTGCTTCTCACCGCTCTTGCGGTTGTCCCTCTCGGTCTCGGTATAGAGATACTCATTGATATGGAAGATTTCTCCCACTCTACTCAGATAAAGTCTCAGGTCGTAGAGACCTGCATAAAGGTATTCCTGACGATCACGCTGAGCTACATAATCACGGAGAGCCTGTGCCTTGATGAGCCAGAGGCTTCCAAAATCGAAATCATCACGAAGTGATCCCTGCTGGTAATCGATTACCGGATGCTTTTCCAACTTAGGAACTCTCAGTGATTTCTCCAGCTCAGAAGCATCTTCACCCAATGAAGCCTGAAACTTGGCTGTTTCCTCCTCATCCAACACCATCGTATAATGGTCGGAGTAAACCATCACCGCTCCCGTGTCATCAGCCACACGGAGAAAACGCTCCAATGCGAGATTGCCCCATCGGATATCAGTATTTTTGGTACAGATCAACACATAGTCGGCATCGGTGTTCTCAGCGATGCTCTCTACAGTGTTAGAACTCTCAAGGCGGTCAACGGCAATGAAGGTGCAACCTTCCGGCACCGGATGCTGGGCAGCGAAGTCAGCGCTCACCAGGAGGTTGATATGCTGTACTGTTTTGTCTTCGTGAAGATCTATGGTCGTAAATCTAGCTTCCTGTAGGTCGTCACAAGGCAAGAAAAGATCTATTTTTTCTCTCATTTTCACCTTATTTTAGCTTATTATATTAAAATATGTGGCAAAGATACGAATTTTTCAGCAAAAAAGCGTATCTTTGCAGTATGAATAATGAAAAAAAATATCTTTTAGGTCTTACACTTGCTGAATTGAAGCAGGTGGCTAAGGATCTCGGCATGCCTGCCTTCACCGGCGGACAGATGGCGAAGTGGCTCTATGAGCAGCACGTAAAGAGCATTGATGAGATGACCAACATCTCGAAAGCCAACCGTGCCAAACTCGCTGCCGAATACGAAATAGGATGCGCAGAATTCTCTGACGCACAATACTCTGTGGATGGTACCATCAAGTACCTCTTCCCTACCCGAAGCGGCAAATTCGTAGAAACGGTGTATATTCCTGATAAGGACCGCGCCACGCTCTGCGTCTCTTCGCAGGTGGGCTGCAAGATGAACTGTCTCTTCTGCCAGACCGGAAAGCAGGGATTCGAGGGGAGTTTGCCTGCCGGCGACATCCTGAACCAGATTTACTCGCTGCCGGAGGTGGATAAGCTCACCAACATCGTGTTCATGGGACAGGGAGAGCCGATGGACAATCTCGACAATGTGCTTCGTGCAACCGAGATTCTCACCGCCGATTACGGTTGGGCGTGGAGTCCGAAACGAATCACAGTAAGTTCTGTGGGCGTGAAGAACAAGTTGAAGCGATTCCTGGAAGAGAGCGAATGCCATGTGGCAATTTCGATGCACGACCCGATACCATCAGAGCGTGCAGAACTGATGCCTGCAGAACGCGGAATGGGTATAGAACAAGTGGTAGAGCTCCTGAAGAACTACGATTTCTCTCATCAGCGCCGCCTGAGTTTCGAGTACATCGTATTCAAGGGAGTGAACGACAGTATGCAGCATGCCAAAGCCATCATCAAACTGGTGAAAGGTCTCGATTGCCGTTTCAATCTCATCCGCTTCCATCAGATTCCCGACATTCCATTGCAGGGTGTTGACGATGAGAAGATGGAGCAGTTCCGTGATTACCTCACTTCCCATGGTGTTTTCACCACTATCCGTGCCAGCCGCGGCCAAGACATCTACGCCGCCTGCGGTCTACTCAGCACCTCGAAGAAGATTGGAGAAATCCGACAGCACGAGGATGAAAAGCAGAAAGAGGAGATGTAGAGAATAGCATAATGGTGAGAAAAACGATAACGTTCCTTTTCTCGTTCTATCTTATATTCATTCTCCTGACAAGTTGCGATATAACAGGTAAGAACAGGAAAAAGCCAGCCAGCACGGGACAACCTTACGAGGTGGTGCTCGAAGGGGATACCGACAGCATCGTAACCAAGATGCTGACTGAAGATGTGACTGGACTGCCCCAACCCGAACCATTCTGCCGACTGATTCAGGTGAAAAAGGGCAAGACACGAGGCAGCTATCTGCTCGTCAGGACCCGCATCGTCGTGAATATCGGAGAGAGGGATTTCTCCGTCACACTTCGTCACGATGAGAATGCAGCGCCACAGAATATCATTCGCATTTCTGCCCAATCGCCACAGCAGTTGCGAGAAAGGCTCAATGGCAAGAAACTTCGCCAAATCGTGGATGAAGTGGAACTGAAACATCTGGCGGATATCATCTCCAGCAACCCCAGCAAACAAAACAAGGAGATGCAGAACGAAATCAAGAAGATGTTTGGAATTGACTTGAAGATTCCGGTCTCGATGAACGCCAGCAAAAAAGCAAAAGACTTCATCTGGATCTCGAATAATGCAAGTACGGGAATGCAAAACCTGCTCGTGTTTAAAGTGAAGAGTGAAGAACGAAGAATGAAGAATTCAAATGCAGTTCCTGCAGATGATAAAGCTCAGATCGACAGCATTCTTCAAACCAACATGCCCGGTGAAACCGACAGTATGTATATGGTGATTCCAGTTCTTTCGGAAAGAGGGCTCTGGGAGATGAAGGGGGATGCCATGGGAGGACCTTATGTCATGCATCGCATTCATAAGTCAACAAGTCAAGCTGAAATTCAGCAAGGCTACGACCTCTACATCATCGGATTCGTCTATGCTCCCGAAATGAAAAAGAAAATATTAATCAAGCAGCTCGAAGCTGCGATTTCTACTATAAAATAAGTATTAATGGACAACAAGAAAATTAGGGTGGCTATCACCCACGGAGATACCAATGGTATCGGATATGAACTCATTTTTAAGGCATTCAGTGAGCCTGAGATGTTGGAGTTTTGTACCCCAATCATCTATGGTTCACCAAAAGTGGCAGCTTATTATCGCAAGGCGATGAATCTGCCAGCCCAGTTCTCTATCATCCAGAAAGCAGAAGATGCTGAAGATGGACGTATCAACCTCCTCGCTGCAGTAGATGAAGAGGTGAAGGTAGATATGGGACTTCCTACTGATGAATCAGGAGCTGCAGCCATCAAAGCACTCGACCGTGCTATGACCGACTATCGCAACAATCTCTATGATGTCTTGATTACAGCACCTGTCAGCAGTCAGAACGTCAAGATTGAAGGCTATACCTTCAAGGGACACAAGGAGTACATCGAAACATGCATCGGTGACCGCAACAGTGCCCTGAGCATCCTCATCGGAGGCGACCTCCGTATCGCAGCTATCACTGAAAAGACTCCTTTGGCTCAAGTTGCTGGCGCAATCAGTCAGGAAAGGATCGTGAGCAAGACAACACTGCTCTGGCAGACATTGAAGCGCGACTTCCTCATCACCAATCCACGTATCGCCGTACTCGCCCTGAATCCTAGCATCAACGAGGAACAGAGTTGTGGCAAAGAGGAACGCGAAATCATCATCCCTGCCATCGACCACCTTGCAGACAAGGGAATCCAGGCGTTTGGTCCTTACCCAGCAGACGAATTCTTCGGCAGTGGTTACTTCAGTGAATTCGATGGAATCATGGCAATGTACTACGATCAGGCTACCGTGCCATTCCATGCTCTCTACAACGAGGATGGCGTGCTCTACACTGCTGGTTTGCCACTCATCCATACCGCAGCCAATACAACCCCTTGCTACTTCATGGCAGGCTGCAACGAGGCAGACCCAACATCTTTCCGCCATGCAATCTTCACGGCACTTGATGCTTTCCGCCATCGCGAAACAAGCGACGAGGTGGGTACAAACCCATTGCCAAAACTCTATCACGAGAAGCGAGACGAAAGTGAAAAGGTTCGCTTCTCTATCCCAAAGAAGCATGCTCCATCTCCATTCCCTTCCAAGAACGGAAAACAGGGAGCACCTAAGGGTAACGAGCAGAAGGAGGCACAGAACAATGCTCCTAAAAACAACGAGCAGAAGGAGGCACAGAATAATGCTCCTAGAAACAACGAGCAGAAGAATAATAATCAGAAAGCTCAACAGCCAAACAAGCAGAAGGCAGCACAGGCAGCTGCAGCACTCTCTGCTGTTCTCTCTGCAGTTCAGGCTGGTCAGCAACCAGCTTCTAAAGAGTAAAAAACGAGGCGAAATCTGCTACTGAAACTTATGAATTTCCAGCAGCAGGACAAGTCCTATACAAGACTAGAAATTAGGAAAAAAGAGCAGAAAGATAGGCGAAAAAGTTAAAAATCACCTATTTTCTGCTCTCCATAACCTATTTTTGGACGAAAAAAGCAGATAATTCAAAAAAAATGTGTAATTTTGGCAGCTAAATGGATAATTCCGAACTTCAAAAGATAAAACAACGATACAATATCGTCGGTAACAGCGACGGATTGAATCATGCTCTCGATGTTGCCTTACAGGTGGCACCGACGGATCTTTCCGTGCTCATCATCGGAGAAAGCGGAGTGGGTAAGGAAATCATTCCAAGAGTCATCCACGACAATTCTCCACGAAGAAGAGAGAAATACTTCGCCATCAACTGTGGCAGCATCCCAGAGGGAACCATTGACAGCGAACTCTTCGGACACGAAAAGGGTTCCTTCACTGGAGCCATCGGCGAAAGCGAAGGTTACTTCGGAATAGCCAACAAGGGAACTATCTTCCTAGATGAGGTAGGAGAACTTCCTATCCAGACACAAGCCCGATTGCTTCGTGTGCTGGAAACCGGTGAATATATCCGAGTAGGAGGCACAGAAATCCGAAAGACCAATGTCCGTATCGTAGCTGCCACCAATGTGAATATGCGCAAGGCGGTGAGCGAAGGAAGATTCCGTGAGGATCTCTACTATCGTCTCAATACGATTCCTATCCAGATGCCTCCTTTGCGCGAACGTGGCGGTGACATACTCTTGCTCTTCCGTCTCTTTGCTATGCAAATGGCTGAGAAATATCACTTGCCGAAAATCTCGCTTACAGAAGATGCCAAGCAACTGATGTTGAAATACAAGTGGCCGGGAAATGTTCGACAGCTCAAGAATATCACAGAGCAGATGTCGGTACTCTCAAAAGAAAGAGAAATCGGACTTGATGCTCTTCTCCAATTCATCCCAAAAGATGAAGAGAGTACACAGCTGGCACCGATTCCTCAACAGAGCGGAGGTCAGCACAGTTATGAAAGCGAACGAGAAATTCTCTATAAGATTCTGTACGAATTGAGAGGAAATGTGAGTGACCTGAGACGCGAAATGAACTCGTTGAGAAAACAACTCGATGAAGCACGTGGACTTAATGGAGTCAAAGGGTTCTCACAATCGCAACCGATGGATAACAGCAGCATACCCGCAAATTATCCAATCGATGTGACACCAGCTCGTGCATCGGACATCATACAGTCGCGTTCGGATATGATGAACTCTCATCCAGACCTGATACATTCCCGACCAGAAGCCCAGGAAGTAGAAGCAGAGGAAATCAAGGACTTCGATAACGAAGAGATGAGCGAGAACGAATCGCTTAACCTCAGCAAACTGGGCAGGCAGATGATAGAAAAAGCATTGGAGAGAAACAATGGCAATAGAAAAAAAGCAGCCGATGAATTGGGAATCTCCGACCGCACCCTCTATCGAAGAATCAAGAAATACGGGCTCGGAAATGATTAACGACTCATTGCAGGGAAAGATAATAATAAAGAATAAAAATATGAAGCACTTACGCGCGTACCTATATATAATAGGCATCATATTGGTAATGGGAGTTACTGCAGCCTGCTCTGTGAGCTACAAGTTCAATGGAGCCAGCATCGACTACACCAAGACCAAGACCATCCAACTGGCCGACTTCCCTATCCGAAGCTCGTATGTTTGGGGACCTATGGGTCCGATGTTCAACAATGAGCTGAAAGACAAGTTTGCCAGCAACACTCAGCTGCGCCAGGTTTCCAGAAACGGAGACTTGAAGATTGAGGGAGAAATCACCCAATATTCACAGCGTAACAAGTCGGTGAGTGCAGAGGGATATTCTGCACAGACTGAATTGAGCATTACAGTGAACGTCCGCTTCACCAATACCAAAAACCACAACGAGGACTTCGAGCGTCAGTTTACCTCCGCCAAGACCTACGATACCACTCAGAGCCTGGCATCTGTGCAGGAAGAGCTGGTTACTCAGATGGTGAAGGATTTGGTTGATCAGATATTCAACGCAACAGTGGCTAACTGGTAGGAATGTTCTAAGTTCTAAGTTAAAAGTTAATAGTTTAAAGTTAATAATTAAGACATCGTGGAATTAAATAGATTAATACAACATCCAGAGGAAATGAACCGAGAGACGCTCTACGACCTACGTGCGCTCTTGGCTCTTTATCCGTACTATCAGACGGCTCGCCTGCTGATGTTGAAAAACCTATACCTACTCCACGACCCCAGCTTCGATGAAGAACTTCGCCGAGCAGCCATCTACATCTCCGACCGCAAGGTCATCTTCCAGATGATAGAGGCAGCCCACTACCAGCTGAAGCGTACCCAGACAAAACCGAAAGGTATGGGCATTCTTGATGCCAAGAAGAAAGAAGATCGCACCAGCAGCCTCATCGACCACTTCCTTGACTCCATCCCTGCCGATGCAGAGGAAAATGAGAAGAAGAAAGAAAAGCGCAAGCCTACTCCAGCCGATGCTGCGGTAGATTACGTATCATACTTGATGGAAACAGAGACAGAAGAGAAGATGGAACAACAACCATCCCGTACTATCAGTCTCATCGATGACTTCATAGAAGAAGGTGGCTTTAACCTGGAGAAAATCAACGGCACAGAGGAATCTGAAACTAAATCTGATACAGAAGCAGATACAGGAGCAGAGCCTGCCGAAGCAACTCCCCATAACGAGTCAAGCGATAACGGCGGAATCTTTACAGAGACCCTTGCAAGAATCTACATCAAACAGGGCAAGTATGAGAGAGCCTATCAGATTATCGATCGTCTGCATAAGCAGCACCCACAAAAGAGTGCATATTATTATGTAGATCAGCTCAGATTCCTGGAGAAACTGATGCTGAATGCAAAGAAATAAAATATCCTGCAAAGGGGTTAAGAGAAATAAATAAAATAATAATAATAAAACTAGTTTTAAAATTAAAAAATGGCTTACACATTATTTGTAGTATTAATCGTCCTGGTTTCAATCCTGATGGTTCTCATCGTGCTGATCCAGGAGTCAAAGGGAGGTGGATTGGCATCTAACTTCTCTTCAACCAATTCCATCATGGGTGTACGCAAGACTACCGACATCGTAGAAAAGATTACTTGGGGTCTCGCAGCTCTTATGGTAGTAATCAGCGTAGCTTGCGCATACGTTGCTCCACAGGCAGCAGGCGAAAGCAGCGTCATGGAGGGTGCAACCCAGGAGCAGACAGCTCTTCCTGCTATGCCAGGTGCTAGCAAGGATGCAGCAGCAGGTGCTCAGAAAGCGGCTCCAGCTGCAGGTGCAGATGCTCAAAAGGCAGCTCCTGTAGTGCCAAATAGTCCTGCAAAATAAAAAAATGGAAAAAAGGTACGAAAAAATTTGGTGGAATCATTTTTTTTTCGTACCTTTGCACCCGCTTACAAGAAATGGTGGACGTAGTTCAGTTGGTTAGAGCGTCAGATTGTGGTTCTGAATGTCGTGGGTTCGAGTCCCACCTTCCACCCAGGATAAACCCTGTAAGATTTATTTCTTGCAGGGTTTCTTGTTATATTATCATTTTATTATATTATCATTTTAGTTCTTGCTATATGATATAGCTACAATTAAGGTATAGCTACGAAAAAGCCTGCTAAGAGAAAAAAAACTCCAAGCAGGCTTTATTTATAATATAACAATCAATATAATGATTATCTGATTACCTTTACCTCGCCGTTCTTAGCAATCTTAACGATACTTGAAGGCTGATGAGGCTTATGCTCCTGGCGACGGGTCCAGCACACGTAATCTACCGCATTCAGAATCTCTTCAGAGATATCACGATAGTTCTGAGCTGCAGGCTCGCCACTTACATTGGCACTTGTACTTACGATAGGCTTCTGGAAACGATAGCAAAGCTGCTTGCTGAACTCCTCGTAAGTAACTCGCATAGCCAAACTACCATCTTCTGCTACAAGATTGTTAGCCACACCATTCGCATCATCCAAGATGATGGTAGTAGGCTTAACAGGCATAGCCGCATCGATGAAATCCCAAGCCACCTGAGGCACGTTACGGAAATAACGAGCCATACGATCAGCCGAGTCTATGAGGCAGATAAGCGCCTTAGAATCGTCGCGCTGCTTAATCTCATATACTTTCTTCACAGCCTCAGGATTAGTAGCATCACAACCGATGCCCCAAACTGTATCTGTAGGATAAAGAATCACCCCACCCTTTCGCATGCATTCTACTGCATTCTTAATATCTTCTTCTCTAGTCATTTTCTTAACTGTTTGAAAATTGAACTTTGAAATTAAAATCTAAATTACTGTAAACCTGCATCAGAATCAGGCGCTTTCTGGCATTCGTAGTATGCAATATCCTTCATTCCATTGAGGAAGACTGAAGCTTCCATACGCTTTTTACCAGCAAGCTGCAACTCATAGATATTGAGCCAATGGTCGATACAAGCTACCTGCAAATGTCCGCCTTCAATCCTGAAACATCCTACAGGTGCCATACCACGAGAATCATCGCTAACTGTAGTCTTGAAAATCTTAAGCACCTGCTCTTTCACGGCGCCTTTCTTCTTGATGTTGGTCCAGGCACCCGGATATGGTGAGAGACCACGTATGAAATCGTGTACCTGCTTAGAAGGCTTGTGGAAATCAATGCAGCAAGTATCCTTGAATATCTTTGGAGCAGCCTTAAGCTCTACCCCCTCACCGATGAATTCTTCCTGAGCAATGCTCGAAATATTACCATCTGACGCAATCAGCTGATCGATGGTTTCCAAAGCGATTTCTGCACCTAAATGCATCAATCCATCATATACATACTCTACATTCGCCTCACTAGGAATAGGGAAACGCTTCTGCATAATGATACGACCTGTATCTATATCATGATCGAGGAAGAAGGTAGTAACACCCGTCTCAGTCTCACCATAGATAACAGCCCAGTTGATAGGAGCTGCACCGCGGTACTGGGGCAACAAGGCAGCATGAACATTGAATGTACCAAACTTTGGCATTGCCCACACAACCTCTGGCAACATACGGAATGCCACAACAACCTGCAAATCTGCCTGATAGCTTTTAAGCTGTTCCAAAAACTCGGGATCTTTCATCTTTACGGGCTGAAGCACTGGCAGTCCATGCTCAACAGCATACTGCTTCACCTGAGAAGGCTGCAAAGTGTCCTGATGTCTGCCCACAGGTTTATCAGGCTGAGTAACCACAGCCACCACATTGTAGCCGCCCTCTACAAGGCGCTTGAGGGATTCCACAGCAAACTCTGGAGTTCCCATAAATATGATTCTTAAATCTTTCTTTGTCATACTGTTCATTGATTAATATTATTACTCTGCAGACATATCTGCCACAATGTGACGATATACCTCATACACCTTGGTACGACTGATATAGCCCTTCAACACACCATTAATATCTACTACTGGCAACTGTGCGGCATCTGTCTTATCAAACTTTTGCATCACCTCATCCATCCTCTCGTTCTCACTAATTACGGCAGAAGGCTGTAACATTAGCTGTTTCACCTTGAAATGCTTATAGAGTTCTGTTCGGAAGATGATATGACGAATCTTGGTGATATCAATAACTCCCTGTAAAACGCCCGCTTCATCGAGAACAGGCAAGAAATTATTATTGCTTCGACTAATCTCGCTCACCAGTTTTTCCATCGGCAAATCTTCCTTGATCGGATGATAATCCTTCTCAACCAAACTCTGCATACTCATCAGAGTGAGCGCAGCACGATCAATGTGGTGCGTAAGAAGCTTACCCTCTCTAGCCAAACGCAAGGCATAGATACTATGGCTCTCAAAAATACTGATGGTAAGGAGCGAAGATATGCACACGATCATAAGTGGCATAAAAAGCTGATAACCACCTGTAAGTTCGGCGATAAGGAAAATACCTGTAAGTGGAGCATGCATCACACCCGTTATCAATCCTGCCATACCCATCAAGGTGAAATTCTGCTCCGGCACATAAACACCTACCTCGTAGACATTCCAAAGTCGGGCAAAGAAGAAACCGGCAAATCCACCAATGATAAGAGAAGGAGCAAAGGTTCCACCACATCCTCCACTACCATTGGTAGCCGAAGTGGCAAAAACCTTGGTAAAGGTCACCAAGCCGATATAGAGAATCAACAGATTCTGATGACCAGAAAAAAGCGAACGGTTCATCACCTGCCCCCACTCTGCCTCATTCTGCCCCTTAAGAAGCACATTTACTGCCGAATATCCCTCTCCATAAAGTGAAGGAAGAAGGAAAATGAGCGAACTGAGAATGAGTCCACCAAAAACCAACTTACAATAAGGATGATTCTTCATCTTGGCAAAAAGTCCCTCACACCATGACATCGTGCGCATGAAGTAAAGACTTATCAATCCGCAGAAGATACCCAACAGGATACATGCTGGTGTACGATTCAACTCCCATGGATTGGTAAGGGTAAAATCGAAAAGCGAACTGTCACCCATAAAGATATAGGTAAAACAGGTAGCAGTGACACAACTGATAAGGATAGGCAGAAGTGAAGCCATACTAAGATCAACCATCAGCACCTCGAGGGTGAAGACGAGTCCTGCGATTGGAGCCTTGAAGACTCCAGCAATAGCAGCACTGGCTCCACAGCCCACCAGCAGAATCATGGTTTTCTTATCCATACGGAAAATCTGTCCCAGATTAGAACCGATGGCAGAACCGGTAAGCACAATAGGTGCCTCGGCTCCTACAGATCCACCAAAGCCAATGGTAATACCGGACGCTACTACCGAAGACCAGCAGTTATGCCCCTTTAGTCGGGAGTTCTTGGTCGAGATGGCATAAAGCACACGGGTAATACCATGCGAAATATTGTCCCTCACCACATACTTGATAAAAAGTGAGGTAAGATAAATACCAATGATAGGGAAAAGCAGGAAGAGCAGATTATAACTGCTCTGCTGGAACCCGGAAGTAAGCAGCAACTGTATTTCGTGCACGATACCGTGCAGGAAGAAACCTGCTACTGAAGCGAGTAAACCTATCACAAAAGCAAGGATAAGGGTCATCTGGCGGTCGGAAATATGTTCCTTCTGCCAAACAACAAATCTTTCTATCCTGCTTTGTTTGTATTCTGATAACTCTTCATCCATCATTCTCTTGTTATTTTAGAATTCCGATGTAAAGTGGAACTTGATGTGCTCAAAATCCTGCTGAGCCATACTCAATACGTAGCCTGAATCGGCGAGGAACACATCGCGTCCCTCAATATCTTTGGCCATATACTGGTACTTACGCTTCTTGAAGTTCTCCAATTCCTTCTCATCGTCAGCCTCAATCCAACATGCCTTATGCAAGTGAACAGGCTCCCAACGGCACTTGGCGTTGTACTCGTTCTCCAGGCGATACTGGATAACCTCGAACTGCAACTGACCGACGGTACCCACGATACGACGACCATTGAACTGGTTGACGAACAACTGTGCAACACCCTCGTTCATCAACTGCTCCAATCCCTTCTGGAACTGCTTACTCTTCATTGGGTCATCGTTCTCGATGTACTTGAAGAGAAGTGGAGAGAACGAAGGCAATCCACGGAAGTGAATCTTCTCGCCCTCAGTCAGAGTATCACCAATCTTGAAGATACCGTTGTCTGGCAAACCAACGATATCGCCAGGATAAGCCTCATCGATAGTACTCTTACGCTGCGCCATAAACTGGGTAGGTGAAGAGAAGCGCACTGTCTTGTCGAGACGCACATGATAATAAGGCTGATTACGCACAAACTTTCCAGAACAAATCTTGCAGAATGCAATACATGAACGGTGGTTAGGGTCGATATTAGCGGTAATCTTGAAGATAAAACCAGTAAACTTAGGCTCTTCTGGTTCTACCATACGCTCTTCAGCCTTGGTAGGCTTTGGTGATGGAGCAATCTGCACGAAGCAATCCAAAAGTTCCTGCACACCGAAGTTGTTCAAGGCAGAACCAAAGAATACCGGTGCTACCTCTGCAGAACGATAGGTCTCCACGTCAAACTCCGGATAAACACCATCCACCAACTCCAGTTCTTCGCGCAACTGATTTGCCTCTCGCTCACCTACTCGCTCATCAAGTTCCTTAGACTGAATATCTACCTCTACCTTCTCGGTAACACGCTGCTTATTAGGTGTGAAAAGATTGAGCTGATGCTCATAAATATTGTAAACGCCCTTGAAGCGAACACCCTGACCGATAGGCCAAGACAAAGGGCGAACAGAAATCTTCAACTCTTCCTCCAACTCATCAAGAACATCGAATGGGTCACGACCCTCACGGTCCATCTTATTGATAAAGATGATAACAGGAGTATTGCGCATACGGCACACCTCCATCAGTTTACGAGTCTGTGCCTCTACACCTTTCGCAGAATCGACCACGATAATAGCAGAATCCACTGCGGTGAGCGTACGATAAGTATCCTCGCAGAAATCCTGGTGACCCGGAGTATCAAGAATATTCACCTTATAAGGCTCGCCACTCTGACCATCAGGCAGATAGTCGAACTCCATCACAGAAGTTGATACGGAAATACCACGCTGCTTCTCGATATCCATCCAGTCGGAAGTAGCAGTCTTACGAATCTTATTATTTTTAACGGCACCAGCCACCTGAATCTGTCCACCGAAGAGCAGGAACTTCTCGGTCAATGTTGTCTTACCAGCATCAGGGTGCGAAATAATGGCAAACGTTCTTCTTCTTTCAATCTCTTTCATCAATAATATATATTATAATATGTATATCCTAAAAAAAATAAATACTAATCTCTAATTACAAAAAAAACACTTGTTCCGCCAGCAGATTACATATCGTCATCTTCAAACTTCAAGCCTTCAGTACGATCCTTGATATAGTAATCACTGAGCAATCCCACGAAAATTGAGATTTCCTTGATGGCTTTCTCTGTTTCAGGGGTAATCTCCTTCTTTTGCAATCTGAGCATCATAACTCCGTAAAGTGCATCGAGACAAGTCTCAACCTCATTAATATCCTTATCACCACGGTTGCGCAACTCTACAATAAAAGGCAACACCTTGTAATACTCAGCATTGTAAATTGGGAACTTCGAACTCTGAAGGAGTCTGCCGTGCAAATCAATGACATCCTGCAATAACACTCTATTAATGTCAAGATGCCCGCTCTCACGCTTACCTTCTTCATTCATCATACGAATGAGGTTACCAAACCAATCGAGTTCCTCGTCTTTCTGTTCAGGAGTGAAATCGAATCGTTCGATATAGTTTTTCTTAATCACTGGCAGCGAACATCCGTAGGCACGGATAACATCCTCTATCTGCCACATATATAAGAGGTATTCTGCAATACTTTCCTTTCTTAATTTCTGTGCTACAAACATAACTTAAAATTCTGGTAAATGATAAAGATTAAACATCGTTCCAAAAAGAGCGATGATTGAGAAAATAATCACGATACTTCCTATCACCTTATTGATGATAAGGATTCCATTTGTATCAAATTTACCTCTGATCTTATCGACGAGCCAAGTGAGACCAAACCACCACAACAAGGCTCCAAACATAATACTCAGATATCCCACTCCCATTTCTATCGGCATATCCGGAACCACAAAGGCAAACTGTGCAAAAGTTGCCATAAAAAGGAACACGATGAGCGGATTACTCAAGGTAACCAGGAATGCAGTAATTCCATTATGCCATAAAGTACCCTGCTTATTGCTCGACTTATGCATATTCTTCATCGGATCACTCTTGAAGCAATAGATTCCGAACACCAGCAGCAAAACACTACCAAAAATCTGCAGGTAGAACTTGTTCTGCGCATTATTAACAAAGTCCATCACGAAACTCATACCTAAACCCGTGAAGAGTGCATATACGATATCACTGCACGCAGCACCAATGCCCGTGACGAACCCAAACCAGCGTCCCTTGTTGAGCGTACGCTGAATACAAAGAATGCCTACAGGACCCATAGGGGCGGAGGCAATCACTCCGATGATAATTCCTTTGAATATAAAGTCAAGGATGTTTATCTCTATTGGAAATGCTAAACTCATTTTTCGTACATTATTCTATAACAGCGGGCAAAGTTACAAAAAAAAGGGCACATTTGCAATATTTTTGCCCAAAACTTCTAAAATTATACTTTTTTATACAAGAAAAAGTTGATATTTTCAAAAGGATTCATTATCTTTGCAGCATAAATAAACAATTCTAACTAATTTAAAAAGTAACATGACTGAAAATACATTAAAACCGTACGTTATTGGTTTAGACCTCGGCGGTACTAATTCTGTGTTCGGAATCGTTGATGCTCGTGGCGAAATCAAGGCAACAACAGCTATCAAAACTGGTGGTTATGATAAGGTAGATGACTATGTAAAGGCATCTGTAGAGGCACTCCAGCCAATTATCGAGACCGTAGGTGGTATCGAGAAGATCAAGGCAATGGGTATTGGTGCTCCTAACGGAAACTTCTATACGGGTGCTATCGAGTTTGCTCCAAACTTGGCTTGGGCTCACGATGGCGTTGTACCTTTGGCTGATATGTTCAGCAAAGCTCTCGGTATCCCTGTAGCTCTTACTAACGATGCCAACGCTGCTGCACTTGGCGAAATGACATATGGTGTTGCTCGTGGTATGAAGAACTTCATTGATATTACCCTCGGTACAGGTGTAGGTTCTGGTATTGTCATCAATGGTCAGATGCTCTACGGAAGCGATGGCTTCGCTGGTGAGTTGGGTCATGTTATCGTAGTACCAGGTGAGGCTGGTCGTATTTGTGGCTGCGGTAGAAGAGGCTGTTTGGAGACATACTGCTCTGCTACTGGTGTAGCTCGCACTGCCCGCGAATTCCTGGAGACAAGCGATGAGCCTTCTTTGCTCCGCGAGATGGATCCAGAGAAGATTACTTCTTACGATGTCAGCGTTGCTGCCGGCAAGGGTGATGCTCTGGCTAAGCGCATCTACGACTTCACTGGCAAGATGCTCGGTGAGGCTTGCGCTAACTTCGCAGCATTCTCTGCTCCTGAGGCATTCGTATTCTTCGGCGGTCTCACCAAGGCAGGTGACCTCTTGATGAAGCCTTTGAAGGAAGCTTACGACAAGAACGTACTCAAGATTTACAAGGGCAAGGCTAAGTTCCTCGTTTCTACTCTTGATGGTAGTTCTGCAGCTGTACTTGGTGCAAGTGCTGTAGCTTGGGATTTATAATATGTGATTATGTGTTCTCTTGATTAGAGTTCATTATATAAAAGTAAAAAAGAGTTTGGTGTTCTTCAGGACGTCAAACTCTTTTTTTTTTGCAATCACCGCAATATCCTGTATTCAAGATGGAAAGAAAAAGCTTTAGCCCCAAAGGACTAAAGCTCTAACCAATTCTGAATCATCTTTTTTCCATCAGGTGTCAGCACACTTTCTGGATGAAACTGGATGCCTCGAATATCATAATTCTTATGCTTGAGGCCCATTATCTGACCATCATCACTCACGGCTGTAATATCAAGACAATCAGGGAAACCACTTTTATCTACTACCCAGGAATGATATCTGCCAATCTCAATACGCTTAGGCAATCCCTCAAAAATAGGGTCATTACCAAACTGAGTACAAGGTGTAGCTACTCCATGATAAACCTCAGATAGATTGGTAAGTTTAGCACCAAATGCCTCACCGATAGCCTGATGCCCCAGACAAACTCCCAGCATCGGTTTTCTGCCTGCATATTTCTTAATCACATCCATCAGAAGTCCAGCCTCAGAAGGTATTCCCGGGCCCGGACTCAATATGATCTTATCGAAGCGATCGAGCTCCGAAAGCTGAAACTGATCGTTACGGAATACCGTAACCTCAGCCTCTAACTCCTTCACCAAATGGGCAAGATTATAAGTAAAGGAGTCGTAATTATCTATGATAACTATTTTCATCTTATTATTGATTATTAATTATTTATCAGAGAGTAGTGATATTCCTCACCAATCACTACTCACTAATCACAACCTAAAGCTTCTCAGCAATATGAATTGCCTTAGTCAAAGCTCCCAGTTTATTATTACACTCTTCCAACTCATACTGGTCGTTGCTCTTCGCCACAACTCCACTTCCTGCCTGGAACCAGAGTTCGCCATTTCGGCTGATAAAGGTACGAATTACAATAGCCTGATTCAAATCACCATTCAGTCCTATGAATCCGATGCATCCACCATAAGCACCACGATTGTGAGGCTCCAATTCTGAGATAATCTGCATCGCTCTTACCTTTGGCGCACCACTCAAGGTACCAGCTGGGAAGGTATCTATGAATTCTTTAATATGGTCAGCATTCTGATCCAATGTTCCGCTCACACGGCTCACCAGATGAATCACGTGACTGTAAAACTGCATATCCTTATAGAAATCTACCTTCACATTGTGGCAGTTACGGCTCAAATCATTTCGTGCCAAATCCACAAGCATAACATGCTCAGCATTCTCTTTCGGGTCATTACGGAGGAACTCAGCAGCCTTTCTATCCTGTTCCATATCACCCGTTCGGCGGGTCGTTCCTGCAATAGGATCAATGAAAGCCTTCTCTCCGACAATACGATTGTGAGTTTCAGGTGAAGAACCGAAGATACGGAAGCCACCAAAATCAAAATAGAAGAGATAAGGTGATGGATTGATGCTGCGCAAAGCACGGTAGAGCTTGAAGTCATCCCCCTCATAACGCTGCACAAATCTACGGCTCACCACAATCTGGAACACATCGCCACGCATACAATGCTGGATACACTTGCGAATGTTCGCCTTGTGCTCCTCATCTGTAAGAGTAGAAGTTGTTTCGCCTACCGGATGGAAATCATAAGGCTTCACATTAGCCTTGTTCACCGCCTTCATCAATGCATCCAACTCAGCATTGCCAACAGCCCTATTTGCCTCAGAAGCCTGATCATCAGCAGTTCCCTCTTCACCATACTGTTCGCTCAAAGCGATAAGCTGCATCGTATTATTGAAATGATCAAACACAATGATGTCCTTATACATAATATAATAGATATCCGGCGCATCATTCTTTGCCATCGTGGTATCCTTTACTGGGATATTCTCGAAGTAGCGTACAGCATTGAAGGTTGTGAATCCATAAAGTCCACAGAATTCCTTCCCCTCTCCCTCTACATGGAAACTTTGGATGAACTCATTGAAAGCTTTCGAAATGGCGAGCTTACAATCTTCTCCCTTTCCTTCGCCGAAGGCTGGAAGTTGCTGTTTTTCAACACTACCATCAGGATAAGTCTTGATAACCTCTCCATGACTCACGGCTATGCTAGCCAATGGATGTACACCTATGAAGGAACGGGAATTCTCAGAACCATGGTAGTCGCTACTCTCCATCAGAGCCGACTGGGGGTAAATATCTCTCAATCGCATATAAACTCCCACAGGCGTATAGAGGTCGGCGAGAATCGTGCGAGTTACTGTCGTATAATTAAACTTAGCCATTTTTTCTTATTGATTGAACTTTAACTAATTACACCCACACGCCCTGAAAGGGCAGAAGCTCCTAGCCCAGGGTAACACCCTGGGTAGTAATGGGTGTAAGACTGTCGCCCTGAAAGGGCAAAAGCTTTAAAATACTTTAGAAATTTCCATATTCTCCAGCCATTTCCTTATGGCTCAAATAGGTTTCTACATCCTTGTCACCACGGCCTGAAACGGTCAAGACGACCACGTCGTCCTTCTTGAACTTCATTTTCTTCAAGGCAGCCACAGCATGAGCACTTTCAATGGCTGGTATGATACCCTCCATACGAGTCAGTTCGTAACCGGCATAGATAGCCTCATCATCCTTGATGGCAAGTACATGACTTCTGCCCCTTGTAGCCAAGTCTGCATGCATAGGTCCAATACCCGGATAATCCAAACCGGCACTGATGGTGAAGGCTTCCTCAATCTGTCCATCCTCAGTCTGCATCACAAGCGTACGGGCACCGTGAATGATTCCTTCTGTACCGCAATGCATGGTTGCAGCCGTGTAATTGGTATCAATACCATGACCGGCAGCCTCAGCCAGATAGATCTGAACCCGCTCATCATCGATATAATGATAGATGGTACCTGCGGCATTGCTTCCACCACCCACGCAAGCGATGAGGTAATCAGGATAATCGCGGCCAATCTTCTCTTCCAACTGCCATTTCAGCTCCTCACTGATTACACTCTGCATCTTTGCCACGATATCTGGGTAAGGATGAGGTCCCATCGTAGAACCAACGATATAGAATGTATCCTGTGGATGACAGCACCAGTCGCGGATAGCCTCTGAGCATGCATCACTTAAAGTCATATTGCCAGTACGGACAGGATTCACCTTGGCGCCCAGCATCTTCATACGCTCCACATTGGTATGCTGGCGCTCCACATCGGTAGCACCCATGAAGATTTCACACTTCATATCCATCAAGGCACATACTGTAGCTGTGGCAACACCATGCTGACCAGCACCGGTTTCTGCGATGATACGGGTTTTACCCATCTTCTTTGCCATCAGGATCTGACCGATGGTATTGTTGATCTTGTGTGCACCGGTATGATTCAGATCCTCACGCTTCAGATAGAGTTGACATCCATACTTTTCACTCATTCTCTTCGCATAGTAAAGAGGTGAAGGGCGGCCAACATAATCCTTCAAGAGCGCATAATATTCTTTCTTAAACTCCTCGCTCTCAATGATAGGCTTATAAGCCTCCTGAAGTTCAGTTACACACTTATATAAAATCTCAGGAACATAAGCTCCTCCGAATTTTCCAAAAAATCCTTTATCGTCAACTTGATACATCTTTCCTATAAAATTAAAAGGTTGAATTATTTTTTCAATGCTTCGAAAAGCAGGTCGAGAGCCTGGTCTGGATTTCCTACCTCATTGAGCAATGTCACAAACTTACTACCGATGATGGCACCAGCTGCGTTATCCTGCGCACTCGTAAGAGTTTGCTTGTTGCTGATTCCGAAACCAATCATACGAGGATTACGTAGATTCATACCATTGATATGATTGAAATAAGCCAACTTCGCATCGCCGAAGCTACTCTGGGCGCCCGTGATGCTGGCAGAGCTAACCATATAGATAAAGCCATCAGTATGTTCGTCGATGAATCGGATACGCTCCTCACTTGTTTCCGGTGTAATCATCATGATGACGCGGATATCATATCTGTCAGCAATAGGCTTTACCACTTTCAGATAATCATCGAAAGGAAGATCAGGAATAATAGTTCCACTCACACCACTTTCTACACAGCTCTTGAAGAATTCTTCTATTCCGTAGTGCATGATAGGATTCAGATAGCCCATCAGAACAAGTGGCAACTTTACTTCATTCTTGATAGCTTTCAATTGAGCGAAGAGCTTCTTCACAGTCATTCCATTCTTCAAAGCCTTGGTACCAGCACTCTGAATGACAGGTCCATCAGCCAGAGGATCACTGAATGGGATTCCTACCTCAATCATATCAATTCCCTTGCGTTCCATTGCCTTAATCACATCACCCGTTCCTTCAAGGGTTGGGCAACCAGCACAGAAATACAAGCTCAAAAGCTTGCGGTCTTTATTGTTTGCAAACAATGCATTTATCTTATTCATAATACTCTTTTTTTATCTCTTTGTTTTCTATATTTTCAAGAAATGTATTCAACTTCTCCACATCCTTTAAGCCCGGCTCCATCTCGAATTTCGAATTCAGATCGATTCCGATGCACATCGGATGATGGAAGTTTCTGATTCTCTCCACATCCTCCGGTCCTATTCCACCACTCAAGATGAATGGAACATCGCCATCGTAATTCTCCAAAACCTGCCAATCAAACTGCTGACCACTTCCACCCACCGTTTTACACTTGGTATCGAAAAGGAAGTAATCAACAGCGCCTACATATTCCTTATATTTCGGGATATCCCCGGCTGTGGAAACGCTGATAGCCTTGATGACTTTCAATAAGCCATTCTGCTCATGAAGCTGTTCACAGAGTTCGCGGCTCTCATTTCCATGCAACTGCACGGCATTCAAATCAAACTGAAGAATCTTATCAAAAATCAATTCTACTGATTCATTGACAAAGACACCCACTCTGCAAACATTCTTATCTACAGCCGTTCGATCCACAGATTGAGAAACGAATCTCGGTGACTTTGGATAGAAGATGAATCCCATCATATCCACCCCTAACTGAACTACCTTTTCTATATTCCCAGGCTCACGCATTCCACAAACCTTTACTAACATCTGCCTATGATTTTAATTGATTGATAAATTGAGCGAGTGCCTCTCCAGGGTCAGCCTGTTTCATAAACTGCTCTCCCATCAGGAAGCCCCTGAACCCACCTTCTTCTCTTAATCTGAGAACTGTCTGAGGCTGAGAGATTCCACTCTCGCTTACTCTGCATACATCCTTCGGAAGCATTTCTGACAGTCGGAAACTGTTTTCCACATCCGTCACAAAGGTTCCGAGGTTACGGTTGTTGATTCCGTACATATCCGGCTCCAACTCAGCATACTCGAAATCACATTCGCCATGCATCTCCAAAAGAACCTCCAATCCCAGTTGATGAGCCATTCGCATCAGATTCCTGCATTCTTCCTTGGAAAGACAGGCAGCAATCAGCAATACTGCCGAAGCTCCACAGTATCGAGCCTGCAAGAGCTGATATTCATCCACCACGAAGTTCTTATATAATATAGGTAGAGTTACACCTACATGGCGAGCCTCCTGGATAAATTCATCATAGCCACCAAAGTAATCTATGTCTGTGAGGATGCTCAGCGCCGTAGCCCCATTCTGCTGATAGCCAAGAGGAATGATACTAGCCTTTCCCTCTTCCTTGATCCAGCCTTTGCTAGGCGATTTACGCTTGAACTCAGCGATGATTCCGGTCTCCGACTTCATCAGCGCTTCCTTCATGCTTCCACCCGGGACTCTTCCTCCATTCTCCTGCATTTTCTGCTCGGTGAGGGTAATCATCTGGCGGGGTTGAATAAAGCGCTTACGCTGTTCTATCTCTATTTTCTTGTGAGCGACGATTTCTTCTAAAATATCCATCTTCCTTAACTATTGAGTTCCACGAATTTCTTGAATGTAGCAAGAGCCTTTCCAGAATCAATGCTTTCACGAGCAATCTCCACGCATTCTTCGATACTCTTCTTTCCCTTCTCCATCACCTGGATGCCGAAGGCTGCATTGGCGAGCACGATATTCTTCTGCGCTGGCAGGGCACGGTTCTCAAGCACAGCATCAAAAATATCCTTTGCTTCCTGCTCGGTAGCTCCTCCTCTTACCTCTTCAGGCTTGGCTATCTCGAAGCCCAGATCCTGTGGCTTGAAGATTCTCTCGTAATTGTTGGTAGTAACCTTGAAATCACTGGTAAGTGAAATCTCATCATAACCATCAATGCTGTTTACGATTCCGTAATCTATGCCGATTTTCTGGTAAACCTGATTATAGAGACGCATCTGGTCGAGATTGGCAACACCGAGCAACTGGCACTTTGGCTGACTAGGATTAACCAAAGGACCCAGGAGATTGAAGACTGTAGGAAACTGAAGAGCCTTGCGGATAGGACCCACAAACTTCATTGCCTTGGCGAAAAGCTGAGCGTGAAGATAAACGATTCCAGCCTCATCAAGAGAACGGTTGAGCTTATCAAGATCATCAGTAAACTGTACTCCGTGATTCTTGATGACGTTGGAAGCTCCACTCACCGAAGTTGCAGCGAAGTTACCATGCTTAGCCACCTTATATCCTGCACCAGCAATGACGAAACAAGAAGTAGTAGAGATATTGAAAGTATTCTTGCGATCACCACCGGTACCAACAACATCGATATATCGGTCACAATTGAGAATGGCAGGAACACCAGTCTCCAAAATACCATCACGGAAACCGAGAAGTTCATCTACAGTCACACCGCGCATCTGCAAACCAGTAAGCAGGGCTGTAATCTGTTCCTCAGGAAACTCACTCTGAGTAATTCCCAGGATGATATTCTTGGTTTCTTCACGGGTCAACTCCTCGTGGTTCAACATTCTGTTCAAGATATTCTTCATTTCCATAATCCTGTTCTCCTATATATTTTTATTTTGTTGTTTTGTTAATACTCTAAATTCCAATAAGAATCATTTTCCGAAACTCCCTGATATGTAAAAAGGGCCTGTCGTAAGTTACGGCAGGCCCTTAGTATATTCGGATTTGCATCCACACGGGTACTCGACTCACGACTTTCTAGATCTTGAGTTACGCCACCACCATGCTGTAGATACAAACGAGTTCATCATATTTATAATTCTTTATTTTGTTTCTTTTAATTTTTATTTATTACTGGCATAGTCACTACAACTAACCGATTGCAAAATTACACTTTTTCTACGAAATAGCAAACTTTTTATCTAAAAATTAATCATTTTAACAGAAAAAAGTTCATTTTCTCTTCTTTTTCTCTTCATTTTTCCCCTTACACCTTATTATATATAAGTAATCAGAGTACTATTCACAAAAAAATATAAGCGCCCGATATAATAAAATCCCATACCCATCGTTTATGAATATATAAGCATCATGATGAGGATGCATTTCCTCACTATCGGTGCGCAATTAGAAACAGCATAGTATTAATCAATTTATAAAAAATATGCCTATGAAGCATTTATTTACTTCCGAAGAGATGAGACCATCTGCCAAGACCATCTATTTCATCAAACAGATGGCTTACACTTATCGCGCATTCAAGAAGAAAGAATCCTGCAAGGCGTATTTCATCAACTGATTATAACCTCATATCATAAAACGAAAAAAAACAGAGATGAAAACAATGGTTTCCCCTTCTCTCCTCTCAGCCAATTTCATTGACTTGAAGAGCGATGTAGAAATGATCAACAAGAGTGAAGCAGACTGGCTCCACATGGACATTATGGATGGTGTATTCGTACCTAACATCTCCTTCGGTTTTCCTGTGCTGGAAGCTGTGGCGAAGGCGAGCACCAAGCCTCTTGACGTACACTTTATGATTGTACACCCAGAACAATATATTGAGCAAACCGCCAAGATTGGTGCCATGATGATGAACGTGCACTACGAGGCATGCACTCACTTACACCGTACTATCCAGCAGATTCATGCAGCAGGCATGAAGGCAGGCGTAACCCTCAACCCTTCTACTCCTGTAAATGTCCTGGAAGACATTATCTGCGATGTGGATATGGTACTGCTGATGAGCGTGAACCCAGGATTCGGCGGACAGAAGTTTATCGAAAACACCATCAAGAAGATACATCGCCTACGCAAACTCATCAAGGAGAGCGGCAGCCATGCACTTATCGAGATAGATGGTGGCGTACAGGGTGAAACTGCCCCACGACTCGTACAGGCCGGAGCCGATGTACTGGTGAGTGGCAGCTACGTCTTCAAGAGCCCTGATCCTTGTGCAACAATTCACGATCTGAAAGAGTTGAAAAAGGAAGAGGACTAAAGATGTTCCTGTAAATGAAGGTGCAAGAAGATTAAACTTCCCGCTGATAAAACAGCGGAAAGTTTAGTCAAGTTGCAGACTGATATGATACTCCTTCGCCATTCGACGAAGATTATGGAGCGCATAACGCATACGTCCCAGACTCGTATTGATACTCACATTTGTCAATTCAGCAATCTCCTTGAAAGTCAACTGCTGATAGAATCGCATATAGATGAGTTCCCGCTGGTTAGAAGGCAGGAAATCCACCAATCGTCTCACATCGCTCAACACCTGGTTGCGCACGATTTCCTTTTCCACAAAACTATCTGTTACAGCATCTCCCTTCAGACGGGAAAGATCATTATTGTTCTGCTGGTCTGCAAAAAGCAGATTTTTTGCATCACGATAGCCATCGACAATTACATTGTGAGCTATACGCATAAGCCATGAGACAAACTTACCATTAGGCGAATATTGCCCATCTTGAAGTTTGACTATCACCTTCACGAAAGTTTCTTGAAATATATCGTTCGCCAGCTCTTCATCATGTACGACGAAGAGGATGTAAGAAAACAGCTTTACCTCACAACGGGACAACAACAAGTCAAAAGCCTTATTGTCGCCCTCGACGTAAGCCAAGGCCAATTCTTCATCTGTCATTTGATTGAGTTTTCTCATTTCTTAATCCTTATTTTATCATTAAGTAAATGTCTAAATCAATAGGCGAATCTTTATTTTAAGTATTAATAATGTTAAATATCACCGCAAAGATACACTTTTTTGTTAGAACAGCCAAATTTTTAACTAAAAAACTATCGAAAATATATCTTTTTTATGTATCTTTGCAACCAAATACAACAAACAAAATTTTTATTCATTAATCTCTGAAACAAGCAATGAACCGATTATTCAAGACATTACTATTGGCTTTGCTCATTCCTGTATGTACTTATGCATCAGGATGGAACGACGAAGAATACAAGCGTATTGAGCAGAGCATTCAGTTGCCAAAACTCGAAGCTACGGCTAAGAAGTACGACATTTCGAAGTTTGGTGCTAAAGTGACCAACCCGGCGGCTCAAAACCAGAAAGCCATCAACCGCCTCATCGCCCTCGTATCCAAGAAGGGCGGCGGAAAGGTGATTGTCCCTAAAGGTACCTGGAACACTGGAGCCATCGAACTGAAGAGTCATGTAGAGCTTTCTCTGGAAGAAGGTGCTACCCTCCATTTTGTTTTCGACACCAAGCTCTATCCATTGGTTCGAACATCATGGGAAGGACTGGCATGCTGGAACTACTCACCTTGCATCTACGCATACAAGGCTACAGACATCGCCATTACCGGTAAGGGAACCATTGATGGCGGCGGAAGTAACGAAACCTGGTGGCCGATGGTTGGCAAGGCTATGTTCGGCTACAAAGAGGGAGTCACCAAGGAGGCTCAGAATCTGGGCTCTCGTGCCAAGCTCCTCAAGCAAGCAGAAGACGGTGTAGAGTTCGACCAGCGTAAGTTTGGACTCGGACAGGGTCTCCGCCCACAGCTCATCAACTTCGTACGCAGCGAGCGCATCCTCATCAAAGATGTAACGCTGCTCAACTCACCATTCTGGGTCATCCACCCATTACTCTGCAAGAACATCACGGTAAGCGGTGTAACCATTTACAATGAAGGTCCTAACGGAGACGGCTGCGACCCTGAGGCTTGTG
>UQWP01000014.1 GCA_900544825.1 uncultured Prevotella sp. | reverse complement strand
TGGCTGGACGATTCCCACTACTAGGGCTCGTTAGGGACTTGCACCCATTAGACAATACACATGCTAGTCAAACAAAATGGGATAACCAAATTTCAAGAAACTCAGTTATCCCATATATTTAACTTTTAATTTTTACTGTCTGCCACAGAATAAGGAGCAGGATCCAAATTCGGACACTTCTCTAACTCATAACGAGGAATCGGCATCCAATACATCTTATCTCTGAATATTCTAGTCTGAAGTGGAGCCAAATCATGAGAGTAAAGCAACGAACCATCCTTCATCTTGTAAATCTTCATGGCAGTAGGAAGATTTGCAGCAGAATATGCTTCCGGCATTTTCTGCCAACGACGGAGATCGAAGAAACGCTGTCCCTCGAACATCAACTCAACACGACGCTCATATTCGTATTCAGCACGCAAGTCCTTACCAGTTGCAGCAGGAAGTCCTACACGCTGACGAACCAGATTGATATACTTCAAAGCCTCAGCCTTATTGCCAAGCTCCATCTGGCACTCTGCATAGTTCAGATAGATTTCAGCCAAGCGGAAGAAAATCCAAGGAGTAGTATCCACCTCATCCTCCTGCTCATTATTATAATTAGGATTCAGGAACTTCTTCATATAGTATCCGGTCTTGGTTGCATTCCAGTACTCGTCATCTGTATTGCAAGCTGAGGAATTACCACCCTTGACACCAGCTTGACCTGGTTCGTAAATTCCAATTACACGATTGGCATCACCATAGCCCCATTTTGAACCATCATAAATAAAGTTTGCATAGAAACGCATCTCACGACCTTCGTATGGAGAATTCGAGGTAGCCAAAATCGTTGTATCCTTATAAACGGTTTGTCCATCAACAACGCTAGGCATCTGAATAGCATGTGGACCGACATTTTTCATTTCGAACTTACTGCCATCCGCATTCTCATAAATATCAGCAGCCTGATAAGTTGGCAACCAGACACCCCAACCATGACCACCGGTAAAGGCACCCATAGGAGCTTGGAAAAGATAGTTTAATGCACCACCTTCTGGGTCTTTTACATTGTAAAGCTTCTCAAAGATGATTTCCGGATTTTCTGCATTATAGAATAGAGCCGCATACTCATCAGCATTGCTGACAGAAGACAAACTGTAAACGTTCAAATCAATGACAGCCTTATTGACATCAGCAGCAGCCTGCCAACGCTCCTGGGAAGGAGTACCAAACAAAGGACTAGCCTTATAAAGCAAAGTACGAGCCTTAACTGCTAAAGCAGCTCCCTTTGTTGCACGTCCGAAATCATCACTTGAACTATATTTTGTAGGCAGAATATTTGCCGCACGATCACAATCCTTGCAAATGGAATCAGCAACCTCATCCATAGGAGCACGTGTCTGACTAAACTCAGAATTGATACCGAGTGTAGAATAAATCAGAGGAACACGGCCATAGAGTGAATATAATTGATGATAGAAGAATGCACGAAGGAAATAAGCCTGTCCCTTGATAAGCTTTTTTCTAGTTGCATCAGAAGTACCTTCTGCTGCAGGAACGTTATCTATATTTTCCAACAATTCATTCACTTGTTTGATTCCTGTATAATAGAAATTCCAAGTGTTACCACGAGCCTCAGAAAAACCAACGTTGTAGTTATCGCAGGACACATTACCCTCTGTATAAGTTTCCGTAGCATAACCAGTACGATGATACATGTCATCAGTATAGCTAGCAAAAGGAACACCTTGTTCATTCTCACCTTCTACATATCTGTAGCAATCGCTAAGAGCAGCATTTGCCAAATCAACATTACTCCAGACAGCAGCATCAGAAATTTTATTATGAGGATCTACATCCAGGAAATCGGAGCAAGATGCCATCATTAATGCCATACATACAATGGCACTTCCTTTAAATATATTATATTTCATTGTTGTCTATTTTTTAATTAAAATGCTAAATTAAGACAGAATGTCCATGAGCGCTGAATAGGATATCCCTTGATACCGGCAGTCATCTCTGGATCGAAAATCTTCACGCTATCAATAGTAAAGAGATTGTTACCATTCACGTAGATACGAGCATTGGTCAAACCAATATGCTGGATCAGATTCTTAGGGAATGTATAACCGATTTCCATAGACTTCAATCTAACAAAAGAAGCATCACGCAACCACCAGTCAGAATCCAGCGCATTACGGGTATCAACCTGAGATACAGACATGAATGCACGTGGATATTTTGCATTGAGTCTTTCTGACTCAGAAGCATCTTCTCTCCAACGTCCATCATAGAACTCCTTTGCCATATTCATGGTTGGCTTTACGAGAATCTGTGCATCAGCCTGTCCCTTGAAGAAAGCTGTGAAGTCAAGACCTTTCCAAGAACCACCAAGGGTAAGTCCAAACATCCAGCGTGGAGTAGCACTCTTATCTGTGCGAACAGCATCATCCCAGGTTATCTGCTTATCACCATTGGTATCCTCATAAATCAAGTCACCAGGTTTTGCTCCTGGCAAATGAATAGAATTGTCCACTTCTTCTTGAGTCTGATATATGCCAGTGGCATGATAAAGTGTATAGCCTTCCATAGAATGACCTGTTATACGCTGCCAAGCTACAGTCTTCACAGCCTCATCCATATAGATCACCTCATTCTTTGCATAAGTAACATTGGCAGATACATTCCAGGAGAAATCACCCTTGTGATCCTTATAGAAAGCAACTGCTTCGAAACCTGTATTATCTACCTTACCGAGATTCTCAGAAGGCAAAGTCAAACCAGAATAGGTTGGAACTGAAGCATTACGAGTAATCAAGATATCACGACGGGCAGACTTAAACCAGTCGAAATCCAAGCCAAACATTCCATTCAGGAACTGAGAAGAGAAATCGGCATTCCAAGAATGAGCCTTTTCCCATGTTACCAATGGATTAGCCACAGTTGAAGAATAAATACCTTGTACTAAGGATGGATTGGTGCCAAAGGCATACAAGTTTGCATTGTCTCCTACACGGTAAGAATAGGTAGATAAATACTGATAAGCCGAGATATTATCATTACCCATAACACCATACGAAGCCTTCAACTTCAAGAAATTGACAGCCTTGGTGAGTGGCTTAAACCAGCTTTCCTCAGACATTACCCAACCAGCAGACACAGCAGGGAACAGACCCCAGCGGTGACCTTTGGCAAAGTTCATAGAACCATCATAACGCAAAGTTGCCTCTGCAAGATACTTATCCTTATAGTTATAGTTTACACGACCGAACCAGTTCTGGCGAGCAAACTCATCAGAACTTCCCGAATTATTTTTGTCTGTATCCTTGGTTCCACCAAAATCAAGATCAGGAAGTGCAAATGACATGAAATTAGTACGATAACCATACAGGTAATTGTACTTGTACTTCATCTGCTCGTAAGATACGAAAGCATCCACCTTATGATCGCCAAAGGTACGAGTGTAGCCAATGCGGGCATTCAAAGTGATACGGTCAGAGTTGCTAGACCAAGAATCAAGCGAAATATTACCAGTAGAACTTCTCAAATTATCATACTCCTGAGTTTCCGAGTTGTACTGATAGATATCAAAAGGAGTGTACATTGTCTTTCCATTGTTGTAATTGAAATCCAACGCAGCATATCCTTCCGCATACAATCCTTTGGTAACAACATCCAAATCTACATGAACTTTCGGTTTGATATTCAATGTATTATTGGTTGTATTGCTCTTACCAGGAATATCAGAAATCATCAAGACTGCATTATTGGTTACACCATCGAATCCCTTGCGGAGCAATCCGTTAGGATAGTAAGGAGCAGACATAGGATTGGTGGTCAGGAAATAACCAAACATATCCTCTGTAGAGCGTACACCACGGTCGCGGGTTTCACGACGTCCCAAGATATCCATACTCAACTTGATGCTCTTGTTGATTTGTGCATCAAGATTCGTGATAAACTGATATTGCTTATATTTCTGCGGACTATTCTTGTAAATAGGATCCTGCTGCATATATTGAGCAGAAGTATAGAAAGAAATTTTCTCTGTACCACCGCTAATAGAAAGACTATGCTGGGTATTGGTAGCCCAATCCTGTGCTACAGCATCCCACCAGTTGGTATCAGGGAAGCTAATCTGGTCTGCTCCATCCTTGATTTTCTGAATGGCAGTTTCCGGATAGGTAAGTGCAGCACCTCGGTTCTTATCAAACTCATTGGTATAAGTAGCATACTCATAAGCATTCAGCATCTTAGGGATGCGGGTAGGCTGAGAGAAAGATACAGTACCATCATACTTCACCTGTACCTTACCTGCCTTACCACGCTTGGTGGTAACGAGGATAACACCATTGGCTGCACGAGCACCATAAATGGCAGCAGAAGCATCCTTCAATACGGAAATACTCTCGATGTCATCTGGATTCAAACGACCGAAAGAACGATCGGCAACACCATCAACTACAATCAATGGGGATGTATCACCCATTGTACCCTTACCACGAATAAGAATGTTGGCATCATCAGCACCAGGCTCACCTGTACGGGTATTGGCGATGACACCCGCAGTCTTACCAGCCAGGGCATTGGTAATGTTGGTAGCAGCCATCTTACTCAATTCGTCACTACCGATAGAAGATACAGAACCAGTAAGGGTAGCCTTCTTCTGGGTACCATAACCTACGACAACCAACTCATCCAGGAGCTTGTTGTCTGCCTGCAGAGTAACCTTGCCACCCTTGACGATGGTTACACTCTTATATCCAATATAGGAAACGACAACAGGAGCATTGCTTTTCTTGAGCTGCAAGGTATAGTTACCATCAAGATCGGTAACGGTACCATTCTTAGCATTGCCTTTTTCTACAACGCTTGCACCAATGATAGGTTCGCCCTGTTCATCTACAACCACACCTTTAATGGTGGTACCATTCTGCTGAACAGATTGTACAGAAGGGTTTGATAAGGTCTCATTTGCCGCAATAGTAGGTAATGTACCTCCGCAGGCAAGGAACAAACACACGATGGCTTTAACATAAGCTTGGCTATGTACAAAGTCTGAGATTTTTTGTGTCTGTCTCATTTTCTATTTTTGCTAGGTTTATTATGTTTTAATTTTCAATTGCAAAGTAACACAATATTTAGCATTTCGTGCCGCATTATCGTCTAAAAGAGTGAAAATATCGTCTAAACCGCCCGGATTGGACGATATTTTCGTCTTTTAAGCCGATTTTGTTACTCTTAAATGTTGTTTATTCTAAATAATGTCTTTAATGTTTTATTGTTTTGTTGTTTCAATGTCTTTATTGTTTCATCGCCTTCTTCAGTTTTCCCACAGCAGCATGGATCATGTCGTGGGTTCCACTTCCGTCGGTCACGTATTTCTGAACCATTCTGCCATAACTGATGGCTTCCTTGAGTTCCTCGCTGGTGTTGTCATCCGGCCAACCGGCACGGCGAAGCAGTCCGGAAAGTTCTCGGAGGTCTTCCATCTCGGCAAGGTTGCCAGGGCGCATCGTGTTGATGGCACGGTTCAGGATGGCAGTAGTGCCTTCCAGTTCATCCAGGGTAACCTTCTTCTTGCCCTTTGCCACCAGCTCCTGTGCCTGAGCCATCACCTTCTGCATGCGCTCATAGCCGAACGGTGCCCATGGAGCATACTCCGGAACCTTCTGAGAGAGGGCATTCCACTTCTCCTGATCAGCCTTGCGCTCTGCGGCAAGATTCAGAAGAGAATTCAGTTCGGTGAAATCTATCTTCACCTTCTTGCTCTTCTTACTCTTGGCATCGGTCAGGTTGATGCGGTAGTAGTGGGTACTATTGGCGTTGCGATAATAGTCTGGCTGGAATTCCTTGCCATCCAACTTCAGGGTAAGGAGATTGGCTCCTGCTCCTGTAGTCACGCCGTTCGATTCGCCCACGGTGATCTTGCTCAATCGGGAGTCGATGTTCAGCGTGGCCTGGTTCCAGGTCTGTGCGCCTGTACCTGCCATCACCAATGGTCCGTACATCAGGGTTCCTACCCAGGATGTCTTCAGCGGAGTACCGTCCATACTTGCCACATCGCTCGAAAGCTTGTCGGCACCATACTCGATATGCTTACTGAATGGCATGTCGATTTCTACGACATCGCCCACCTTCCAGTGCTTCTGCTCCAGTTCTACATAGGTGCTAGGCTGATAGCTCTTTGCCACTTCTTTACCGTTCACCTTGATGGAGAAACCTTGCGTAGCCCAGTATGGTACACGGAGTTTCAGGGTGAAATCGCCCTCGCCTTCCGTTATCTTGATGGCTGAATGCTGTGCCGGCCACAGGCAATCCTGCCTGATGGTCACACCCTTCTCCTTCCAGTGGAGGGTGGTTGGCATATAGAGTCCTACCCAGAGGGTATTGTCATTGGCAAAATAAGCCGACTGCTGGTACTTGGTATGGTTTTCAGAACCTGTACCGCCGCAGCAGGAGCTCTGAGGAGTCTCGTTGCCGAATGGCTTGGTGGCATTCAATCCTACAGCATACTGATAGCAGGTCTGATACTGGTCCGGATTGAGCGAACCGATAATCTGATTGTACAGCGTGCGCTCGATATAGTCAAGATACTGCGCATTATCAGGGTTATAACAGTTCAGATCCTTGCTCAGCTTGATGAGGTTATACGCACAGCAGGTTTCATTGATATCCGGATAAGCCTGCGATTCACCTTCCTGCAGTCCATTGGTTGCCATACTCAGAATCTGTGTGTATGGCTGACGGAACATCTCTCCGTTGCCTACACCACCCATCGCATACATGTATCTGCCCTGCACCAGACTCCAGAAGTTCTCAGCCAGATTGTAATAGTATGGCTTTTGATTACTCTTGTAGCTGCGCAGCGCTCCGATAATCATCGGAATATGCTGGTTGGCATGGCGGGTGCGGATATCATCGATGTTCTTGCTCAGCGGATCATAGAACTTAGGCGCATCGAAACAGTTGGCTGCCTCGAGTAGCTTTGCCTTCTCATCCGGATTGGAAACCATCTCAGAAAGACGGGAGAGCGATTCGCTCATACCTCCCACCTCACCGGCGATGTACATGTCCCACATCTCGTAGCGGTTGCCCGGCTTGGCTCTGCGCTCATCCTGGGTACCATCCTGCTTCACGTAAGTGCGGTAGTGCATTCGGTTCCATACCCAGAGTCCCATATCCTTGGCGATGAGGAGTGCCTTGTCGCAGATTTCCTTATCATCAAAGTAGGTGGCGATGTCTATCAGACCGGCAAGCTGCTTGTGTACGCTGTAATAAGGTGCCCAAACCCAATCGGAGTTGTTGTAGGCACGATACATTTCTATCAGAGCACAATGCTGAGCCGGAATGGCGTTGATATAGCCGTAACCATACTGTTCAGGATGCTTCTTATACTCATCAAAAGCAGCCCAGGTGCCCTTCATCTCTCTGAGTTCAGCCTCAGGAGCGAAATCACGAGCCTCCCAGTTGCGCTTCAGATCCTTATTATATACAAAGGTCATCTCCTGATACTGTCGCAACTCATTCACCATTCGGGTGATGTTCTTGCGAAGGATTGCCTTCTGCTCAGGATTGGTTGCCACGGCGTATGCCTGTGCGATTGCCGACATATAGTGACCTGAACCATGACCCTTGAGCTTGGTGTCTGGCGAATCCCAGCCATCACTCTTGGTATAGCCCTCGGTACTGAGACCGTAGGTATCGCGATAGTTGTAGAGTTGCTGGGTAACATCCCAGGAACAGATCTCGCGGATAGCCTCATCACGGTTGTGGGTGAGTCGGTTGTCACCGTCTATGCTCACATCAGCGAGCGAGAAGGTATGAGCCACTTCCTTTTCAGGAGTCTGATAGCCTCCAGCCACTACCTTGACTTGTGCCTTGACAGAATAACCATTGTCGGTAGTCTCATCACCAATCACAAAACCACCAATCTCGTATTGGCTTCCGGCAGGATGCTTCTGCGCATCAGCCTCAGCCTGCTCATCAGCAAG
Organism: uncultured Prevotella sp.; assembly: GCA_900544825.1. Taxonomy (GTDB): domain Bacteria; phylum Bacteroidota; class Bacteroidia; order Bacteroidales; family Bacteroidaceae; genus Prevotella. The sequence goes on along the minus strand of UQWP01000014.1, from coordinate 46,183 downwards.
CGGAGAGTTAGCCCAGCGTACCTGTCGATACTCTGAATAACCATCAGAATAGGTTACCCACACGAGATTAGGAAGTCGGGGAGCTGTGCCCTCCGGACAATCCACTGCTACCGCAGCCACCTTGAAGATGGTGCGATAAACAGTGGCTGCCGTTGCCAGAGATGGCAAACTGGCTACACCTATCAATAATGTAAACTGCTTTAAATCCATATCTTCTAGATTTATTATTTGTTTCGTTTAATTTTCTGGCTGCAAAATAACAGAAAAAAAACGTGCTGTCGTAAAAGTATCGTGCACAAAGATAACAAAATCGTCTAGTTGTACCCCTTTGAAACGATTTTTGCAGTCTTTTGGACTTTATTTCCATTAAATACCCGATTCTCTTTGTAATTTTGCAGCAGAAACGAAAAAGATTCTCCGAAAAGGCAAAAACGTTTCCCTGAATTAACAAACGTTTCTCTGAATAAGCAAATAACAAAAAAGACAAAACATAATAAACCTAGAAAGTTATGGTAAAGAAACTCTTCTTCATCGCCACCTTATTATATATAGGGGCTACGGCATCAGCAGAAAACTATCAGGTGAAATCACCTGACGGGAAGATTGTGGCTGAACTGAGCACAGACAAAGCTCTCTCATTAAATTTTAAATACAATGGCTCCATTCTTTTACAGGAGTCTTCAATAGGTGTAGTGCTGAGCGATGGAATGGACTTGGGCAAGAACCCGAAGGTTGCGAGTCGCAAAATCTCCAACCACCGGGAAACCATCCAGGCACCGTTCTATCGCCAGCCAAGCATCGAAACCAGCTATCAGGAGCTGAACCTGAAACTGAAGAACGGTTTCGGCATCATCCTCAGAGTTTACGATGAGGGAGTGGCTTACCGATTCCATACTCAGCGAAAAGGCAAGACCATCATCCTGAATGAAACAGCCGCCTACCAGTTCGGCAAGGACAAGAAGGCATGGTTGCCTTACACCACGACACCCGAAAAGCCTTTTGCCATGGCTTTCCAGAATATCTATCACGAGACTCAGCTCGATACCGCCAAGCAGGATTTAGCCTTTCTGCCAGCTACCATAGATTGCGGCAAGGCGAAGGTTACCATTTTGGAAAGCGACCTGCAGAGTTATCCGGGCATGTGGCTGAAGGCTAACAGCAGCAAACAGGATCAGGAGAAGGGTATCCTGAGAGCCGCCTTTGCTCCTTATCCTAAGGAGATGGCTTACTACCCTTGGCGACACATGAGCCACGTGAAGAGTGCCCACGATTACATCGCTGTAAGTTCCGGCAAGCGAAATTATCCTTGGCGCATCTTCGCCATCACAGAGCACGATACACAGATGCCGACCAACAACCTGGTGTATGCCCTAGCTGCTCCCAACAAGATTGGAGATACTTCCTGGATCAAACCCGGAAAGGTTGCTTGGGACTGGTGGAACGACTGGAATCTGAAAGGGGTGGATTTCAAGGCAGGCATCAATTTTGAAACTTACAAGTATTATATAGATTTTGCTCATAATCACGGTTTGGAATACATCGTCCTCGATGAAGGATGGTACAACTCGAAAGAGGGAAGCATTCTGAAACCAATAGACGATATCCAGTTGCCTAAGCTCATAGAATACGGTAAGAGCAAGGGCGTGGATATCGTGCTCTGGGCAGTCTTCAACGTGATGGACGAGAACCTGGAAACCATCTGCGAGACCTATGCTGATATGGGCATCAAGGGATTCAAGGTGGATTTCATGGACCGCGACGACCAGACTGCCATCGAAATGGTGGAACGTCTGGCTGCCTGCACCGCCAAGCACCACCTCATCCTCGACCTGCACGGCATCTACAAGCCACACGGTTTGAACCGCACCTATCCTAACATTCTCAACTACGAGAGTGTATTCGGTATGGAAGAATGCCGCTGGACGGAGGCTAAGAATGATATGCCGCTCTACGACGTCACCTTCCCATACATCCGAATGATGGCAGGACTGGTGGATTTCACACCGGGAGCGATGAGAAATGGAACCCGCGATAACTGGAAGGCTATCTACACCAAACCGATTTCGATGGGTACACGATGCCACCAGGCTGCCTGCTACATCGTACAGGACAGTCCGTTTACGATGCTCGCCGACGCTCCTACCAACTACGAGGCTGATGAGCCATACACCCGATACATCGCTTCATTGCCAGTAGTCTTCGACAAGACCATCGTGCCACAGGGCGAAATCGGAAAGTATATCGTTACCGCCCGAAAGAAGGGCAACGACTGGTATGTAGGCGGTCAGAGCAACTGGGATGAGCGCACGCTCACCTTGAAGTTTGACTTCCTCGCAGATGGCGATTACGAGGCAATCGTATTGAAGGATGGCATCAATGCCAACCACGATGCCGAGGATTATAAGATAGAGAAATCCGACATCCATCAGAATTCAGAAATGAAGATCCATCTTGCTTCGGGCGGTGGATTCGTCATCAAGGTTATCAAGAAATAAACATTAAAAAAAAGAAGTTGATATGGTTAATAAGAATATAATTGTAACACTATTCGTAACGGCAGCTGCGGCAGTTCCTCAGATGGGGGCTGCCCAGAAAGCTGCTTACAACACTCCGGGAGCAGGCAACCCAATCCTGCCTGGCTATTTTGCCGACCCAACCATCAAGAAGTTTGGTGACACCTATTATATATATGCTACCACCGACGGTAGCGGAGCCGGTTTCGGACCGGCACAGCTCTGGTGCAGCAAGGATTTCAAAAACTGGACTCTGATGCCGATGAACTGGCCAGACAGCCACTGGATATGGGCACCGGATGTGATGAAGGACGAAACTGACGGCAAGTATTACTATCTCTACTGCCAGCCTTGCAAACTTCATCTGGGTGTGGGCGAAACACCTCGCGGTCCTTGGAAGAACGTATTGGGCGAGAGCGAAGCAGTACTCGTACCGGACAGATTCGTGAAGAATGCCATCACCCTCGATGGTCAGACCTTCCGCGATGATGACGGTTCGGTCTATATGTATTGGGGAACCTGGGGCATCTACAAAGGCTTCGGTTGTGGAGCAGGTAAGCTGAATCCTGATATGAAGTCGTTCAGCGAAACCAAACTCATCCCGAATACCGAGGTTACTCACTTCTTTGAGGCTCCTTTCGTCTTCAAGCGCAACGGCATCTACTACTTCCTCTACTCCTGCGAGCATTGCGAGGATGCCAGCTATCGTGTGGATTACGCAACAGCCAAGAGTCCGCTCGGTCCTTATACCTACCACGGCACCATCCTCAAGACCAATGCCGACGGAACCGTTCATGGTCCGGGACACAACAGTGTACTGCAGGAAGGCGACAACTACTACATCGTATATCATCGCCACGACAATCCGCATTCCAACCGTGGATTCCATCGTCAGGTGGCTATCGACAAACTCGAATTCAATGCCGACGGCACTATCAAGGAAGTTATCCCAACCCACGAAGGTCTCGATCTGAAACCAGAGATGAAGGTGGCTAAGAACCTCGCCTTCGGTGCCAAGGTTACCGCCTCTTCCTACTACGACAACGACTTCCGTCCGGAAACGCTCTGGCGTCCTCGCACCACCGAACCAGCTTGGATTCAGATTGACCTGGGCAAGAAGCAGAGCATCAAGAGCATCTGGACTCAGTTTGAATACGGCACCCAGTTCTATCAGTATATCATCGAGACATCGAATGATGGTAAGCACTGGCAGACCTTCTCCGACAAGCGACAAAACCGTCTGGCAGGTTCACCAATGGTAGATTTCGGAAATGCCAAGGCGCAGTACATCCGCCTCACCTATACCGGCGGTCAGAAGAATGGTTTCGGTGGCGCCATCTGGAACATCAAGGTTTATGGTTCCGTAGAGGATTCAGCTCCACAGCAGTGGCTCGGTCTGACAGCAGCCGATTTCGACGGCACAACCTGGCATAACAACGAGGGAATGCTCGCCAGCAAGTTCTCTCTCCTTCAGGGTACAGCCCTCAGAGAGCGCATGGCTGGCAAAGATGCCATCACCCTGCAACCGGGTGCCCAGCTCGTGATGACTCATCCGCAACTCGGCAAGGCTCGCAAGCACACCCTCACCGCCCAGGCTTTCGACAACGGAAGCTGGCATCAGATAGATGAAAACGATCCTCGTCTGAATCTTTCTGAAGGAAAACTGGAAATTAGTGCAGGTGAAAAGCAATTTACCCTCACCAATCTCCGTTATTATAACTGGAAACAGGAGGCTGCAGAAAAGGCTTTCGATGCACAGAGCAACATCGTGCGTGAGGCTGTAGCCGACAAGAACAGTCAGGGACTGGTGGTAGATATCAGCGCCGACTACTATAACGAGGGCGATACCGTGCCTTACATCAAGAACGGAAGTCCGCTGGATGTTCATCTCAAGGGCGAGTTCGAGACACAGCACGATACTGCAGCCATCATCAAGACCATAGAGGGCAAGAAGGCATTCGCCTTTACCGGCAAGGAGAGTTACAGAAGCAACTTCATGCTCCCAGCCACTATCCGCGACAACGCACCATACACCATCGAGGCATGGATTCTGAATCCGGAGATTGCCGAGAATGAATGCGTAGCCGATTTCACCTCTTCGCACGATGAACTGGAGAAGCTGATGCTGGTAAACGGCACCGAACCACGCTGCGGTGTGATGAACCACTACGGATGGTACGAGGATGCCGGCTACAAGGAGATCAAGACCCTGGAAGGCAAGTGGCAGCACGTATATGTATGCTTCGACGGCAGAATCGAGAGCATCTACATCAACGACAAGCTCATCAGTCAGAAGGATATCCAGCTCCTCGTCAAGCCATCGCAGTTTATGCTTCTGGGCAAGAACGCCGAAGAGGCATGGCCTTTCTCAGGCTATCTGCACTCATTGAAACTCTGGGATGAATACATTCCGAAGAAGAATTAAGAATAAAAAAAATAATAATCAAGAATACAGAATAGAGAACATTGAGCTTTACCAATCATAAAGTTCAATGTTCAAAGTTCAAAGTAAAAAACATGAAAAAGATTTTAATGACATCAGCCTTGGCAGCATTGGCATTGATGCCTGCTTCGGCACAGAAAGTGAACAAGAGCTCGGGTGGTTATCCTATCACACCGGTGCCTTTCACATCAGTAAAGGTTTGGAACAATACGTTCTGGGGACAGCGTATCGAGACCTCTCGCAAGGTAACCATCCCGCTGGCTTTCAGCAAGTGCGAATCAGAGGAGAAGATACAAGAACTTTGAGCGCGCTGCACATCCTAGCGACACCTATGATGTAGGCAAACTGATGCCCTACAGTTTCGACGACACCGACCCATACAAGACCATCGAGGGTGCCAGCTACGTACTCCAGACCTACCCTGACAAGAAACTCAAGGCATATATCGACAGCGTGCTCGACATCATCGCTCCTGCTCAGGAGGCTGACGGATACCTCTATACCGCCCGTACACAGAACCCAAAGCATCCTCATTTCTGGGCTGGCGACAAGCGCTGGAGCATGGAGGAGGACTTGAGCCATGAGCTTTACAACCTTGGACACATGGTTGAGGGTGCCGTGGCTCATTGGCAGGCCACCGGCAGCCGCAAGTTCCTTGACATTGCCATTCGTTATGCCGACTGCGTGGTTCGCGAGGTAGGTCCTAACCCAGGACAGGCTTGCGTGGTACCGGGACATCAGATTGCCGAAATGGCTCTCTGTAAACTCTATCTCGCTACAGGCAACAAGAAATATCTCGACGAGGCTAAGTTCTTCCTCGACTACCGTGGCAAGACCACCATCAAGACAGAGTATTCTCAGAGCCATAAGCCTGTGTTGGAGCAGGACGAGGCTGTGGGTCATGCCGTACGTGCTACCTATATGTATGCTGGTATGGCAGATGTAGCTGCCCTCACCGGCGATACCGCCTATATCCACGCCATCGACCGCATCTGGGATAACATCGTGAGCAAGAAACTCTACATCACCGGAGGTATCGGAGCCACCAACAACGGTGAGGCTTTCGGCAAGAACTACGAGTTGCCTAATATGAGTGCCTACTGCAAAACCTGCGCAGCTATCGGCAATGTTTATGTTAACTACCGTCTCTTCCTCCTCCATGGCGAGAGCAAGTATTACGATGTATTGGAGCGCACTCTCTACAATGGTCTCATCAGTGGTGTGAGCATGGACGGCGGCGGCTTCTTCTACCCTAACCCACTGGAGAGCATGGGTCAGCATCAGCGCCAGGCTTGGTTCGGCTGTGCCTGCTGCCCTAGCAACATCTGCCGCTTCCTTCCATCCCTCCCAGGCTATGTATATGCCGTAAAGGATAAGAATGTATATGTCAACCTCTTCCTCAGCAACTCTTCTTCTCTGAAAGTTGCCGGCAAGAAGGTTTCCCTGAGCCAGGATACACAGTACCCTTGGAACGGAGATATCGCCATCAAGGTGGATGACAACAAGGCTGGACAGTTTGGTATGAAGATCCGTATCCCTGGATGGGTAAAAGGACAGCCTGTTCCATCCGATCTCTACTACTACAGCGACGGCAAGCGACTGGGCTATACCATCACCGTAAACGGCAAGAAGGTAGAGGCTAAGGTAACAGAGGATGGCTATTATACCATCAACCGCAAGTGGAAGAAGGGCGATGTGGTTCGCGTTCACTTCGACATGGAGGCACGCACCGTACGTGCCAACAACAAGGTAGAGGCAGACCGTGGCTGCATCAGCATTGAGCGTGGTCCTATCGTATATTGCGCAGAGTGGCCAGACAACCAGGGCTTCGATATCATGAGCATCCTGGAGAACCGCGAACCTCAGTTTGCTGAGGGCAAGCTCTCTTACGATGGTTTCATCGACCCTAAATATAAGAATGTATTGACACTCTACAAGGGTCAGAACATGGAGACCTTGACCGAGAACGTGCAGACCCTCGCCTACGACAAGAGCGGCAAGTTGAGCACCAAGGACCAGACCCTGACCCTCATCCCATACTTCGCCTGGGCTCATCGTGGCAACGGCAACATGAAGGTATGGTTGCCACAGGATGTCAAGGCTGCCAAGCCATCTGCTCCTGCAACTCTCGCTGCACAGGCTAAAGTAGAATTCTCTTCTCCAGTGCCAGCCAAGAGCAGTATCACCGACGGACTGGTTCCTGCCGATGAAAACGACCGTTCTATCCCATACATCCACTGGTGGCCAAAGAAGAACACCACAGAATGGATTACCTACACCTTCCCAGAGAGCAAGGAGATCAAGACCAGCACCGTATATTGGTATGACGACCAGCCTTGGGGCGGTTGCAAGGTGCCAGACAGCTGGAAGCTCTACTATCAGGACGAGGCAGGCAACTGGAAGGAAGTTCCTGGAGCCGATGCTTATCCATGCAAGCGTGGTGTAGCCTGCATCGTGAATTTCGACCCAGTGAAGACCAAGGCTGTGAAGCTCGAGCTGAAGCAGCCAGAAACCCACTCCTGCGGTCTCTTCGAATGGAGCGTAAAGTAGGCAAAAAGCTAAGAAGCAAGCCTACCCCCGTTCCAAGCGATTCCATCGCTTGTCCGCCCCCCAAAAACAATGCCGAGCCATCTTTTTCAAGATGCGCCCGGCATTTTTTCTTTCATCTAATGTCATTTTTCGAAAATTATCCGTATCTTTGCATTCGGAAATTTAAAATACAAAGAAAAATGAAAAAAGCAATATTCTCTTTGCTCCTTATGGCAGCATCTGTCATCGGAGCCAGCGCTCAGGGCAGCGCAACAACAGCCCAGAACCCACAGGATGTGGATGTACTCTATGCCAAGAATCTCCTGGCTGTAGGAACAGAGGCCCCAGCCTTCCCTGCCCTCAAGAAGGGAACATGGACGGTATTGGATTTCTGGGCTACCTGGTGTCCTGATTGCCGCAGAGAGATTCCTACCGTCAAGGAGATGTTCCAGAAGTACGGCACCCGTGCCAAGTTCATCGGTGTATCTATGGATACCGACAAGCAGAAGCTCGACAACTACACCCAGGCAAACGGCGTAGAATGGGAGCAGTACAGCGAGTTCAAGAAGTGGAAGGAAACCCAGATTTCCAAGGATTATAAGATTTCATGGCTTCCTACCATGTATCTTATCAACCCGGAGGGCAAGGTAGTTTATACCACCGTACTCGCTGAGCGCATGGCAAAGAAGCTGGCAGAAATCTTCCCTGAGAAGTAAGAATGAAAAAGTGGCAACCATATAATTTCCGGCTGCCACTTTTTTATTGAGATAGCATAGCAAAAATGCTATTTCTTCCTCAAACTTTCGCGGTATTTCAATGGCGACATGTGGAGATGCTCCCTCACATACTTGCCAAAGAAAGAAGTGTTGGAGAAACCGAGAATGCCAGAAATCTCCTTGATGGTCTTCGAGGTGGAACGGAGGAGATAAGTGATGTCGGCAAGCGTATATTCCGTAATCCACTCTATCGCCGTCTTGCCCGAATAGCGCTTGCAGATGATGGAGAGATACTTCGGAGTGATGCAAAGCTTGCGGGCGAAATTCTCCACCGGCTGATGCTTCACCTCCGCCTGCAGCAACAGCTCCAGGAACTGATCGAAGAGATCGCTCGAACTGGAGTTCAGCTCCTCCTTCAGCATATCCTCCAGCAGCATATTGCTCACCGCCAGGAGCGCACTCTTCAAGAGCGTCTCAACAATCTCTCGGCGATAAGGCTTCCACGAAGTGCGCTCGCTGAACGATGGATCCAGACACAGACGCACCAGATCGGTGAACTTAGCATAGAATACCATATCCACCTCATTCATCTTCAACACGGACACCTTGCTCACATACATAGCACGATTCCATACCGAAATATGAGAACGAAGGATATTCAGCATACCGTGATTGCTCACACACATCGCCGTGCACGCAAAATCGCCCGACACCTCCACGATGTCGAGTGTAGAGTTGGGAGGACAAATAAAGATATCACCCTTCTCTACCAAGAGGGTATTGCCATTATACATCAGCTTCAGACTGCCGCGCAAGCAAGATGCTATCATGTTCATCTGCAATCTTATGGGGTCTGGATTCTGCAATACCTTGACATTATCTATGATCAGGATGTCTTCGTCGAGATAACTGGCAGAAATCTCGGCGCTCTGTGCAAATTCGCCTTCCTCTATGCGCTGTTTAAAATCCTTCTGTTCCTGTTTTGCCATAATTCTTATTTAATATCACTCCGGAAACCGATGACTTCTAGAATGCCTCACGATACTTGTTCTCGTCCTTGTCTTCGAGCATGGAGAGATAGCTCTGATAGCGGCTGGCAGCAATATAATGCTCCTCTACAGCCTTGATGACGGCACAGCCCGGTTCGTGGGTGTGAGTGCAGTCAGAAAACTTGCAGTTCTGCGAGAACTTGAAAATCTCCTTGAAATAGCTGGTAAGCTCCTCCTTCTCGATATCGAAGGTTCCGAAGCCTTTGATGCCTGGAGTATCAATGAGATAGCCCCCTTCCGGCAATTCCAGCATCTCGCTGAAGGTAGTGGTATGCATACCGCTGTTATGCGCCTCGCTGATTTCGGCGGTACGCTGTCCGGCATCCGGAATGAGCTGGTTGATGAGGGTTGACTTGCCTACGCCACTATTGCCGCTGAGCAGCGACTTCTTGTCACGGATGAGCGGACGCAATTCATCTACGCCCTCACCGGTAGCAGCCGAAATCTCTACACACTGGTAACCAATGGTCTCATAGAGGGTGCGCATCATTTTCTCGTAGCGCAGCTCTTCTTCGGTAAGAAGGTCGCACTTGTTGAACACGATGATGACGGGCACTCTGTATGCCTCGGCTCCAGCCAGGAATCGGTCGATGAAGGTGGTGGAAGTCTCTGGATAATTCACGGTAACCACGAGCAGCGCCTGGTCGAGATTAGCCGCCAGGATGTGACTCTGCTTGCTGAGGTTGGGTGATTTACGGATGATATAGTTCTGGCGATCTTCAATCAAAGAGATGAACGCCGTGCCCTCCTGGTTGGTGATGAGCTGCACATAGTCGCCCACAGCCACAGGATTGGTGCTGCGGATGCCCTTCAATCGGAAATTGCCCTTGATTTTGCTTTCAATCAGCTGGCCATCGTCAGTCTTGACGGTGTACCAGCTGCCTGTATTTTTAATAACGAGTCCTCTCATTATCACATATTAATAATGTAAGTCTGAAAAACATGACGTCTTTCTAGACTGTCATGATTTCCTTTTCTTTCTCGTCCATCAAACTTTCGAGCTGCTTGATGTACTTGTCGTGAAGCTTCTGCAAATCGTTCTCTGCATCCTTCTCCAAGTCCTCAGAAAGACCATCCTTGATAGCCTTCTTCAGCTTCTCCTTGATTTCCTGACGCACGTTGCGAACCTCAATCTTGGCACGCTCAGCAATCTTGTTGCACTGCTTAACCAGCTCCTTACGGCGCTCACCAGTTGGCTGAGGAATACCGAGGCGTACAATTTCACCATTGTTCTCTGGTGTGATACCCACGCCGCTGTCCATGATAGCCTTCTCGATGTCCTTGATAGCCTTCTTGTCCCAAGGGCGGATGGCGATGGTGCGGGCATCTGGAGTGGTTACGGTAGCCACCTGGTTCAATGGAACCATGCTGCCATAGCTGTTAACACGCACGCCGTCGAGGATAGCCACGTTGGCGCGACCTGCACGAATATGAGAGAGCTCTTCTGCGAGATACATTGCTGCCATCTCCATACGCTCTGCTGCAGAATTCAAAGTTTCTTTTACGTCGATCATAGTCTGTATATTTTTATTTTTTATTATTTTATTAATTCCAATCGTTTCAGTTCTTCGCCCACATAGTTGGTGAGTTCCACAAACTGCTGGATGCTGAGCTGCTCTGGTCGTTTGGTCATGATGTCCGTGGTGTAGAAATTCTCACGTGGGGTTACACCCGGGAACATCTGCTTGAGGCTTACACGGAGCATCTTGCGGCGCTGGTTGAACACGGTCTTCACCAGTCGCTTGAAGAGTTTCTCATCACATCCCAGGTCGGTCACCTCGTTACGGGTCATGCGGATGACGGCACTCTTCACCTTTGGCGGTGGATTGAACACACCCTCATCTACGGTGAAGAGATACTCCACATCATACCATGCCTGGATGAGTACGCTGAGGATGCCATACGCCTTGTTGCCCGGCTCAGAAGCCATACGCAAAGCCACCTCTCGCTGGATCATACCCGTGCAGCAAGGAATGAGGTCCTTGTAGTCGAGCATCTTGAAGAAAATCTGCGAAGAGATATCGTATGGATAGTTGCCCGTGAGCACGAACTGCTTTCCGTCGAATATCTGATTGAGATCCATCCTCAGGAAATCCTCTCCGATGATGTTATCCTTCAGTGTTGGGAAGTTCTCGTGGAGATATGCCACCGACTCAGAATCGATTTCCACCGCCTTCACCGGGCGAGGCTTCTCTACGAGATATTGGGTAAGAACGCCCATACCCGGTCCGATTTCAAGAACAGGTATATCAGGGCAGGCATCCACCGTGTCGGCGATGCGCTTGGCTATGTTGAGGTCAGTAAGGAAGTGCTGACCTAGATTTTTCTTTGGCTTTACAGCTTTCATACGTTCTATACGATATTGATATATTTATTTTGCAAAAATACGATTATTTTTCGAGAAATCACCCCTTGAATGCTTTTTTTTCATCTTTTATATAAAAAAGGGGAAATAAAAAGGAGCCTAACCGTTTATTTATGCTAAAAATATGCGAAAGTAGTGCCATATAAGCGATAAAAGTGTTACCTTTGCAGCTATGATGGAAAAGAAAAAGATAGCAAACAATATTTGGCAGGTGGCACTCTCCTTGTTTCTGGGCGGTGCCATCCTCTATTGGATGTATCGCGGATTCGACTTCAAACAGGTGGAGGAGGTACTGCTCCACAAGATGAGTTGGACATGGATGCTGCTGTCGTTCCCTTTCGGCATCTCGGCGCAGCTCTTCAGAGGTTGGAGATGGAAGCAGGCGCTGGAACCCATCGGCGAGAAGGCGCGCAGCAGCGTAAGCATCAACTCCATATTCCTCTCGTATGCCCTGAGCCTCGTCATCCCCCGCTCGGGTGAATTTGCAAGATGTGCCGTGCTGAAGAGATGGGACGGCGTCTCGTTTCCGAAAGCACTGGGAACCGTAGTGACGGAGAGAGCCATCGACTCGCTGCTCGTACTGCTCATCGCCGGACTGGTGTTCCTGATGCAGATTCCCGTCTTCCTGAACTTCTTCGACAAGACGGGCACGAGTATGGACAGCATCCTGAGTAACTTCACTGCCACCGGATACCTGGTTACTGCCATCTGCGGCATCGCCGTACTCTTCCTGGCTCACATGCTGCTCAAGAAGCTGTCTATATATAATAAGGTGAAAGCAACACTGAGCGGACTCTGGCAGGGAGTAATCTCGCTGAAGGGCGTGAGAAACGTGCCGCTCTACATCGCCTTCACCCTGGGCATCTGGCTGAGCTACTTCCTGCACTATTATCTCACCTTCCAGTGCTTCGAATCTACGAGCCATCTCAATCTGATGTGCGGACTGGTGACCTTCATCGTGGGAAGCATTGCCGTGATCGTACCTACGCCCAACGGAGCGGGTCCATGGCATTTCGCCGTGAAGACGATGCTCATCCTCTATGGCATCCAGCAGAACGATGCCCTCTATTTCGTGCTCATCGTTCACTCCGTGCAGACCCTGCTCGTCATCCTGCTGGGCATCTACGGATGGATAGCGCTGGCGTTTACGAAGAAGCATCAAATTCAGAAATAAGCGATGCATTAAATTCAAAAACATGAAGCATAACATTCAAAAAACAAATAGAACATTAACATTTTAAATAAAGATATTATGGCTGACATTAAGAATCTTAGTCCAGTGGAAATCTGGCGTAATTTCGACAAGTTGACACAAGTTCCACGTCCATCAGGACATTTGGAGAAAATTCAGGCTTATTTGCTCGACTGGGCAAAGGAAGCTGGCGTAGAGGCTTTCCAGGATGCTGCAGGAAACATCGTGATGCGCAAACCTGCTACTCCTGGTATGGAGAACCGTAAGGGCGTCATCCTCCAGGCTCACATGGATATGGTCCCTCAGAAGGCACCAGAGAGCAACCACGACTTCGAGAACGACCCAATCGAGACCATCATTGACGGCGACTGGGTGCGTGCCAATAAGACTACCCTGGGTAGCGACGATGGTCTGGGTGTGGCTACCATCATGGCTGTGATGGAGGCTAAGGACCTGCAGCATGGACCAGTAGAGGGTCTGATCACTGCTGATGAAGAGACAGGCATGTTTGGTGCCAACGGTCTTCCAGAGGGCGAGTTGAATGGTGACATCCTCCTGAACCTCGATACAGAGGTATGGGGCGAGTTCGTAATAGGCAGCGCTGGCGGTATCGACATTACTGCAACACTCGACTACAAGGAGGTAGAGACAGACAAGGAAGATGCAGCCGTGAAGGTTACCCTGAAGGGATTGAAGGGCGGTCACTCCGGCATCGAGATCAACGAAGGCAGAGCTAATGCCAACAAGTGCATGGTTCGCTTCGTACGCGAGGCTATCTCTGAGCTCGACGCACGTCTGGCTTCATGGCAGGGCGGCAACATGCGCAATGCCATCCCATTCCAGGCACAGGTAGTACTCACCCTGCCAAAGGAGAACGTAGAGGCACTGAACGACATGGTAGCCGACTGGAAGGACGAGATCTGCGATGAGTTCAACGGCATCGAAAACATCGAGAACATCGAATTCTTCACCGAGAACGTAGAGACTCCAGCAACAGAGGTTCCTGCAGAGATTCAGGACAACCTGGTAGATGCCATCTATGCCTGCCACGACGGCGTATTGCGTATGGCTCCATCTATGCCTGGCATCGTAGAGACATCTTCGAACCTAGCCATCATCGAGATCGGCGGCGGCAAGGCTGCCATCAAGATTCTGGCACGTTCCAGCCACGAATACTACAAGATGTATCTCGCTACCATGATGGAGAGCTGCTTCAACATGGCTGGCATGAAGGTAGAGTTCAGCGGTGCATACGGCGGCTGGAACCCTAACCCTAAGAGCGACATCCTGGAGCATGTACTGAAGGTTTATAAGGAGCAGAACGGCAAGGACGGTGTAGTACAAGCTGTTCACGCTGGTTTGGAGTGCTCTATCATCCTGGGCAAGTATCCTCACCTCGATGTAATTTCATTTGGTCCTACATTGCTTAGCCCTCATACTGCCAATGAGCGTTGCCAGATTAGCTGCGTGGCTCCTTTCTGGAACCTGATGAAACAGCTCCTGGCTGAGATCCCTGCTAAATAAGAAACAAGAAATTACAAAAAGATGAAAAAAGAAAGCCGAGGAAGAAATTTCTCGGCTTTTTTGTTTCTTTTCTCAATTAAAATCATTACCTTTGCAGGCGATTTGGCAAGAACTGTAAAATCTGCTAAGAACAGAATACAGAAAAGCTTGCAGATGTTTCATTAAATAACAACCAAAATGGACGATTATCACGCGGAGAACAATAACGAATTGTAAGGCGTGGAGATTCAGCAACCGTAAGCCCACAAAAAGGGCGCAACCCTATGCTCATCTCCATACCCAAACCTTTTATTATTTGGAGATTAGCAAACAATGAAGACTTTCTGGAATATCGATAAGAATCTGACTGCACTCAATGAGTGGCAGCCAAACTGTTGGGTACAGGTAACATGTCCAACCGACGAAGACCAGCGATTGCTGGAAGAAGAATTCAAGATCCCTGATTATTTCCTTTCGGATATCAGCGATACCGATGAGCGTGCCCGCTACGAATACGACGACGGCTGGATGCTCATCATCCTCCGTATTCCTTACGTCAAGGAAATACGCAGCCGTACACCATATACTACCGTACCGCTGGGCATCATCCACAAGCGTGATGTAACCATTACCGTATGCTTCTACGAAACCAACATGATGATAGACTTCGTAAGCTATCAGCAGAAGCGCGGCGAAGGATTCACCGACTATGTAGACATGATCTTCCGACTCTTCCTCTCCTCTGCCGTATGGTATCTGAAACGACTCAAGCAGATCAATTCACTCATCGAGAAAGCCAAGAGAAATCTAGACCACGGCGTGAACAACGAAAGTCTGATAGGTCTGAGCCGACTGCAGGACTCTCTCACTTACTTCACCACATCAATCCGAGGCAACGAAACCCTGCTCTCGAAACTGAAGTTCAAGCTGCAGGTGGATGAGCTGGATGCCGACCTGATTGAGGACGTAAACATCGAGATGACGCAGGCTAGGGAAACCACCAGTATTTACTCCGACATTCTGGAATCTACGATGGATACTTACTCGAGCATCATCAACAACAACATGAACACCACGATGCGTACCCTCACCAGTATCAGTATCGTCATGATGTTGCCAACGCTGATTTCATCCTTGTTTGGTATGAACTTGATCAACGGCATGGAAGAGAGTCCTTACGGATTCGCCTTCGCCCTGGTACTCTCGTTCATCGTCTCAGGCTTAAGCTGGGGCTTCCTGAGATACAAGCGACTGTTATAAATATTGGAACAATTATAGCTGGAAAATGCAGCCCTAAAGGGCTTCTATTGTTATAAAAGTATAAAAAATCGAATATCTTGACTAGATATTCGATTTTTTTGTTTAAGTTTGCAGAATTAATATAATAAATATTTTTGTGGGTCGAATCGTCTGAGACGACTACCGGCCAAGAAACTCGAATCATAAACTAAACAAAGTGACATGATGGACTCTCAAGAAAACGCTCTGTTGCAGCAGAGCACCCTGGATCCTGCCAAGAAGGCATACGCCACCAAGCAGGAAGTACTCGAAAGAGTAAAAGAAATTGCTCATAGTGCAGAAGTTCCTAACAAAGAGGAGCTTGATATGCTGAAGACAATTTTCTACAAGATTCATCTCGCAGAAAGAGATGCACAGACAAAAGAGTATCTCGCAGCAGGTGGTGATCCTGAAAAGTATGTTCTCTTACCAGATGACACAGAAGAAGCCTTCAAGGCCGAAATGCAGATTATCAAGGAAAAGAGAGCCAAGATCTTCCTTCAGCAGGAAGAGGAAAAGCAGGAAAACCTTGCGAAGAAACTTGAGATTATCGAAAAGATCAAAGCAATGACCACTTCGCCAGAAGAGGCCAACAAATCATATCAGGAATTTAAGACCCTGCAGCAGGAATGGAAAGAAATCAAGGCTATCCCTGCTGACAAGGCAAACGAGGTATGGAAGAACTACCAGCTCTATGTGGAGCAGTTCTACGACCTCCTGAAACTTAACAACGAGGCTCGCGAATACGACTTCAAGAAGAATCTTGAAGCAAAGACCAAGCTCTGTGAGGCTGCAGAAAAGCTCGCAGAAGAGCCAGATGTAATCTCTGCCTTCCACCAGTTGCAGGACCTTCACCAGGAATACCGCGAAATCGGTCCTGTAGCAAAGGAACTGCGCGAGGAAATCTGGACCCGCTTCAAGAACGCCAGCACTGTGATCAACAAGAAGCATCAGCAACACTTCGAGGACCTGCGTGCCAAAGAGGAGGAAAATCTTGCCAAGAAGACTGCCCTCTGCGAGAAGATTGAGGCAATCAATCTGAAGGAGAAAAAACAGGCTTCCGACTGGGAGGATGCTACCAAGGCTATCATCGAGATTCAGGGTGAATGGAAGAAGATTGGTTTCGCACCTCAGAAGATGAACGTGAAGATCTTCGAACGTTTCCGCATCGCCAACGATGAATTCTTCAGTAAGAAGGCTGACTTCTTCAAGAACATTAAGAGCCAGTATGCAGAGAACCTCGAAAAGAAGCAGAAACTCGTGGAGAAAGCTAAACTGTTGGCCGACAGTACCGATTGGAAGAAGACCGGCGACAAGCTGATCCAGATGCAAAGAGAATGGAAGAACATTGGTTTCGTGCCTCGCAAGCAGGGCGACCAGCTCTGGAAGGAATTCCTGGGCGCATGCAACAAGTTCTTCGACGCACGCAACAAGCTGAATGCCGGTGCACGCAGCGAGGAACATGCCAACCTGGACAAGAAGCGTGAGATTATCGCCAAGCTCAACGAGTTGGTTGAGAACGCCGGCGAGCACTTGCAGAAGAATATGCAGGACCTCATCGCCCAGTATAACGCTGTAGGCCATGTACCATTCAAGGAGAAGGACAAGGTTTATCAGGAGTATCACGAGGTGATGGACAAACTCTACAAGACCTTGCGTTCCAACAATGCCAAGCGCCATATCCACAACTTCAAGAACAATCTCAAGAACGTTGCAGAGAAGGGTGTCAATGCTTTGGACAACGAACGTGGCAGACTGCTGCGCCGCTACGATCAGCTGCGCACTGAGATTACAACCTACGAGAACAACCTCGGCTTCCTCAATGCAGCCAGCAAGAAGGGTAACAGCCTGGTAGAGGAAATGAACCGCAAGGTAGAGAAGCTCAAGGAAGACCTGAAGCTCGTAAAAGAAAAAATCAAGGCTATTGATGCCGAAAACAAGTAATAGATTTTATCGAAATCCAATAAGAGGGTGTGTCATAAATCCATGACACACCTTTTTCTCTTTTGAGAAAACACAGCAAAAAGAAATGTTCTCCCCTATCACAGAAAGATATATATACGAAAAAAGCATCTTTCGAAATGAAAGATGCTCTCTAGTTGGGATACCCGGACTCGAACCAGGAATGACAGGACCAGAATCTGTAGTGTTACCATTACACCATATCCCAATATCATTGCAACTTCAAACATATTGCTTTCTCAATTGCGGGTGCAAAGGTACAACATTTTTTTGAATCACCAAAATTTTTCGGCACTTTTTTCTAAAAAATCTCAATTTTTTCTGTTTTCTATGGCTTTTTCGGGTATTTAGCGTATCTTTGTACCATAATTACATATAATAAGGTAGTAAACAAAGAAAATAAAAAAAATAAAGAAAGATTAAATGAACACAGTTAAACAACTCGTAGAGACTATTAAGGAAGGAATACAGGAGAAAAAAGGTCAAGACATCGTAATCGCCGACCTCAGTGAAATGGATGGCACCATCGCCAAATATTTCATCATCTGTCAGGGTGGATCACCTACACAGGTAGAAGCCATCGCAGAATCAGTGGGCGACATGTGCCGCAAGAACCTTGGCGAAAAGCCGGTGAATGTGGCAGGTTTGGGCAACGATCAGTGGGTGGCTATGGACTTTGTGGACGTTCTCGTTCACATCTTCCTGCCTGAGGTACGCGCCTATTACGACCTGGAGCATCTCTGGGCAGACGCCAAGCTCACCCATATTCCGAATCTCGACTAATTCCCAAGAATGCCGAACATGCCAGCAGACTCTACAGATGCATTAAGAACGGCATTAAGGAAGATGATGCACTAAAACAGCACATCAAGAGAGAAAAAAAAGAGCATACACAAAATAGAAATAAACAATAACAATGGAACAAAGCAACAACTTCAATAATCCTGGCGGAGGAAAAGGTCCGAAGATGCCTAGGTTTAACATGAATTGGCTCTACACCATTATCCTCATCGCCCTCATCGCTTTGTTTTTCAGTGGCGGTGGTGATGCCTTGGGCGGAAGCGCAGCCAAGGAAGCCACCTATACCGAATTCAAGCAATATGTGGACAAGGGATACGTGCTGAGCGTAGTAGCCAACAAAACGGAAAGTACTCTCAAGATATATATCAACCCGAAATATACGAGAGATGTCTATAAGATGAGCGCCCAGAGCGTGGGCCCGAACCCTTACGTCAAGGTACAGTTCGGATCGATCGACGAGGTAGATCGCTACGCCAACGAAATGGTGAAGGAGAAGAAGATCCGTTCCTTCAGTTACGATAACCAGAAGAGCAATGATTTTTGGAATCTCGTAATGAGCGTTGCCCCTCTCCTTCTCTTCTTCCTCTTCATCTACTGGATGTCGGGCAGAATGGGAAGCGGCATGAGCAATATGGGCGGTGGAATCTTCAATGTAGGCAAGAGCAAGGCAAAGATGTACGAGAAGGGAAATTCCCTGGGAATTACTTTCAAGGATGTTGCCGGACAGGAAGGTGCCAAGCAGGAAGTAGAGGAAATCGTAGAATTTCTCAAGAATCCGCAGAAATATACCGACCTGGGTGGTAAAATTCCTAAAGGCGCATTGCTCGTAGGTCCTCCGGGAACCGGTAAGACTCTCCTGGCAAAGGCGGTAGCAGGCGAGGCAGGAGTGCCTTTCTTCTCCATGAGCGGTTCTGACTTCGTAGAGATGTTCGTCGGCGTGGGTGCATCGCGCGTCCGCGACCTCTTCCGCCAGGCAAAGGAGAAAGCTCCTTGCATCATCTTCATCGATGAGATCGATGCTGTGGGCCGTGCCCGCAGCAAGAACCCGGCAATGGGCGGAAACGATGAGCGAGAGAACACGCTCAACGCCCTGCTTACAGAGATGGACGGCTTCGGAACCAACAGTGGCGTCATTATCCTGGCAGCTACCAACCGTGTAGATATGCTCGACAGCGCCCTGCTCCGTGCAGGCCGTTTCGACCGAGAAATCCACGTAGATCTCCCAGGCTTGAACGAGCGCAAGGCCATCTTCCTGGTTCATCTCAAGCCTATCAAGATAGATGACACAGTGGACGTGGATCTTCTGGCTCGTCAGACTCCGGGCTTCTCGGGTGCCGATATTGCAAATGTATGTAACGAGGCTGCCCTCATTGCTGCCCGCCACGACAAGAAGGCGGTATGCAAGCAGGATTTCCTCGATGCCGTAGATAGAATCGTAGGCGGACTGGAGAAGAAGACCAAGGTGATGACTGCTGATGAGAAACGAAGCATCGCACTCCATGAGGCAGGTCATGCAACCATTTCCTGGTTCTGCCAGTATGCCAATCCGCTCATCAAGGTTACCATCGTGCCTCGTGGTCAGGCACTCGGAGCAGCCTGGTATCTCCCAGAGGAGCGACAGATTACCACCAAGGAGCAGATGCTCGACGAGATGTGCTCGCTGATGGGTGGACGTGCAGCCGAGGAACTCTTCACCGGTCATATTTCTTCCGGTGCGATGAATGACCTGGAGCGCGCGACCAAGAGTGCGTACGGAATGGTGGCTTATCTGGGTATGAGCAAGACATTGCCAAATATCTGCTATTACAACCAGAACGAGTATTCATTCCAGCGTCCATACTCAGAGACTACAGCCCGCGAGATAGACAAGGAGGTTCTACAGATGGTGAACGAGCAATATACCCGCGCCAAGAATATCCTGATGGAGCACAAGGAGGGGCACAACGCCCTTGCTGAGCTGCTGATTCAGAAAGAGGTGATCATGGCAGAAGACGTGGAGCACATCTTCGGCAAGCGTCCTTGGCTGAGCCGTTCTCAGGAAATCATGGAGGACGAACAGCCTAAGATTGATGATGCCGTAAAGGATATGCCTGAGGTTCAGGCAGCCATCAAGGAGCATGAAGAGGCTCAGAAAGCTTCGAAGGAGGAGGCAGAAGAGAATACTTCTGAGAAAGCTCCCGCAAAGGTTTCTGAAGAGACAGAAGAGAAGGTTTCCGAAAAAACTTCAGATGATGCTTCTGAGAAGGGTTTCGAGAAAGCTTCTGAAAACGAGAAAAATAACGAATAAAAAGCAAGACCATGACTGAGAAACAAAAAAATCTAGTAATTAGATCCATCACAGGCGTACTCTTCGTTGCGTGTATGGTATCTTGCTTCCTGAATCCTAGGGCGATGGTATTCCTGTTCGCCCTGATTACAGGCCTAAGCATCTGGGAGTACTGCGGACTGGTGAACCAAAAGGACGACGTAACCGTCAACCGATTCATCACCACCGTGGCAGGAGTATATTTCTTCCTTGCCGTAGCAGGATTCCGTACAGGTATCGTGGGCAACTTCGTAGTATTCGTACCTTACTTGCTCACCATCATCTACCTCTTCATCGGAGGGCTCTATACAGCCAACAAGAACGCCATCAACGACTGGGCTTACACCATGCTTTCGCAGATGTACATTGCCCTTCCATTCTCGATGATCAACGTGTTGGCATTTGAGACTTCGGCATTCGACGGTCAGATTCATTATGATATGCTCTTGCCTCTGAGCGTATTCATCTTCCTCTGGACCAATGATACGGGTGCTTATTGTAGCGGTTCGCTTTTCGGCAAGCATAAGCTGTTTCCTCGCATCAGTCCGGCGAAGAGTTGGGAAGGTAGCATAGGTGGTGGCATCTTCGTGATTATCGCTGCCATCATCATCGGTTACATTGCCAACGATGGCGAGGCTCACCGCCTCAGCATTCTCGGATGGGTAGGTTTAGGAATAGTCGTAGCGGTTTTCGGAACCTGGGGCGATTTGGTAGAGAGTCTCTTCAAGCGCACCCTGGGAGTAAAGGATAGTGGTAATATCCTGCCGGGCCATGGCGGAATGCTCGACCGCTTCGATTCATCGCTCATGGCGATTCCAGCTGCCGTGATTTATCTCTACACTCTCCAGCTTTTCGGATAGACCTTCGTTCAGGAAAAATATAATAAGAAAAAATCCAAGCCAGATTCATTCTAGCTTGGATTTTTTTACGTTTATAATGGTTACAACTCATGGAGCAGCTATTTCAATTCCTCCTGCTGCGACTCATTGAGCTGCTCTTCTGCCCTTCTGGCTCTTTCGGCTTCTTCATCAGCCAGTCTTCTAGCCTCTTCTGCCTTCTTTCTTGCCTTTTCGGCTTCCTCTTCCGCTTTTCTTCTTGCAGCCTCAGCCTGTTGTTCCGCCTTTTTTTTAGCAGCTTCGGCTCTCTCCTTGGCAAGCCTAACCAGCATTTCACGACGCTTGACCAAGAGATCGAACATGATGGCAGCAGCCTCATCAGGAGCAACCTGGTTGCCCAGACGCTCTCTTACCTCACGATATTCAGAAAGCATACGCTCTCTGCCCTCCTTGCCAGGCAAAATCTGATAAAGCTGGTCGGCGATGGCATCCACCTGAAAACGGTCAGCAAACATCTCCTGCACCACTTCCTTGTCGGCAATCAGATTCACCAGCGAAATAAACTTGCACGACATCACATGCTTAAACGCAAGGCGAACTAGACGAGGCAACGGCGTCTCATAGCAAACCACCTGCGGAACCTCGAACAGTGCCGTCTCCAAAGTAGCCGTACCACTCGTTACCAAAGCTGCCGTACTGTGACTCAGGAGCGGATAGGTCTTATTGCGCACCATCTTGACAGGCGTATCCTTCAGGAACTTCTCATAATAAGAATCCTCGATAGAAGGAGCTCCGGCAAGCACCATCTGGTAATCCTCGAACCGTTCTGCCACCTCAATCATGGCAGGCAGATTATCCTTAATCTCCTGCAAACGGCTTCCGGCAAGCAAAGCAATAATCGGGCGATGCTTGTCCAGATTATTCTCTTCACAAAATTCCACGAAGTTCTGATGATATTCCGACCGAAACTCATTCACCTCTTCTGCAGTAGGATTACCTACATAATGGATAGGATAACGGTGCTTTTTTTCGAAGAAAGGTACCTCGAAAGGCAGGATAGAGAAAAGTTCGGCGATATCGCGCTTGATGCTACGGATTCGCCATTCCTTCCACGCCCAGATTTTAGGCGAGATATAATAGTACACCGGAATATTAGTCTTCTTTTTCAAGAACTTAGCGATATTCAGATTAAATCCTGGATAATCTACAAGAATCACCACATCCGGTTTCCATTGTACAATATCCTCCTTACATCTCTTCATATTGGAAAAGATGGTACCCAGATGCATCAGCACAGGAACAAAGCCCATATAGGCAAGTTCCTTGTAATGCTTGACGCGAGTGCCTCCCTCGGCAGCCATCAAGTCACCTCCGAAGAATCTAAACTCCGCAAACTCGTCAATATTTTTTAGCGAGCGCATCAATCTGCTGGCATGCAGGTCACCACTCGCCTCTCCTACAATCAAATAATACTTCATGATACTTTGAACTTGAAACTTTGAACTTGGAACTTTATGATATGCTTTAACTTGGAACTTCCAATGTTAAAGTTCAATATTAAAGTTCTTGATCCAATCATAATCCGTGATATCAATCTTGGTCGGCGTGATGGCAATATAGCCATGATTCACCGCCCACTGATCAGTATCCGCAGCATCCGGTTCGTCATTGCGATAATCGCCCACCATCCAATAGTAATCATATCCATGAGGGTGCGTGCGGTGCTCCACCTCATTGATCCACGAACCATGTGCCATTCTGCAAGCCTTGAAGCCCTTGAACGGAGGCAGCACCGGGAAGTTGACATTCAGGCAGGTATATTTCGGCAAGCCTTTCTCCAGCACCATCTTCACCACCCGGATTACACCATCGCGCAAAGGTGAGAGATCGGCATTCTCATCATAGTTGCAACTGCTGAAAGCAATGCTAGGAATGTGCTGCATGCATCCCTCCTTGGCTACGCCCATCGTACCTGAATAGTGATTGTTCACACTGGAATTATCACCATGGTTGATGCCGCCGATTACGAGATCAGGGCGACGGTCCTTGTAAAACTGGTCGAGCGCCAGCTTGACACAATCCACTGGTGTACCGCTGCACGACCATACCTCCACATCCTCGCCCATATTATGGCGTTGCTTCAGTCGCAGCGGAGTAGTAGCCGAGAAGGCACAGGCGAATCCGGAACGGGCACTTTCAGGAGCTACTACGAGCACGTCGCACCAGTCTTTCAGAAAGCGCGCGAGGGTCTTGATACCATTGGCATGATAGCCATCATCATTTGAAATTAACACTAAAGGTCTCTTATTTTCCATAAAAATATCTTTCTTTTTGGTGCAAAAGTACGAAAAAACCTTTAAAGAAACATATTTCTCGCATATTTTTTGTATCTTTGCCGAAAATTTCTGTGCGCAAAAGCCATTTTAGACTCGCAGGCGCACACATCAGGTTATTATATAGACTTTTAAAATGGGAAAAATCATTGCATTAGCTAATCAGAAAGGTGGCGTCGGAAAGACAACAACCACTATCAACCTGGCTGCATCGCTTGCTACCCTGGAGAAAACGGTACTCGTCATTGATGCCGACCCTCAGGCAAACGCATCCAGCGGTCTGGGTGTGGACATCAGCGAGGTAGATTGTTCGCTCTATGAGTGCATCATCAACCATGCAGATGTGCGTGATGCCATCTATACTACCGACATCGACGGACTCGACATTGTGCCGAGCCACATCGACCTTGTAGGAGCTGAGATAGAAATGCTCAACCTTAAGAATCGCGAGAAAGTGATCAAGAAACTGCTCGAACCCATCCGCGAAGAATACGATTATATTCTCATCGACTGTTCCCCATCTCTGGGTTTGATAACAGTGAACTCACTTACAGCAGCCGACAGCGTAATCATCCCGGTGCAGTGTGAATACTTTGCACTGGAAGGAATCAGCAAGCTGCTCAACACCATCAAGATCATCAAGAGCAAGCTGAATCCGAAGCTCGAAATAGAAGGTTTCCTGCTGACGATGTACGACAGCCGCCTCCGACTCGCCAACCAGATTTACGACGAGGTGAAGCGCCACTTCCAGGAATTGGTATTCAAGACTGTCATCCAGCGCAACGTGAAATTGAGCGAGAGTCCGAGCCACGGCCTCCCAGTCATTCTCTACGATGCAGAATCAAATGGTGCCAAGAACCATCTGGCACTGGCAAAGGAAATTATCAACAAGAATAGATAAGATTTGGCAATTGAACCCATCAGGAAAGTTCAATGTTCAATATTCAAAGTTCAAAGCAAAAAATGGCAGTACATAAGAAATTCAATAACGGCATAAGAAACAACGCCCTGGGCCGCGGACTCGACGCCCTCATCTCGACAGAGGGAGTACGTACTCAGGGCAGCAGCACCATCAACGAAATCCCTCTCGACCAGATTGAGGCTAACCCGAACCAGCCACGACGGGAGTTTGACGAAGAGGCGCTGCGCGAACTTGCCGATAGCATCAGCGCCATCGGCATCATCCAGCCTATCACCCTGCGACAGATTTCGGAAAACCGATTCCAGATTATTGCGGGAGAAAGACGATGGAGAGCGTCACAGCTGGCTGGACTCATGGCAATACCTGCCTACATCCGCACCATCAGCGATGAAAACGTGATGGAGATGGCGCTCGTGGAGAATATCCAGCGCCAGGACCTCAACGCCATAGAGATAGCACTCGCATACGAACATCTCCTGGAAAACGAGGGAATGACTCAGGAAAAGATTTCCGAGCGAGTGGGCAAAAGCCGTGCTGCCATTGCCAACTATCTCCGACTCTTGAAGCTACCGGCACAGGTGCAGATGGCACTCCAGAAGAAGGAAATCGATATGGGACACTGCAGAGCGCTTCTCGCACTCGACAGTCCGTCACTTCAAATCAAGCTCTTCAAGGAAATCCAGAAGAACGGTTACTCCGTGAGAAAGGTGGAAGAGATGGTACAGCGACTGAAAAACGGTGAAGACGTGGAAAGCGGCAAGAAAACAATCACTGCCAAGACACAGATACCCGAGGAATTCACCATGCTTAGAGAAAAGCTCTCCAAATTCCTCAATACCAAGGTGCAATTCACCTGCTCTGCCAAGGGCAAGGGAAAAATCAGCATCCCATTCAGCAATGAAGAGGAACTGGAGCACATCATGAACGTTTTCGATAAACTGAAACAGGAATAATATCTGTTTCGATAGAAAGCTACAGATTATTTCGATAAACAGGAGCAGATTATCTGTTCCAATAAGATTTAGAAGAATAGAAAAAGTGAATTTAAGATTATCACATATTTGCATTTCGGCTTTACTGCTGGCAACCTCGCTCCAAGTTTCGGCCCAGAAACAGAAGGCGAAGGCTGAAGTGGCAGTTCCTGACTTCGCAGCTGCCGACTCGGCAAGGATGGCGACAGAAGCGGCAAAGACTTCGGTTGATTCTGTCATCACAGCCAAGGACAGTATGAATCTGGCTAAGCTCAACAGTTCGCTCAAGCCGATGCAGAAGAAGAAGCGCGACTGGGCTACCTGGCGACCAGATGCCAAGCGCGCCATGTGGCTTGCACTGGTTTTGCCCGGAGCAGGACAGATCTACAACCGCAAATACTGGAAACTACCTATTATATATGGTGGTTTCGTGGGCTGCGCTTACGCCATCACCTGGAATAACCAGATGTATCACGACTACTCGCAGGCCTACCTCGACATTATGGATGATGACCCGAACACACAGAGCTACAACCAGTTTCTGCACCTGGGAGCCACCATCGACGCCTCTAACATAGAACGCTACAAGGAAATCTTCCGCAAGCGTAAAGACAGATTCCGCCGCTGGAGAGATATGGGAACCTTCGTGATGATAGGCATCTACGCCTTCTCCGTCATCGATGCGTATGTAGATGCATCGCTCTCAGAATTCGACATCTCCGACGACCTCAGTCTCAGAGTGGAGCCTGCTGTGCTCAATAACGGCAGATACAACAACCCGCTGCGCTCAGGCGCACTCGGACTGCAATGCTCACTCAAATTCTAAAAGTAACCATCAGAAAACAAAACGAGAAAGAAGCATATAATTAAAATAGAAAACAATAGAAATTAGATAATGAAGAAAATAATCATCATGGCAGCAGCGATGCTGTTTAGCTGGCAGGGCATTCAAGCCCAAAACGACAATGCAGAAGACAATGACGATGTAATTACCGTGACCGACAAGGACGGTAAGCAGGAGGAAATCGAAGTTCCTGAAGGTTTGGAAGATAACCTCGACAGCCTTCTTCACCTCTACAATACACAGGCTTACATGATGGCCGACACCTCTTGCAAATACCGTGATGTGAATCCGGTTTTCGAAACACAGGTATATATCGACCGACTGAAGCGACTCCCTACTCTCATTGAAATGCCATACAATGAGGTAGTACAGAAGTTCATCGACCGCTACAGCGGCAAACTTCGTCGCTCAGTAAGCTTCATGCTGGGTGCCAGCAACTTCTACATGCCCATCTTCGAGGAGGCATTGGAAGCATACAACCTGCCACTGGAGCTGAAATATCTGCCGGTTATCGAGTCGGCACTCAACCCCAAGGCAGTTTCCCGCGTAGGAGCTACAGGTCTTTGGCAGTTCATGCTGAGCACAGGCAAGCGCTATGGTCTGGAGGTAAACACCCTCTACGATGAGCGCCGCGACCCAGTGAAGGCATCTTATGCCGCAGCCCACTACCTGCGCGATCTCTATAAGATCTTCGACGACTGGAACCTCGTTATTGCAGCCTACAACTGCGGACCAGCCAAGGTAAACAAGGCTATCCATCGTGCCAAGGGCGAGACAGATTACTGGAAAATCTATCCATACCTGCCAAAGGAAACACGTGGATATGTACCAGCTTTCATCGCAGCCAACTATATTATGAACTATTATTGCGACCACAACATCTGTCCGATGGTAACAGAGTTGCCAACCAAGACAGACACCGTGGAAGTGAACCAGGATGTTCATATCGAGCAGATTGCCAAGGTTCTTAACATTGATGCCGAGCATCTTCGCAACCTGAACCCACAATATCGCCGTGACATCATCAACGGCAGTCACAGGCCAATGCCAGTACGTCTGCCGGAATCACTCATCGGAGCCTTCATCGACAACAGGGATTCCATCTTCAGTTACCGTGCTGATGAGCTTCTGCAGAAGCGTGATGTGGTAGATGTCAACGACGATGAGCCAAGCTACAGCCGCTCTCGCAGCAGCCGTTCACGCAGCAGCGTATCATCTTCACGTAGCAGCCGAAGCAAGTCTTCACGCAACAGCCGCGGCAAGAGGGGCAAGAGCAAGAGAGACAGAAGCAAGAGCGTAACCATCAAGAGCGGAGATACACTCTCGGAGATAGCTGCTCGCCATGGAACAACCGTGAAGAAGCTCAAGAAGCTGAACAAGATTTCGGGCAATAGCATTCGCGCCGGAAAGAAAATCAAAGTAAAATAAAAAAATCTATCTACTGAAAGCCCACGCCCAGGATCGTGGGCTTCAGTAATACATCATTAATCATATTATAAATAGGAGGGTACAGCTATGGATGACCAGAACTTGAAAGACCTAGAAAGAGAGCAGGCCGACAACAAACTGATCGGTGATGCCTTTCAGCATTTACTCGACACCTACCTCAGCTCGCGACACCGCAAGAAGGTAGATATCGTGACCAAAGCCTTCAACTTCGCCCGTCAGGCGCACAAGGGCGTGCGCCGATTGTCTGGCGAACCGTATATCATGCACCCTATCGCCGTGGCACAGATTGCCTGTGAGGAAATGGGATTGGGTTCTACCAGCATCTGCGCAGCACTGCTCCATGATGTGGTAGAAGATACAGACTATACGGTAGAAGACATCTCCAACATCTTCGGTGCCAAGGTGGCACAGATCGTGGATGGACTCACCAAAATCAGTGGTGGCATCTTTGGAGACCAGGCTTCTGCACAGGCTGAAAACTTCAAGAAGTTGTTGCTCACCATGAGCGATGACATCCGAGTGATTCTCATCAAAATCTGCGACCGACTGCACAACATGCGCACCCTGGAATCGCAGCCTGCCAACAAACAATACAAGATTGCCGGCGAGACCTTATATATATATGCACCACTCGCCAACCGACTCGGACTCAACAAAATCAAGACCGAACTGGAAAACCTCAGCTTCCGCTACGACCATCCACAGGAGTATGCCAACATAGAGCATAAGCTTGCAGATACAGAATCGCAGCGTGACACCCTCTTTGCACAATTTACCGCTCCTATCCGTGAGGAACTGGATAAGCTTGGGGTGGATTACAAGATCAAGGCACGCGTCAAGAGCCCTTATTCCATTTGGAACAAGATGCAGAATAAGCACGTTTCCTTCGATGAAATCTACGACATCCTGGCTGTTCGCATCATCGTGACACCTAAGGTGCGCGCTAACGAGGTGAACGAATGCTTCAACGTATATGTAGCCATCAGTAAGATTTACAAGAGCCATCCCGACCGTCTGCGTGACTGGCTGAACCACCCGAAGGCTAACGGATACCAGGCTCTCCATGTAACCCTGATGAGTAAGCAGGGACGCTGGATAGAGGTACAGATTCGCTCCGACCGCATGGACGAGGTGGCAGAAAAGGGATTCGCAGCCCACTGGAAATACAAGGAGGGTGGCGAATATACCGAGGATGAGAACGAGTTGAACGACTGGCTGAGCACCATCAAGGAGATTCTAGACGACCCACAGCCTGACGCAATGGACTTCCTTGATGCCATCAAGCTCAACCTCTATGCATCCGAAATCTTCGTCTTTACCCCGAAGGGAGAAATCATCACGATGCCAGCCGGATGTACTGCACTCGACTTCGCCTTCCAGATACATACCTTCCTGGGTAGCCACTGCATCGGAGCCAAGGTAAACCACAAGCTGGTGCCTCTGAGCCACAAGCTAAACAGCGGAGACCAGGTGGAAATTCTCACCTCCAAGAGTCAGCACGTACAACCTGCATGGGTGAACTTCGTAAGCACAGCCAAGGCTAAGAGCAAGATTTTGGCAATTTTACGACGTGACTCACGCGAAGTGCAGAAGAAGGGTGAGAGCATCCTCACCGAATGGCTGCAGAAGAACAACTTGGAGATGACCAACTCGGTAGTGGACAAGCTCTGCGAATTCCACAATATCCAGAAGCGCGACAACTTCTTCCAGTCGCTAGGCGAGCACTGCATCCTGCTCGGAGAGAAAGACCTCGATGAGCTGCAGGGCAAGACCAAGAAACAGAAGCAATCGTCTAGCTGGCGCGACTACATCCCATTCCTGGGCAAGAACAAGCAGAAAGAGGAAACGGGCGGCATCGTAAAGCCACAGGAACTCTTTGTGGTGGGCAAGGACTTCAATAAGAAGAAGCCGCTCATCCTGACCGAAGAAAACATCAATCAGTTTATCTTCCCATCCTGCTGCCACCCCATTCCGGGCGACGACGTGATGGGATTCATCGACAACAAGAACCGCATCGAGATTCACAAGCGTTCATGCAATGTAGCAGCCAAGCTGAAATCAAGCTACGGCAACCGCATCGTGGATGCCAAATGGGATATGCACAAGCAGTTGCTCTTCGATGCCACCATCGAGATCAAGGGTATCGACCGCAAGGGTATGCTCCTGGATGTAAGCCGCATCATTAGCGACCAGCTGGGCATCAACATCCATAAGCTCACCATCAGCAGCGATAACGGAATCTTCGACGGAACCATCGAACTTCGTATTCACGACCGTGATGAAGTGAAGATCATCATGGATAAGCTCAAGACTATTGAGGATCTGCAGGAAGTGCAGAGAATCTTGTAATCAGAAAAGAACAGGGATGATATCATCAGCTGAAAAGAACAAAGATGATATCATCTGAGATCAGGAGCTGGAAGCCTGCTACTTCCGGCTCCTGATTTTCATCAAAACGAATAAACTACAATCATTAAAACAAAAACAAACAAAACAATGAAAAAGCTTTTTTTATCATTCCTGATGATGTTGGCTATGCTGCCTCTGGCTGCAGCCAACAAGTACGATAATCCTGATACACTGGTTGTTTCGCGAGATGGCACGGGCGAATTCCGCACCATCGATGAAGCCATCCAGGTATGCCGTGCCTTTATGGAATACACCAAGGTAATCTATGTGAAAAAGGGCGTGTATAAGGAGAAACTCATCATCCCATCATGGCTCACCAACATCACGATCTGCGGAGAAGACCGCGACCAGACCATCATCACCTGGGATGACCATGCCAATATTCTGATGCCTATCGGCGGACTCGACTCAGATGCATCTGCCAAAGGCAAGAAGATGGGAACCTTCCGCACCTATACCCTCAAGGTAGAAGGTAGCTACATCACACTGAAGAACATCACCATCGAAAATAATGCCGCCAAACTGGGACAGGCTGTTTCACTCCACATCGAGGGCGACCATGTGCTGGTACAGAACTGCCGTCTTCTGGGTAATCAGGATACCGTTTATACTGGCAAGGCAGGCTCCCGCATCGCCTTCTACGACTGCTACATCGAGGGAACCACCGATTTCATCTTCGGTCCTAGCTTGGCATGGTTTGAGAATTGTGAGATTCACAGCAAGGCAAACAGTTACATCACAGCCGCATCAAGCCCTGCTGGTCAGAAATACGGTTATGTCTTCAACAAGTGCAAGCTGACAGCTGATGCGGGTGTTGACAAGGTATATCTGGGTCGTCCTTGGCGCCCATACGCCAAGACCCTTTTCATGAATTGCGAGATGGGCAGTCACATCACACCTGCAGGTTGGGACAACTGGCGCAACCCGAAGAATGAAGAAACTGCCGAGTACAGCGAATACAAGAACTATGGTCCAGGTGCATCCACCAAGGGCAGAGTAGCCTGGAGCCATCAGCTCAGCAAGAAAGAGGCCAGCAAGATTACCAT
Source organism: uncultured Prevotella sp. (assembly GCA_900544825.1). Taxonomy (GTDB): domain Bacteria; phylum Bacteroidota; class Bacteroidia; order Bacteroidales; family Bacteroidaceae; genus Prevotella. The sequence continues at coordinate 14,717 of UQWP01000014.1, read as the reverse complement.
CGCCGAGGTCTTCGGCGAAGAATGCTGGTAAGCCTTCCTACCCTTTTTTACTGATCATAAAGTTCAAAGTTCAAACCTCAAAGTTCAAAGTATTAAACCAGTCCGTCGAGCTGTTTCTTGAGCTCCTTGAGCTGATCTCTTACAGAAATAAGGGTGTCGAGAACGTCAGACGATTTCTCGGCACCCGTTCTGTTTTGACTCAGATACTTACGTGCCGCAGCAATCTTGAATCCCTTCACCTTGATCAGGTTATAGATGAGTTTCACCTGCTCAATATCCTTGTCAGAATATTGACGCACCTTGTTCACGCCCACCTTAGGTCTGAGGAAAGGAAACTCCTTTTCCCAATAACGGAGAGTTGACTCCGTTACACCCACTTCCTCAGCCACTTCCTTGATGGAATAGTACAATTTTACGTTTTTATCTGTATTTAAAGCCATTTTTCCAAACTTTAATTTCAAAAATAATTAATTTTGTTGCAAAATTAAGCAATTCTTCTTATCTTTGCAAAGTTTTTCGGAAGAAAATGCCCTTAAGGGCAAAAAATAATCAAAACAGAGGAGAAATACAGCCTCTGAAACAACATTTGAGAATTAAAAAAGATTAATATAAAAGATAATATGATGACAGCTAATGAAGTGCGCGAATCCTTCAAGAAATTCTTCGAAGGTAAGGGCCACAAAATTGTTCCATCAGCACCAATGGTTATCAAGGATGACCCAACGCTGATGTTTACAAACGCTGGTATGAACCAGTGGAAAGACATCATCCTCGGTACAAAGGACCCAGGCAAGGATGTTCGTCGTGTTGATACTCAGAAATGTCTCCGTGTAAGCGGTAAGCACAATGACCTCGAAGAGGTAGGTCATGACACTTACCACCACACCATGTTCGAGATGCTCGGTAACTGGAGCTTTGGCGACTACTTTAAGGAGGGCGCCATCGATATGGCTTGGGAGTATCTGACTGGTATTTTGAAGCTCAACCCTGCCGACCTCTATGTTACCGTGTTCGAGGGCTGCAAGGAGGAAGGTCTGGAACGCGACAACGAGGCAGCAGGTTACTGGGCTAAGCACGTGCCAGCCGACCACATCATCAATGGTAACAAGCACGACAACTTCTGGGAGATGGGCGATACAGGTCCTTGCGGTCCTTGCTCAGAGATTCACGTGGATTCACGTACTCCAGAGGAGAAGGCTAAGGTACCAGGCCATGAGTTGGTAAACAAGGATAACCCTCAGGTCATCGAAATCTGGAACATCGTGTTCATGCAGTACAACCGCAAGGCTGATGGTTCTCTCGAACCACTCCCAATGCACGTTATCGATACAGGTATGGGCTTCGAGCGCTTGGTTCGCATGTTGCAGGACAAGCACTCTAACTATGATACAGATATCTTCCAGCCAATCATCAAGGATATCGAGGCTATCTCTGGCAAGAAGTATGGCTTCACTACTCCTACAGGTGAGAATGGTGAGGGTAAGGATGAGCAGGAGAAGATCGACATCGCTATGCGTGTTTGCGCCGACCACCTCCGTGCCGTAGCCTTCTCTATCGCCGACGGCCAGTTGCCAAGCAATGCCAAGGCTGGTTACGTAATCCGCCGTATCTTGCGCCGTGCCGTACGTTACGCTTACACATTCCTCGGTCAGAAGCAGGCATTCATGTACAAGCTCGTCAATGTATTGGTAGAGCAGATGGGTGCAGCCTTCCCAGAGTTGCCAGCTCAGCAGGAGCTCATCACCCGCGTGATGAAAGAGGAAGAGGATTCATTCCTCCGCACCTTGGAGAAGGGTATCAACCTCCTCAATGGTGATATGGACGAGCTCAAAGCTCATGGCGAGACTCAGCTCGACGGCGTAAGCGCATTCCGCCTCTTCGATACATACGGTTTCCCTCTCGACCTTACAGAGTTGATCTGCCGTGAGAATGGTTACACCGTAGATGCTGCAGGCTTCGACGAGGAGATGAAGAAGCAGAAAGAGCGTGCCCGCAATGCTGCAGCCGTAGAGAACGGCGACTGGGAGGTTTTGAAGGAAGGCGACCAGAACTTCGTGGGTTACGACTATACAGAATATGAGTGCCATATCCTGCGCTACCGCAAGGTGACTCAGAAGAAGAACACCTTCTATGAGCTGGTACTCGACAACACTCCATTCTATGGTGAGATGGGTGGACAGGTTGGCGACAAGGGTGTGCTCGTTAGCGAGGATGAGACTATCCAGGTTATCGACACCAAGCGCGAGAACAACCAGAGCATCCACATCGTAAAGGAATTGCCAAAGGATGTAAACGCTGATTTCATGGCTTGCGTAGATATCGAGAGCCGCGAGGGAAGCGCAGCCAACCATACAGCTACCCACTTGCTCGACTACTGCCTGAAGCAGGTTTTGGGCGACCACGTAGAGCAGAAGGGTTCTTATGTAGATAAGGATACCCTGCGTTTCGACTTCTCTCACTTCCAGAAGGTAACAGACGAGGAGCTCCGCAAGGTAGAGCGCATGGTAAACGAGATGATCCGTGCCGACTATCCACTGGATGAGCACCGCGATACTCCTATCGAGGAGGCTAAGGAGCTTGGCGCTATCGCCCTCTTCGGCGAGAAGTATGGCGACAAGGTTCGCGTGGTTCGCTTCGGTCCATCTGCTGAGTTCTGTGGTGGTATTCACGCCAAGAGCACTGGTAAGATTGGTTTCTTCAAGATTATCTCTGAGAGCAGTGTAGCAGCCGGCATCCGCCGTATCGAGGCTTTGACAGGCAAGGCTTGCGAGGAAGCTATCTACGGCTTGCAGGATACCATCGTAGCCTTGAAGGGCTTGTTCAATAATGCCAAGGATCTCGAGGGTGTCATCAGAAAGTACATCGACGAGCACGATGCCTTGAAGAAGGATGTTGAGAAGTTCCAGGCTCAGGCTGTGGAGCGTGCCAAGGATAAGCTTGTAGAGAATGCAAGAGAAATCAACGGCGTGAAGGTTGTTACAGCCGTATTGCCAATGGAGCCAGCAGCTGCCAAGGATTTGGTATTCAAGGTTCGCGAGGCATTGCCAGAGAACATGATCTGCGTGGTAGGTTCTTACCACAACGATAAGCCTATGCTCTGCGTGATGTTCAGCGATGATATGGTTAAGGATCACGGTTTGAACGCTGGTAAGATGATTCGCGAAGCTGCCAAGTTGATTCAGGGTGGCGGTGGCGGTCAGCCTCACTATGCTCAGGCTGGCGGTAAGAACAAGGACGGTTTGAGTGCTGCAGTAGATAAGGTTGTAGAGTTGGCTCAGCTGTAATCAGCTTCCACAAATGAATATATGATAGAGTTATCATAGCTCTATCATATATCTAATAAGGTATAAAGGGTTGCAATCCATCTTTCCGAGGATTGCAACCCTTTTTCTGTTATTCCTATCCATTATCTTTTTATGATCATATCAAGCATCTTTTGCTGATGAACCTTCATATCTTCAGCATCCCATTCCATACCGTGTTCACGATTCAATTCGCCATTCTCGATAGCTTTGAATAGTTATACATAGATGATAAATGCTTTTCTTTTGAAGCATTTATCATCTATAACTTTATAACTCCTTCACCCATTTCTGACCAACTTTAGTCTTCATCATCCAAAGCAAAAACAAGGCTGCGCAAACAGCGACACCGCCCAAAATTATAATTAATCCTTCCATATTATTTATGTTTTAAAATATAGTACCCAATAACAGCTAATAAAACTGTCGAAATAACACCAACACCTAGAAAGTAGTTTTTGCCAAATCAAAGAAAAACTTACCAATAGTTTCTCTTATCGATTTTTCCCTTTCCCGATCGTCTCTAGCTGTCATAATCAAAATCTATTTTTATGATTGCAAATATAGTAAAAATCCAACTATTCGCCAAACTTTTTGCAGAAAATCATTGCATATAATGATAAAAACCCATAAAACATTCGCAAAAATAGCGAATACTAAATATAAAGTATTATCTTTGCAATCAATAAAACATATATATAATGGAAACAACCTTTGATGGGTTTTACCCAACTCACCCAGGTGAGGTTTTGAAAGATGAATTAGAAGAACGTGGCATTTCGCAAAGAAAGTTTTCGGAAAGTATCGGTATGGGATATTCCGTACTCAACGAAATACTGAATGGCAAACGTCCCGTTACCACAACATCTGCTCTGATGTTTGAGGCTGCACTAGATATTCCTGCAGATTCTCTCCTAAAATTGCAGATGAAATACAATATGCATACTGCTCGAAAAGATAATGCTTTGGTAGAAAAACTTAAGCAGATTCGCAAAGTTGCAGCTATATTGTAATATCTGTATAATATGACTATTATAAAGACTGTAGAGGAAAAGAATCCTCAATGGGAAAAGGATAAATAGTTACAACAAACATTTTCACATAGAAAAGTTTTTTTTAAGTTTCAAGAATGATGAAAAAGAAAATATATTTTGCAGGTTCCATTCGTGGAGGTCGTGACTTTGCCGATCTCTATAGAAAGATGATTGAACACATGCAGATGACAGACATCGTACTGACCGAGCATATCGGTCAGGCTAATCTAAACCTCAAGGAAAAAGGCAGAATCAGCGATGCTGAAATCTATAACCAGGATACAGCATGGCTCCGAGAGAGCGATTTGGTAGTAGCAGAGTGCAGCAATCCTTCACTAGGCGTGGGCTACGAACTGGCCTATGCTGAGAGTAGAGGAATTCCTTGTCACATCTTCTATGACAAGAGCAAGACTCAGCTTTCAGCCATGCTCACAGGAAATCCCTACTTCGATATTTATCCTTATCAAACAGAAGAAGAACTGTTCTCGTTATTGGATAAGCTGCTATCATAAAAGCAGTTAATTTCCGGCTTTTATCCACGATAAAGATAAAATTCCTTATTTCATTATCATTTTATGATAATCACTTTATGATAATCGGAATAAAAGTTGTATCTTTGCAGCCATAGAATATATAATAAGGTATAGATATGGTAATGAAGAATCCTTTTGTCACAAATGGTTACGCCGGTCCGGAATACTTCTGCGACCGCGTGGAAAATATCATCTCCCGTCGCCAAGCTCAGTAAATTCCGCCCTGAAGGGATTGCTGGAGAAGGATTTCATCACCCAGCAGGATGATGCCTACGTGGTATATGACAAGTTCTTCGATTTGCGGCTGAAGAATTACATGAAATAAATCTTTTTTCCTTTCACAACGCCTTCAATACTCTGATATACAGATACTTAAGTATGAAGGCATTTTTATCTATATCGCTTTACATCGCTTGCAACAGAAGTAAGAGATGGAACTAAGACCAGAGAGTGAAGGAACAGATTCAATGGGGAGAAAGAACGCTTGCCAAAGGGAGAAGGAATGTGGAAGAGAAGGAGGAAATACACGTTCTTCCAATCGGATGACTCTGGTCATCCATATAGACCACTCCCGTCATCCATATAGATGACCAGAGTCAGCTATATGGATGACCCGAGTCAAACGATACGAAAAGAGTATCTTTTCGCCTTCTTCAATAGACACATTTTCCCTATCATCATCGTTTTCCATCCCCATTGCAAGCGAGAGATGCAGGAAGGTAGTACCATCCAGAAGAAATCCTTTCACACTTAACTCCCTGTTTCTCTGAAACAAAAATACTTTTGTGAAAGGACTTTTTTCATACGATAAATTATTATCGCCTATCACAAGAAGCAGTCATTTACAGAATAAATTCTTGAAGTAGCATGCCTATTTTTATGCGGAACCTGCGCATGATTCCAATATTTTTTATTACCTTTGCACCTAAATTCAAATACATATTCAATATGGCTATCATAAAGACAGTAGAAGGAAAGACTCCTCAATGGGGAAAAAATTGTTTTATCGCTGAGAACGCAGTGCTAACCGGCGACTGTATTCTTGGCGATGACTGCAGCATCTGGTATAGTGCGGTATTGCGCTCTGACGTGGATGCTATCAGATGTGGAAACAGAGCAAATGTGCAGGATTGCGCCTGCATTCATCAAACAGGTACAATGCCTTGCATTCTGGAGGATGATGTATCTGTAGGACATGGTGCCATCGTTCACGGAGCGACAGTTAGAAAAGGTGCACTCATCGGCATGAATGCCACCGTGCTTGACAAGGCAGACATTGGCGAAGGGGCTATCATTGCTGCAGGCGCAGTGGTTACCCATGGCACAAAGGTTCCTGCACATGAGATTTGGGCGGGTATTCCAGCCAAGAAGGTAAAGGCCTGCGCTCCCGGACAAGCCGAGGAGTTTGCCAAGCATTATTCCGGATACATCAAAGACTGGTATCTGAAGGAAGATAAATAATCACTTAATAATTATCATAAAACGATAATAAAACGCCATTTTTTATCTTTTATAAAAGATAAAAGCAAAATATTCTAGTTTTTTATCCATTATAAAAGATAAAAATCGTATATTTGCAGAAAATTTCATTTATAAAAGATAAAAATATGGCAACTATTATTCGTCAATCATATATCGACAAGATAGAAAAGTATCTTGGAAAGGAGACCATCATCGTGTTAGTAGGTCAACGTCGTGTAGGTAAAAGCTGCATGATGAAGATGATTCGTAACCGTAAGAAGGCAGATGACGGCAACAATATCATCTATATAGATAAGGAGAAAAGAGAGTTTGATAACATTCAGACCTATCAGGATCTGAACGATTATATTGGAGAGCACTTTTTATCAGATAAACATAATTATATCCTTATCGATGAGATACAAGACATCAAGGATTTTGAACGTTCCATCCGAAGTTATCGCACAGAACCGAACACAGACATCATCATCACCGGTAGCAATGCCCGTATGCTGAGCAATGAACTGAGCACACTTATCGGTGGTAGATATAAAGAAATCTATATACAGTCGCTGAGCTATAACGAGTTTTTGGAATTTCACCAACTATCAGATAATGACGAAGCACTTGCTCTGTACATTCAGTATGGTGGTCTACCTGGTTTGGCAAAGATAGGACTGGAAGAGGATGATGCACGTGAATATCAGATGGATATTTACCATACCGTATTGCTCAAGGATGTCATCATGCGCAACCAGATAAGAAACGTGCCATTCTTAGAGAATTTAGTACGTTTCCTCGCTGACAACACCGGTAAGTTGATTTCCGCCAACAGCATCGCCAAATATATGAAATCACAAGGCGAATCAATAACGTCAACGGCTATCATCAATTACATTTCCTTCTTTTGCGAAGCCTATATCCTGCACAAGGTGAACCGCTATGACATCCACGGCAAACGTATCTTTGAAACAAACGATAAGTTTTATTTCGAAGACAACGGCATTAGAAATGCCATTGCCGGGGGAACACGTGAAGGAGACTTTGAGAAAGTGATAGAGAATATCATCTATCAGAACCTCATACGCTTGGGCTATCAAGTATATGTAGGACAACTGCAAGCGGGAGAAATCGACTTTGTATGCACCAAACCAGGCGGCGAACGCATCTACGTGCAAGCTTCCTACATCATAGCCGACGATGCAACCAGAGAGCGGGAGTTTGGCAATCTCCGTTCCATCAAAGACAACTATCCGAAGTACGTTATCTCCATGACTCCTCTGCTCACCAAAAATGATGATAACGGCATCACGCACCTGAATCTTCGCAAGTTCCTGACTGAAGGAATATAAATGGTTTATGATAAGCACCATATAGCACGCAGGAATTCCTGCGTGCCAATGGTGCAGCTTCTATCAAATTAGCATCTGGAATTACATCAAGTCACACTTCTCCTCGGTGTTCTTCTCTACCTTCTCGCCATCTTTCAGGATGCGAGCCTTATAGCCAAACTTCTCAAAACCCTTCTGGAGTTTCTCGGGGGTTGTCTTGTCGGCATTGTACTGTACTGTGACGGTCTGGTTTGGCACAGAGGTCTCAATGCTCTTGATACCCTTCTCAAAGCGAAGGTTGCTCTTGATCTTATTCTCACAAGCCGCACAGTGCATCTGTGGGGTTGTGGTGAACACTACGGTCTTGATGTCCTTGGCAAAGGTTACCATTGCCACCATCATCATTGTGAACATTACTAAAATCTTCTTCATAACTTTTCTATTTGCTTTAATAATTCAACATTTAACATTCAACATTTAACATTCTCCCTTAAAAGTGTACTCTCACTCCTGCGTAGAACATTCTGCCCTCTACAGGTCCCCAAACCAGGGTCGGCTCGAAATCGCTTCCCCATGGGTTGCTGGCACCATAGATAGGAGTTTTCTGCTTAAAACCTGTCAGGTTCTCGCCTCCCACATAGATGCTCCAATGACGGAACCATCTCGTAACCTGCGCACTCACTTGCTCAAAGCTATGGAAACGAGGAGACCATGACTGGCTTCCATCCGCCATCTGGTAAGGCTCAGGATTCCTACCTCCACCATTCAACTGCATGGTGGCATCAAATTGCCAAAGTCCAAGTGGAGTCTTATAAGATGCCGTGAAAAGTGCCTTATACTTGCTGGTCAATGGCTTCTCCATCAAACTCTTGCCGTAATCGTAGGTACACTTCACATCGTTCAGACGATAAGCCGCCGTTATCTCCAAGCCTTTCAGCAATGGATAAGAGGCATCTATCTGGAAGGTATGCGAATAAGACTTGCCTATCAAATTGTAGATGGCGATAAGGTCCTTGTCGCTTTCATAATCCACTACTGCCTGATTTTTGAAGTCGGTATAGTAATACTCGGCATTGAGCTTCAAGGTCTTGCCAAACATCGGGATGTAGAAAGCGGTACTCACACCATAGTTCCAAGCCTCCTCTTGCTTAAGTCCATCCCCCGTAATCTGAAACTTCCTGCCGCTCGCCAAGAGATAGTTGTACTCTGCCAAGCCAAATACCGTACGATAGCCCTTGCCTGCCGACAAGCGGATGCTGATGGCATCGATAGGCGAATACTTCACGTGGAAGCGAGGGGTGAAGAAATTGCCATAAATAGAACTGTGGTCGATGCGAACGCCAGCCATCGCCGTCAACTTAGTACCAAGCGTATAGGTATATTGAGCATAGGCTCCAGGAGTCGTCTCCTTCTCGTTTATTCTCTGCATCTCCGACAAAAGGTAAGGAGCCCCTTCTAACCCTACTATCGGTCTTGGAGTAACATTCACATTGGCACGCTGTCCCAGGTAATCATGGTTAACGCTCAAACCCAACGACAGGTTGTGCTGAGTAGAGAAATTGGTCTCAAACATCAGCGAGCCATAGAGATTCTTCTCATTGAGGTCGTAGAACTTATTGCCATACTGGGCATCGAGCTGGTGCATCGAAGCCGAGGACATGAAGGCAATATTGGTACCATGCTCGTGATCGAGGATGAAGGCATGTTTCATATAACCCTCATAACGGTTGGTATGGAGCTTGATTCTGTAAATTTCATCACTATGAACATGCTCCTCATCCTGCCCGCTGGTACGAATCTCCTTCAAAGCCCCAAGTCCACCATGGAAGATGTAGTTCTTGTCTTTATACACCCAACGGTTTTGCACATTATATTGTTCCCTGCCTGGCATATCATAGAAACCATCACCATTGTCATCGTGGTTTTGGAGGATATTCTCATGATGCAACAATATCTCCGTAGCCCACTTATCCGAGAGATGCACATTAGCATCGGCGTTTGCCTCGATTCGGCTCTTGGAATCACCAAAGAGGTTCACCTCCACCTGTTGCTCATCCTCTGGCTGTAGATAATCCACGTTGATTTGTCCTGTGATAGACTCATATCCGTTCTTCACCGAAGCGCTTCCCTTTGATACCTGAATGCCCTTCATCCAAGGACCCGGCACATAGCCGAGGGCGTAAGGGATGGCAGCACCACGGAAATTAGGGAGATTCTCGGTGAGCATCTGTACGTAAGTGCCCGAAAGGCCGAGGAGTTTGATTTGTCTTGCTCCTGTCGTGGCATCATTGTAAGCCACATCCACCGATGGGTTGGTCGTGAAACTCTCGCCCAGGTTGCAACAAGCCGCCTTGAAGAGTTCATCCTTGTTCACGGCGATGCCATTCACAGCACCTGCCAATCGGGAAGTGCCCGCCTTGCGAGCCACCACCTTCACCTCCTTCAGTTCCTCATCCTTGAAGACTGAATCCAGCGAGGCGGTATCTGTTTGGGAATATCCCTTGAGTGCCAGCATCAAGAGGGCACCCGTCAATATATATCCTGAATACATTATATTATACCTTTTTATTATGTTATCCTAATCTTTACTTAATGAATTTGAGCCTTAACGAATTAAGAACGACACTTACGCTTGAGCATGCCATCAAGGCACTTGCCCCCATCGGCGTAATCTGGAAGTTGATACCGAAGAGATACAGGACACCTGCCGCCAAAGGGATGCAGATGAGGTTGTAGATGAATGCCCAGAAGAGGTTCTGCCAAATCATGCTCACCGTCTTTCTGCTGAGTTTCACGGCATCAGGTATCGCCATCAGGTCATCGCCCATCAGCGTAACCTGTGCCACATCCATCGCCACATCCGTTCCCTTGCCTATCGCCATACTGACATCGGCAAGAGCCAAGGCCTGGGTATCGTTGATGCCATCGCCTATCATCATCACATGCTTACCCTCCGCCTGGAGTTTCTTGACCAAGGCTTGCTTGTCATCAGGCTTTACCTTGCTCTGATAATGCCCGATACCAGCCTTGTCTGCCCAATAGCGAGCCGCCTCTTCCCGGTCGCCACTCATCATATACACCTCGATACCTTCCTCTTTCAACAGTTTCATTGCCTCGGAAGCATGAGGCTTGAGGGTTTCACGAGACTCTAAATCATCCAATCCATCCCCTTTCGTAAAATCTACATTCTGATTAGGAATGGTAAGTGTGCCCGTCTTGTCGATGACGAGGGCATTCACCTTACGGAGATTTTCGAGGGCGGCAGCATCCTTAATGAGGATTTGCTTCTGCGCCGCCTTTCCTATTCCCACCATCAAGGCAGTAGGTGTCGCCAACCCCATAGCACAAGGACAGGCAATAACCAATACCGCCACGGCACTCAGGATAGCCTGAGGCAGATAGGCATTGCCACCGATTATCCACCAAGCCAGGAACGTAATCAAGGCGATGCCTGTCACCACCGGTACAAACACCAATGCCGCCTTATCCACGATGCGCTGTACTGGAGCCTTGCTTCCCTGTGCCTCCTGCACCATCTTGATGATATGTGCCAGGGTGGTGTTCTCACCTATCTGCTTGGCTCTCAGACGGAGTTTGCCTTGGCTAGGAATCGTGCCGGACAAGACCTCATCGCCCACTCGCTTTGCCACAGGCATAGGCTCACCTGTAATCATCGCCTCGTCCACGTATGCCGCATCAGCGGTCATAAAGCTTTCGGCTTGGGTTACCACGCCATCCACCGGAATCTTTTCTCCTGCACGTACCTCGATGACATCACCACGTTGGATAGTGGAGATTGGCACCTCCTCCAACTTCTCACTGGTAACCAGTCGGGCGGTCTTCGGTTGCAAGCCCATCAACTGCTTGATGCTTGACGCCGTGCCATCCTTCGCTTTCTCTTCCAGGCATCTTCCTGTCAAGACGAAGGTAATGATCATCACCGAGGCATCGAAGTAGGTATGCCATTCGATGCCCCTCGCGCCCCATACCATTTCTCCGAAGAAGGTATTGAAGGTACTGAAGAGAAAAGCGATGAGGGTACTCAGAGCCACGAGCGAATCCATGTTGGCGGTACGATGCTTGAGTTGTTTCCATGCCGAGACATAGAACATGCGACCGCAATATACCATGTTCAAGAGGGTGAGAATCAAGGATATCTGGTTGTTGAAAGCCGAGGTGTGGCTATCCATCATCATGCCATCGCCCATAGAGGTGGTATTCTCCATGCCGAGCGATACCCAGCCCATGGAGAACGCCATCACGAGAATAGCGAAGAGCCAAGACAGAAGGGTCTTGCGCTTCAAGAGAGTAAATTCACGGCGATTGATTTCCTCAGCACTACGGTCGGCCTCGATGACGAGGTCATAGCCTGCATTGGAAATCTCTCGTTTCATATCTTCGAGAGTAATCTTCTCTGGGTCATAATCTACAAGGGCGGTGCGTCCTGCCAGGGAAACCGTGGCAGAATTTATGCCCTCAAGGGAGTTGAGCTTGCGCTCCACATTGGCAGAGCATACTGAGCATGCCATGCCAATCACTGGTATTGTTTTCTTCATTGTTTCTTTCCTTATTTACATTATATATATGTATGCAACCCTAAGTTTTTACTGATAGGGATAGGGATAGGCATACGACAATCTTGGTTGCAAAAGTACAAAAAAATCTTTTACAACCTATTTGCAAATAGGGAAAAAATCAAATAATCAGGGTGTTAAGGAGGGCAAGATAAGCCCTTGGAGGCGAATGCGGAACGTTCTGATTCCAATATCTTGCCTTCTGAATACTACAGATAACAGGACGGGGCAACGTCTGCCATAGAGCTGGCACGATGCCTGCAAACACGGGTGCAGCATCGAAATCAAAGTGTTGGATAGAGACCGTAGGCGATAGCTTCACCTGCTTCACATCCATACAATGCTTGTTCACCTGTGCGCCCAGCTTACCTCGGCAGCAGTCATGGTCCATGCAACGTTTCACGCAACAGCCAGCCACCGTACCCACCATCACCTTATCATAGCGAAGGCAGTGCATGACGGTAGTACCCACGCTCAGGTAAACCACCATGAGCGAGAGCATCAAAGCCATCAATATGTTGAGCGAACGTTTCATACCTATTTTTTTACACCTTCCTTTTCTCGGGTTGCAAAATTAAGCATTTTCATCAGAATAAGAACCTAATATCCCCATAATTTAATTACCTTTAACGGCTTTTGTATAAAAACATCAAAAATACCGCTTCAAGTTGCCTTCCATTTCTTTTTAGTACTTTTGCCCTAACAGTTTTTACATCCACTTTGTGAAGACCGAACCTAGAACCTGAATCCGAAGAACATTCTTACTCGCCATTTGTTTCTCTTCACCTGCAGGTGATCCTCATCTCCTGCTACAGAGAAATTATAAACCGCAGTGGCACCGGCAAACTTGTTGCGCCAGGAATAGACGGCTGCTCCTCGACCCGTAATGATTGCAGACGGGAAATGATATTTCATGCTGTTACGAACGGTTGGAACCTCAGTTTCACTACTCCCCTCTTCAGCTTCTACTCTCATCTTGGTATAGTCATGAGAATATACCGTGATGGTTGGCAAAGCTGACAGATAGAACAGCAGATGAGAGGATGGAACGAGGTTATATCCATAGCCTGCACCGAGTGCCAACTCGTTAAGGCGGATGGTCATACCCTTCACCTTCGTCTTGGAACCATCAAAACTGGCGCCTATCATCCAACTTCCGGCGCTTCGTTTCTGTATGTAGCTCTGGCTGAAGGCTGCCGGAAAGGAGAACTTGCGATAATTGAAGGCATAATAAAAATTGAGATTCAGAGCCTTCTGCGAGATATCACCCTTATGGACATCAATCTCGCTGGAACCCACTTTCTGATGACCATGGAATGTCTTGGACGAGAGATAGACCACATCGAAGCCATAGCGGTTGCTGTAGGAGTTGAGGTTGAACTCAAAGTCCTGGTTCTTGCCAGCCAACTTGGCTGGGTTCACCGCCAAGCCAAGTCCCAAGCCACGATAAGCCACAGCCATGGAGAGGGTTCCACGGCAGTCTGCCATCACCTTGGTATGCGTTTCCGTTCCATCTGTCTTCGCCGTAGTTTCCAAATCAGCCCCCGAAAGATTGCCTCTCAGTTTGATGGTCCATCGGGCATGAGGACGGGAGATGTAGGCGGTATCATACTTTATCTTGTAATAATTGGCCGCCAGCAGGGAATCTCCTCTGAACAATTGGCGGTCGTAGAGGCTCAATCGTCTTTGAATCTTGGCATAATGCTTCATGAACCTTTGCTTTTTCTTCTCGCTCATCTTGCTCTTACCCAATTCTGCCATGAGAAGAGAGTCGCCCCATTGGAGCATACGTCCCCTATCAGCAGATTGCCGCAACTGGAGTCGCAGGCTATCAGCCATCATCAGCAGTTCCTTCAGCTTCTTTCGAGGCTTCCTGTTCTGTTTGTTCTGGGCGATGGCAGGAGAAAGCACTCCTATGGTAAAAGCTACCACAAGAATTGAAGCCTTCAACGCCTTCATTGACCCAACTTTCATTTTTCGTCTATTCATCTTACTTATCTTTTTTCCTATTACGGTACAAAAGTACTGCAAAACTCCGAAATAGGAAAGAGAAAAGCAACAAAAATAAGAATTGAAGGCAATTTTATAGATATCGCTTGCAATAAAAGTAAGAGAAGGAACGTTTTCTCCTTCAGATAAACGTTCCTTCTCATAAACTATCTTTCCACCTTGAATATGGCGGCACTTATGCCTGAAGCTTTAATCACATCAGTCTTTTTTCCTGATTTATACCCAACCTTTCCTGTGGAAAGAACAGAAACAGTCTTACCACCTACGGAGCTGATATTGAGAGAGGCAGCCTTGGCACCAGGATTCACGACAACAACATACTTCTCCTCACCCAAAGTGCGCTCATATACCATCGGATATTCCTGACCCTTCTGGTTCAGAAGCTTCCAATCGCCCTCATTGTCAAGAGCCTTTGCAGAATGACGCAAAGCGGTCAGCTTACGGGTATATGACAACAGAGAATTCTGATCTC